>CAMLSX010000014.1 GCA_946484175.1 uncultured Clostridia bacterium
CTTCTGAGCCCAGCGAGCCTTCTGAGCCCAGCGAGCCTTCTGAGCCCAGCGAGCCTTCTGAGCCCAGCGAGCCTTCTGAGCCCAGCGAGCCTTCTGAGCCCAGCGAGCCTTCTGAGCCCAGCGAGCCTTCTGAGCCCAGCGACTCCAACAATTCTTCTGAAACCAGCAATTCTGAGTCCTCCAAAACTGAGGAAGAAACCAATGCTCCCCAGACCGGTGACAACACTCCTATCGCAGTTGCCGTAGGAACTATGCTGATTACTGCCGCTGGTGCAATCGTTATCCTGAAGAAAAAGAACGGTTTTGAAGGATAAAAACAGAATAAACTGAAATATCAGTTTATTCACTGTCTCAAAACATAAAGAGGTGCTGTTCGATATGTAAACATCGGGCAGTACCTCTTTTTTTATCATACAATATCATTTAAAATTTTATTATATTTTATAATGAATATTTTTAAAAGTTTGTGAAATTATAAAGGAAACTTATGTGTAAAAACTATAAAATGTTTTTTAGAAAATTCACATTCTTAAATATAAAAGAAATGTTTCTTTTTTGCCCGGCATACCCTTGCGATACGCTGCGTTTGACGATATAATAAAGACAACATGGGTAAGGCAAGCAACTCCGTCAATTGATTATTTTAAGGAAATAGAGGGAGCAGTATGGAAATTACTTTAGCAGTTATGGCTGCCGGTATTGGTTCGCGTTTTGGGGGCGGTATCAAACAGCTGGAGCCGGTAGGACCCAATGGGGAAATTATTATGGACTACTCTATCCACGATGCTATCGAAGCGGGATTTAACAAAGTAGTTTTTATTATCCGTAAAGATTTGCAGGAAGATTTTATGGATGTGATCGGCCATCGAATAGAATCTTTTTGCAGCCAGCTCGGTGTAAAAGTAGCCTATGCTTTTCAGGAAAAAGATGACCTGCCGGAAGGTTGTGTTCTTCCGCCCAATCGTCAAAAGCCCTGGGGAACAGGACAAGCAGTTCTTTGCTGCCGCGATTTGATTAAAGGGCCTTTTGCGGTAATCAATGCTGATGATTATTACGGAAAAGAAGCATTTCGCAATATTTATGCTTTTTTACAGCAGTATACCCCCGAAAAACCCAACAGTTTTTGTATGGCGGGCTTTATTCTGAAAAATACATTGAGCGAAAATGGCACGGTAACACGCGGCTTATGCACCGTAAACGAACAGGGATACCTGGAAAACATTGCGGAAACCACAGGAATTTTAAAAACATACAATGGTGCTGCCATTGTAACTGAAATCGGACAGACTCCTATTGACCCTGAAACACATGTTTCTATGAATATGTGGGGGTTAACACCTGAGTTTCTTACGGTTTTGGATCGGGAATTCCGGGAATTCTTCCGTGAAGGTGGCGACCTTTCCAAACGGGAATATCTTCTCCCAATTTTGATTGGCCAGCTTTTACAGCGAAAAGAAATCTCTGTAAAAGTTCTGGAAACACACGACACCTGGTTCGGCATCACCTACAAAGACGATTTACACTCAGTTCGAGAAGCCTTTAAACGTCTGAATGCTGAGGGCGTCTACCAAAATCCTCTGTTTGGAGATTTATTGTAAAAAATAAAGCGATAAAAATTCCCCTGAATATCTGCAAACGTTTGAAGCGTTAGATATTCAGGGGTCTTTTCATGCAGTCAGTATCGAAAATGCAGAATCGAGTCTCCCATACTTGTTATGACTTTTTCTTTTTGTCAAACGAGGGGTTGAAAGCATAAAAGTTCCGGCTGTCCAGTTTATCGGTCAAAATCCGCAAGCCTTCACCAAATCGCTGGTAGTGAACGATCTCTCGAGCACGTAAAAACTTGATGGGTTCCCGAACATCCGGATCGTCGGCATAACGCAGGATATTATCATACGTCAATCGGGCTTTTTGCTCTGCTGCGAGGTTCTCGTTCAAATCGGCAATGGGGTCTCCTGTCACCGCAATGCTGTCTGCACTGAAAGGTGTGCCGCTGGCTGCAACAGGATATACGCCGGTCGTGTGATCGATAAAATAGGCGTCCCACCCAGCTTTTTTGATATCTTCCGGGCTGACGTTGCGGGTCAACTGATACACAATGGCACCTACCATCTCCAGATGTCCCAGTTCTTCGGTGCCAATATCGGTGAGGATTGCTTTTAACTCTGGATACGGCATATTATACCGTTGGCTGAGATAACGCAGAGAAGCGCCCAGTTCCCCATGCGGCCCGCCATACTGGCTGATGATCAGTTTGGCGAGAGCCGGATTTGGATTTTTGATCTTAATGGGATATTGCAACCGCTTTTCATAGACAAACATCAGTCATCATCCTCCTCTTCCCCGGTTTCCCACGGCCATGGCCCACTGATCCACGCCCAGCGGCTGGCCTGGTTGGTCGTTTCGTGAATCGGTCCATATGCGTCCTCGTATTGTTTGGTGAGAACTTCAATCTTCTTGCGGTACTCGTCCAGCTTCTTTGCAGCCTCGCAGTTTCCAGGATGGGTATCCAGAAACACGTGCAGCTCCCACGCTGCAAACTTCATGGAAGAAAGCTGACGCATCATTCTTTCCTGCTGGCTCAACGGGGTTCACCTCTCCTTCCATAAAAAGGCTTGTCTAATTCGGGAAACAGCGTACCGGCATCCAGTGCTTTTTCGGCAGGATAAACCGTACCCAGCTGTTGGAAGGGCACATATGCCATGGCAACCTGTGGATCTTTTGGCAAAGGAGATATGCCGCCGTCTGCACGACAGGTTTCATCTATACGGAAATCATCCATCTTCATTGGCTCCTTTCGTATCATATCGGTTTCCTTTATCAGTATATGCAGGGGCAAATAAGCGGTTCCTCTTTGGTAATGAAACGCGCTCTCCATCAAAAAAGCCCCTGCATATGGCAATAAAACCATATGCAGGGGTTTGATTTTCAGACGATCAAAAGACACGCTGCAGATTTATTCAATTTTTATAAACGCAGAAGCAGGCTGTCCACAAACCGGACATTTAAAATCATCCGGCAGCGGACCTTCATGTACATAACCACATACAGAGCATTTCCATTTTTCCAATTTTTCTTCCTGTTTTGGGCTTTCCGTATTTTCATTGAAATCAATGGTCCGCAGCAATTCTTCTACATCATTCCGGGGAATATCCGGATAATTCTGAATACTTTCCAAAAATCTCCTGCTGTTCCCGCTTTGCGGAAGCATAAATCCTGCTTCCCGGCACAAATCCTCCGCCATCAGGCGAGAGGACTTTTCTATTGCCACACTCAAAGCATCCGGCAGCTGGGATGCAAGATTTTCTGCCTGTACTTTACTTTGAATCAAGGAGCGCAGGGCCTCTGTAACGTCATCTATTTTGGGCTGTTGGGGTGGATATGCTTTAGGAACCATGGAAATAGCTGCAGACGGACAGGCATCAGCACAAGCGCCGCAGCCAATGCACCTGGATACGTCAATAATGCTGTTCTCGGTATCGGTGGCCCCTGTCGGACATACATACAGACACAGGCAATCTTTGGTACAAAGGCGCAAATTACGCACTGCATATTTTTCAGCCATTATTCCTTCCTCCCTTCCACCTTTTCAAATTTCCAGGACGGCACCTTACAGACCGGGCAAATTTCCGGAGCACGATCTCCAACATAGACAAACCCACAGACGCTGCATACATACACCCCGGTATTCTGAAGCATCCTTTCTCCTTCCTGTCGGTAACGGTTCAGCAGCGATTGCAGCATTCGGGTCACTTTCTCGCTCCAGACCAGACTGCGCAATGCTCCCCGATCTTTGGCAGAAACAACGTTTGCATAAGGATAGGCAACTGATAAATCGTCATCAATCAACTGCAGTAATTTGTCAGTGCCAGGCTGCTCTTCCGGTTCGGCCTTTTGGCGGAAGAATTCCGCCAGCCTTTTGAATGCTTCTGCCTGCTGCGGCAGATACTGCTTTTCACAGCCCCTTGCCAGATTGGAACAAATCACGCTCATTTCCATAGGGGACAGCTCTTTCTCGACATGCGGTTTAACGGACGATTTGGCAGGAACCTCCGTTTCGGTTGCTGCATCTTTCTTTTCTGCAAAAGACTCTTTTCCAGCGCCGCACCAGGGACATTTCCAGTCATCGGGAAGATCCTCCCAACGGGTTCCTGGCGCAATACCGGCTTCAGGAATCCCCTTGCTCTCATCATAAGTATAAGAGCAAACAGAACAAACATACTGTTTCATGGATTTTTCGCCTCCTTTTCTTTATTATATCACTTTTAACAGCTGTTGTTTGTGATAAAATTACATTTATTATCTACAAAAATATATTTTTTTAATTTTTAAAGCAAATTATCTGTAGATACTCCTATCATCTACACAAGTCAAACATACTCTTTCTGTATATAGCTCCCATACTTGTAGATTTTTGACCAAAGAAGTATAATAAAAAGGATAAATGTAAAATGTATGTGAAAAACAGGAGCTGATGGATTTGAAAAATGACTTTTCAAAAGGGAGTGTTGCAAAAAACATTCTGAATCTGGCTATCCCGATGACGCTGGCACAGGTAATCAACGTCCTTTACAATGTGGTAGACCGAATCTACATCGGCCATCTGCCCAATGCTTCCACGCTGGCGCTTACCGGGTTGGGACTGACATTTCCCATTATCACCATCATTTCTGCATTCGCCAATCTGTTCGGAATGGGCGGCGCGCCTTTGTGCTCCATTGCGCGCGGCAAAGGGGAACATGCCCGTGCACAGCAGATTATGGGAAATTCCTTTTCGATGCTGCTGTTATCAGGTGTCATTCTCACCGTCGTTTGCCTTCTGTTTAAAGAACCGATTCTGTACGCCTTTGGCGCCAGCTCTGAAACCTTTGTTTATGCGGATGATTACATCAGCATCTATCTGGTCGGCAGTGTTTTTGTCATGGTCAGTCTGGGAATGAACAGTTTTATCAATTCACAGGGATTTTCGAAAATCGGAATGCTGACCGTGCTTTTGGGCGCGATTGTCAATATTGTCCTTGACCCGATTTTTATTTTTCTGCTGAATATGGGAGTTCGCGGAGCAGCACTGGCAACTGTGATTTCACAGGGGCTTTCTGCCGCCTGGGTACTCCGTTTCCTGACCGGAAAACAGACCATTTACCGCATCAATTTAAAAGATATGCGCCTGAACTTTCCTCTGATCCGTGAAATTACCGGGCTGGGAATGTCGGGCTTTATCATGGCTGTGACCAATGGTTCTGTGCAGGTGGTATGCAATGCCACGCTGTATCAATATGGCGGGGATTTGTATGTCGGTATTATGACGGTTATCAATTCTGTGCGCGAAATTCTCACCCTGCCTGTCAATGGAATCACCAACGGTGCGCAGCCTGTGATGGGCTTTAACTACGGCGCAGGTAAATTTACACGTGTCCGCAAGGGAATCCGTTTCACCTCTATTGTCTGTATTCTCTATACCATCGTTGCATGGGGAGTAACCTTCCTCTTCCCCGAAGCCTTTATCCATCTTTTCAACAGCGACCCCACTTTGATTGAAAAAGGTGTTCCGGCTATGCACCTGTATTTCTTTGGTTTTTTCATGATGTCGCTGCAATTTGCCGGTCAGTCAACTTTTGTAGCCTTGGGACGTTCCAAACAGGCGGTCTTTTTCTCCCTGTTCCGCAAAGCCATTATTGTCATCCCGCTCACCATCTTCCTGCCAATGATCGGTGGCTTGGGGGTAAACGGTGTATTTTTGGCCGAACCGATTTCCAACTTTATCGGCGGCGGCGCCTGTTTCCTCACAATGATGCTCACGGTATGGCCCCAGCTGGCACACGATGCTCCCGGTTCCGAGACATAATAAAAAAAGAGCTTTCAACAGTTTGTCTGCTGAAAGCTCTCTTTTTATGCTTTATTCAGAAAGGATACGGCCGTCTGTGGAAATGACCACCACCTGCCACGGGATAAATTTTCCGCTCTGCTGAAGGGCTGTTTTGGCCGCGCGTTCAATTCCTCCGCAGCACGGCACTTCCATACGAACGATGGTCAGGCTGCGGATATCATTGCGGCGAAGGATTTCGGTCAGCTTTTCTGTATAATCGCCCTCGTCCAGTTTGGGGCATCCAATCAGCGTGACACGCCCACGGATGAAGCGATTATGAAAATTGCCGTATGCATAAGCAGTGCAGTCTGCCGCAATCAAAAGGGAAGCACCGTCGAAATACGGGGCGTTCACCGGTGCGAGTTTAATCTGTACCGGCCACTGGGAAAGCTGGCTTTGTACCGGCGCAGCTTCTGTCTCTGCACAGGAGCAGGAAGCCTCTGGCCGGGCAATCGCTCTCGACTGTGAACCCGGACATCCGCACGGAAGCACACCGCCCTCTGCTGCCTGCTTTTTCGCCTTTGCAGCCTGTACTGCTTTTTCATCATATGCGGGAGCTTCACGTTCTTCAAAGCGAATAGCGCCAGTAGGACAAGCCGGCAGACAATCGCCCAGACCGTCGCAATAGTCTTCGCGGGTCAATCGTGCTTTTCCGTTGACCATTTCAATCGCCCCTTCATGGCAGGCCTGTGCGCACAGCCCGCAGCCATTGCAGCGTTCTTCATCAATCCGGATAATTTTGCGTATCATATGAATTCCTCCTTAAAGGTCGATGGGGTTCGGATATTGGTTGACTTGGTGCTTTTATCATAGTACAATAAAGCCATCTAGTACGTTGTAATTACAACAAAACAGGAAAAAAGGAGAAATTTGATGGAGACTGCTTCCCTTCTGCCCTGCCCCCTGTTTCGGGGAATTGCCGCCGAGGAGCTTCCTGCGCTGCTGAAATGCCTGAACGGATATGAAAAGAGCTATCAGCGGCAGGAAATCCTTCTGCACGCCGGAGAGCTCTGCGAACGGTTTGGAATCCTGGTATCGGGTACTGTACAGATTCTCAAAGAAGATCATCATGGCAACGCAACGCTGGTGGCACAGGTTCTTCCGGGGGAACTGTTTGCAGAAGCATTTGTGTGTGGTGCAATGCCGCTTTCCGTCACCGTAATGGCTGCTGCCGACAGTATGGTACTTTGGCTTGACTATCGCCGTTTTCTTTCTCCCTGTCAAAAAGCCTGTGTATTTCATCGACAGCTTACCGCGAACCTGTTAAAAATTCTGGCCACACGCAACCGCTTTCTTACCGGGCGGCTGGAGCACCTTTCACAGCGCTCCCTGCGTGAAAAAGTGCTTTCATTTTTGGAAGAACAGGTACAAGTACAGGGAAGCTCCAGCGTGCAGCTCCCCTTTGACCGTCAGGGGATGGCCGACTATCTGGCAGCTGACCGCAGCGCGCTGTCTGCTGTCCTTTCCCGTATGCAAAAAGATGGGGTAATCCAATACCATAAAAACCATTTTACTCTGTTATAATCTCGACAGAAAATTTTTGAGGGGAAATCCTGTGGCAGGATTTCCCCTCAAAGCAATTCTCAGTACATTTTTAATTATCCAATATGTCCGCTGTCTGCGCCGCCTCCCCAGAATCGGTAGGAATAACCGTTGTCTTTTCGGTCTTCCCAAATTGCCCGCTGTTCCTGCAAAAGCCGTTCCAAACGAGCCCGATGCTCTGAAAATGCCGGGTCGTGATAGTAATTGACCGTTTCGGCCGGGTCTTCCTGTAAATCAAAAAGCTGATTGTTTTCCGGGCACATCCGGTACAAAACGAGCTTATACCGGTCATCCTTCACACCACGGATAAGGTCTGTATAGGCCAGATAGAGCACCTCGCGGCCATCTTCTCCCTGCGTCACAGAAGCTGAAAAGTCGCAGCCCTCTGCAGACTCCGGAACCGGAAGGCCACACAGCCCGCACAGTGTCGGGAATAGATCCAGAAGATAGAGCCGTGCATCGCGCCGGCAGTTTTGGGGAATACCCGGGCCGGCAAAAATCAGCGGAACGCGAACGCTGTGCTCATACAGGCTTTGTTTTCCCATCAGGCCATGACATCCCACAGCAAGCCCATTATCGCCGGTAAAGACGATGATCGTATTTTCCAGCTGGCCGGTTTCTTCCAGGGTATCCAACAATCTGCCAACATGGTCGTCAATATGAGAAATCATGGCATAGTAATCCGCCAAATGGTTTCGGACTTCCTGTTCACTGCGGGGGTGTGCTGCCAGGTTCTCATCACGCGCCTCGTTCGTCTTCAAGTCCACACCATAGAAGAACGGATGCTCTGCACAGAAGTTTTCAGGCAGCGTCAGCTTTTCGGGGTCATACATCTCGCGGTACTTTTCGGGCATGGTACGCGGGTCATGCGGAGCCAGCATGGCCAGATACATGAAAAACGGCTCTTCATGCTTTTCCTGTAAAAACCGGACAGCCGCATCAGTAAACAGCTCGGTAGAATGTACACCGGCAGTCACTCGCTCTGCGACGGTTTTCATCGGATGGTTACAGGCTGTAAAATTGGGGGTTACGCGGATAATATGGTCGTACACACCGTCTGCATGATAGCTGTTGACCGGCACATTCCAGTGATCCCACATTCCGCCAAAAAAGATTTCGTCACCGTCTGAAAAGCTTCTCTGATACGACTCAATCCCGTTGTGCCATTTGCCAATACCGATTGTCCGATATCCGTTTTCGCGGAAACACTGTCCCATGGTGCAGTCATCTTTTGGAATACTCTCGCCTGCGCCGTTCAGATGAAACAGCAGTTTGCTCGAATTGATCATCGCACGGCTGGGCATACAAACCGCCCCGGAAGTACCGCCCGGGATGTGCGCCTGTGTAAAGGTGGTTCCCATATTTACCAGCCGGTCAAGATTCGGCGTAATGATGTCGGGATTCCCCAGCGCATGAATGGTATTAAACCGCTGGTCATCGGTAAGAATAAATAATACATTTGGTTTCTTCATGATACACTCTTCCTCCCTATTTTTTACCAATCCGCTTCTTCCAAGTCGGCGATTCCGACTGCAATAATTTCTGCTGCGCGGAACAGGCTCTCCAAAGACAGTGCTTCATCCGGCCCATGTGCGCCGCCGTGTTCCGGCTGAACCATCGGCGGGTTCTTCTCTTCTCCCGGGAATCCAGGGCCATAAGCAAATGCACGCGGCAGCTTACGGGCATAGGTACCGCCGCCCATCACAAAGGGCTCTGTGTTGTCTCCGGTAATATCGGCGTACGCACGGGAAAGGATTTCGACCGCCGGATTTTCTTTCGGGAAATAGTTCGGGCCATTGACCTCCAACTGTTCCGGTGCAAAGCCCCATGCAGCGCCTGCACTGCGGATTTGTTCCTCCAGCCAGCCTGCATCAGCTGTAATCGGATAGCGGATGTTGAAATGGAGCCAGGGGCGGCGGGAATCATCCATTCCGCACATACTGCCCACACAGGTCAAATCACCCGAAAGCTCATCTTTGCAGGCAATATGCAGCCCGCGCCCATAACAATCCTGCGCTGCCTGTGCCATAAAGAAAAGCTTTTCTGCGTCCGCATCGGGCAAAAGCTCCGCATACAAAATGCCTTTTATCAGGCGCTCGATAGCATTAAGACTGCCTTCCGGGAATGCTGTATGCCCGGCCTTTCCGCGAGCGGTAATGCGCAGGAACTCTTCTTCTTCCACCACATCCAGCTCTTTTGGGAGAAGGGTCAGGGCGTTTTGCGCGCGTTCTGAACGGCGTACACAGATTTCAGCAACATCGGGAACAATGTTGCTGGCAAGACCGCCTTGCAAAGAAATGACTTCTTCACTGAAAGGCTCTGCTGCCTTCAAGGTTGTTTCAATAATTCCCTTTTCGCCATAGCATACCGGGAAGCTGCTGTCTACGACAATGGAGATTTTCGGGCAGGGATGATTTTTTGCAAACCAGGTCACGTCTTCCATCCCGCGTTCTTCATCGCAGCCCACAAACAAGCGAAGCGGGTATTTTCCCGTGATGCCAAGCTCTTTCAAGCAGCGAATCAGGTACAAAATCGCTACGGTAGAACCCTTGTTATCCTCCACGCCGCGGCCGATCAGCCAGCCATCTTTTTCAAACGGCTCAAACGGCGAATACTCCCAGTTGTTTCCAGGCGGCACTACATCCAGATGTCCCCAGAAGCCGATGCTGTTTTCTGCATCCTCTTCCGTTCCTTCCAGCCACAATGCACCACAGCGATACTCATAATTTTTCGTATGGAATCCCTGTTCGCGTCCAATTTGCAGCATCTCGTCCAACACATCGCGGCACGGCTGTCCAAAGGGCTCCACTCCGCTTCCCGGGTTGGAAATGCTGGGAATCCGTACCAGACGAAAAATATCGCGTACAATTTCTTCCCGATGCTGCTGCATCCATGCTGCAGCCTGTTTTTGAATTTGTGTATTCAACACATTCGCTCCCTCTCTTCCGCAAAAATGCCCCACAGGCATCAGGCGGTTTTTTCAAAAATCAATGTAACCTTTCCCCACTCCATTTGCAGTGTCTCATCCACCGCTTCCAGCTCAACAGTTTCACCATTGCTGATAATTACTGTAATCTGGTTTTCATTTTGCGACCATGTCCCATCCATGGAGGCATTTTTGATCCGGGCGTAGACAGTTCCATCTTTTTGCAGGGTAAGTTTCATGTTTCCACCAAGTTCTTCCAACACACTTTCCAGATCAACTCCCAGCCCATCCTGCTGTGCGCTGGTAATCTCCCATGTCCCTAAACAAGTAAAAACCTGTGTCTGACTGACAACAGAGGATGGTTCACTTTCTTCCGGTTTCGGAGAATTTTCACCACAACCACACACAAGCACAGCCAGAGATATGATGATTCCCAACACGGTCAGTTTTCTTTTGTATTGCTTCAATATGCCTTCCTCCTTTTGCAAAAAATCTGCCCATTCCCGGCAGACCTTCTCATTTACTGATATCTTTATCATACCGTATTCTGAAATGAATCGCAACGCCGCAGGTAAATTTTCTGCTCCTCTTCATTGTTTCACTGTATGCTATTTTAATATTTAAAATAATTTATTTCAATAAAAGTAAGATAATTAAATTAATTTTCATAAAATATCTCCACCAAGGCCTCAGGAAAATCTTCTTAAAATTGAGAGAAGAATGAAAAAAATGGTGCTTCTTCTTGAACCTGCCAGAATATCGTGTTATAATGTGTACAGATATCCTGATAGCAGCCGCAATAATACATATGATGGAATATTTTTTATGTTATTGTAAAGGAGCGAACGATCCAAAATGGTTGTCTTTTCTACGATACAGTACCCCGAAATTCCTACACAGGATTTGTTTGGGTTGGCAAAAGAAGCAGGCGCTGCCGGTATCGAATGGGATGATACCGCCCATCTGCAGGCCGGACACACAAAAGATGCCACCAACGCGTATTGGAACACAATCAACGAAAAACTGACGCCGTTTTCTCTCGTTTCCAATTACACGCTGGGAGATAAGCGAAACATTCAGGAGCTTTTCATGCCAGTAATGGATTCTGCGTTTGCGCTGCATGCTTCTATCGTCCGCATTCAGCCCCTACCGATCGCATCTGCTGATGCTGATTATAATACCGTTAACAAGGCCGCACAGGAGCTGCGCACCATCTGTGATATGGCAAATATCTTCGACATCGAGGTTCAGGTGATTTGTCGCCCGAATTCTTTGACTGACAGCGCACAGAGTGTTTGCTCTCTGCTGAAAATGGCTAACTGTCTCAACTGCAAGTGCTCTTGGCAGCCTGACCCTGCAATTTCCGACCAGGACAACCTGGCTTCCCTTCAGGCCGTAAAGAGATTTTTGGGCAGCGCTGTGGTTACCCCCAGCTGGAAAAAGGAATACAGCGCTTATTTGGAAAACGCTTTGCCCAATGTTCCGCTGATTTTGGAGACAGGGCGCATCAATTAATCAGAATAACTTCAATATAAAATGGCTCTTCCACTCAATACTGTGGAAGAGCCATTTTATTGTTTTTTAAATTTCTTTTGCAGAAAAATACTGAAATCTGCCTTCTCCCTTTTCTGCAAATACGCCCAGATAGGTTCCAGTAAAAGTCATCATACGGGTTCCTTCTGTGCACAAGCCTGCTGTTGCACAAGTTCCCAAAAGCTTCCAATCAGTTTTCTCTGTGCGATAATAGAATCGATATTCTTCCCGCCCGGTTTCTGCGCGGAACATCACAGGCTGCGTACTTTCCACGGTATCCGATTCACAGCCGCCTGTCATACCATGGACTGTCCAGGAAAGGCCTACTTTTTGACAATCTCCGATACGTTTGGTATAAACTTCGTAGTGATATTCCATATTGTAAAATGCAGTCAAACCAGCTCGGCCGCCATCTTGCAGAGCTGCTGTCAAACAGGTCTCTGCTGCCATTTCAAATTCCTTCTGGCGAACGCCCATAAAAGTCGGGACAAAATCACTCAGGGTCTCTTCCCCGCCGCGCAGGCAGAGTTCTCCGTTTTCACAAACATAACGTTCACGATACGGATTGCGTACAAAGTTCCAATCTAATTTCCATGAACCATCTGTAAAATCGTCCTCAAAATCAACAGCGGGGATAACTGCTGTATCATCTCCAGGCAAAACAGCCGTCATTTCCATCGCAGTATGCCGCTCTTCTCCCACAACCGGCCAGCCGCCTTCCCAACGAACCGGCGTCAGGAAAGTTTCGCGCCCCAAGTTGTGAAGCATGGCATGCCCCAGCGGACGGATTCCCAGATGTACCATCCACCAGTTCCCGTTCTCATCTTCCAGCAAATCACCGTGGCCGGTAGCCTGAATCGGTAAAGTATCTGCCTGACGATGGCAGATCAGAGGATTATGCGGGCAGGATTCATACGGGCCTTCCACGTTATGGCTGCGGAAAATCGTCTCCATATGACCGTACTCCGTACCGCCTTCTGCAATCATCAGATAATACCATCCGTTGATTTTGTACAGATGCGGTGCTTCCGGACACTTCTCCCCTGTGCCGTGAGTAATAACGGTTTTTTCGCTCAATCGCTCACCGGTTTTGGGATTTACCTGAAACAGCACAATAGAAGAACGGCCGTTATCGTTATGGGTACCGCAAAAATAAACTTTTCCGTCGTCATCAAACAACAGGGAAGGGTCAATTCCCGCCTGATCGACCCACTGCGGCTCTGACCACGGGCCAGCGGGATTTTCTGCATAGACAATAAAGTTCCCACCATGAGAGACGTTCGTGGTAATCATATAAAAAGTCCCATCGTGATAGCGAATGGTCGGTGCATAGATTCCACCTGAACAGCGGCACTTTTCAAGGGGAAGCTGGCTGTCTCGGGTGAGGCAATAACCGATCATCTTCCAATCCGTCAGGTTGCGGCTGTGATACACCGGTACACCGGGGAAAAATTCAAAAGTAGAAGTTACCAGATAATAGTCCTTTCCCACACGACAAATACTGGGGTCTGGATTATACCCTTTGATTACAGGATTTTGATAGACTGCCATTTGCTTTTACTCCTCTCCAAGACAGAATTCTGTCAATATTGTAGCAGACTTCCCCGGGATTTCCTATGTTTTTTTTAACTGTTATGTCAAAAATCTTCTCAAATCAAAACCCGGAATATCCGCATGGACATTCCGGGTTTCTTTCAGTCGTTTACAGTGCCTGGCAGGCTTCCTCCAGCCAGGGCAGTGTCTCAGGCTCCACATGGGGCGCCAATGCCTTGTATACCTTCTGATGGTAGGCATTCAGATAATCCAGCTCTTCGCGGGTCATCAGTTCCACATCAATGGCCTTGCGGTCAATGGGGAACAAGGTCATGGGCTCCAGCTTCAGGAAGCGGCCATACTCGGTTTCTTTCCAGAACACCACTTCCAGCAGGTTCTCGGTGCGGATACCGTACTTGCCTTCCAGATACAGGCCGGGCTCGTTGGTGATGGTCATGCCCTCTTGCAG
Source organism: uncultured Clostridia bacterium (assembly GCA_946484175.1). GTDB lineage: Bacteria > Bacillota > Clostridia > Oscillospirales > Acutalibacteraceae > Heritagella_A. The sequence goes on from CAMLSX010000014.1 coordinate 13,870, forward strand.
CACGCCGGAAGAACGCGGGCTGAAACTCTGGGGGCCTTCATGTACACCGCCGAAGAAGCCCACACCGTGACCGGTGCCGCAGCGATAGTCCAGACCATATTTCCAAACCTGCTGACGGGCCAGGCAATCCAGCATACCGTCCTTGGTTCCCTCCGGGAACACAGCCATAGCCAGCTGAATGTGACTCTTGAGAACACGGGTGAAGTCGGTCTTTTCTTCCTCACTGATGGGGCCCATGACAAAAGTACGGGTTACATCGGTGGTACCGGTCAGATACTGTCCGCCGGAATCGATGAGCAAAAAGCCCTTCTTTTGCAGCATATCGGACTTCTCTGCGGTAGGGCCATAGTGCATCATGGCAGCGTTGGGGCCGTAGCCTGCAATGGTGTCAAAGCTGTCGCCCTTATTCTCCGGCATTTTGGCGCGCTCGGCAGAAAGCATCAGGCACACGTCATATTCGCTGACTGCCTCTCCTGCATCCATGCGCTTTTGCAGCTTGACCCAGAAGTTGGCCATTGCCACACCGTCCCATACATGGGCTTCACGGATATTTTTCAGCTCGGTGGGGTTCTTCACGCCCTTGAGCACTTCTACAACATCAGTGCCATAGACAATGGAAACGGTGTCGTTCTTCATCAGGCGCAGCAGGTTATCATAGCTGATACCAGCCTTATTCACCAGCATTTTGGCGCCGCTCAGATCTCCGGACAGGTCTTCTGTAATCGCACTATAGGGACGCAGGGTGAAGGTTTCCTTCAAATAGGCGATGTCCTCAGCACTCAGGCGGTCCTCATCCAGATACAGACGGGCCTCATCCTTCAGCACCAGCACATAAGAGGTGGCAAAGGGATTATAGGCAATGTCAGATGCACGGACATTGGAAAGCCAGTTGGCGCAGTCCAGTGTGCTGTACAGCTGGGCATCAGCGTTCTTTTCTGCCAGCTTTTCCCGAACCTGCTGGAGCTTCTCTTTTGGAGAAAGGCCTGCATACTTGACGTCCAGCACATAGGCCGGGGTATGGGGCAGCTCGGGACGGCCTTCCCAAACAGGCATGACCAGATCTTCGCTAATCAGAGATGCGCCCACTTTTTCCAGCTTTTCCTGAAGCAGCAAGCCGCTTGCTGCCGGATAAATCGCGCCATCCACTGCCACGGTTTTACCAGCCTGTGTATCAGCCAGATATTCCTCGACAGTGGGCACACCCTTCTCCCGCATGCGGAACAGTTTGATTTCGCTGCCGGACAGCTGGGCTTCCGCCTGGATAAAATACCGGCCATCCGTCCACAGTCCACTCTCTTCGGTAGTCACTACCAGCGTACCGGCAGAACCCGTAAAGCCGGAAAACTCCTTGCGGGCCTTCCATGCCTCGGGGATATATTCACTCATATGGGGGTCGCTGGTGGGAATTACCAGCGCATCCACATTGGCTTTTGCCATTTCACCGCGCAAAGCGGCAATTTTTTCATTGACAGTCATCGGAAACAACTCCTTTATGCAAAATAAAACAGCCCCCGGACCTGCCGGAGGCTGTGATAAGGCAAAACTTCTCCGGTATTACACCAGATGACAGGCCACAAAATGGCCCGGACGTGCTTCCTTGAGCACCGGAGTCTCTTTACGGCACCGGTCGGTGGCGTTGGGGCAGCGGTTGGCAAAGGGGCAGCCCGGCTTGGGATTGATGGGGCTGGGCACGTCGCCGGAAAGCACCTGCGCCTTCTTCTGGGCTTCCTTATCCGGGTCGGGAATCGGCACGGAGGACAGAAGCGCTTTACTGTAGGGATGCAGGGTGTGGTCATAGATCTCGTCACTGTCTGCCAGTTCTACCAAGTTGCCCAGGTACATAACGGCAATACGGTCGGAGATATACTTGACAATGTTCAGGTCATGGGCGATGAACATATAGGTCAGGCCCATCTTATTCTGCAAATCCTTCAGCAGGTTGATAATCTGGCTCTGAATGGAAACGTCCAGAGCGGAAATGGGCTCGTCGCACACGATGAACTCGGGCTCGATGGCCAGCGCACGGGCAATGCCGATACGCTGGCGCTGGCCGCCGGAAAACTCGTGCGGGAAGCGGTTTGCATGCTCACGGTTCAAACCGACGGTTTCCAGCAGCTCATACACGCGCTGCTGACGCTTCTCTTTGTCGTACATATTGTGGATTTCCATACCCTCTGCAATGATGGTACCCACGGTCATACGGGGGTTCAAAGAAGCATAGGGATCCTGGAAAATAATCTGTGCCTTACGGGAATAGGCAAAACGGTCTTTGGTGTGCTTCAGATTGACTTCCTTGTCACGGTACAGAATCTTACCCTTGGTGGGGTGGTAGATACCCATCACCACGCGGCCCATGGTGGACTTACCGCAGCCGGATTCACCTACAACACCCAATGTCTCGCCCTTGTAGATGTCGAGAGAAACATTATTGACAGCCACCAGTGTCTGGCGGGGGCCAACATGGAAATGCTTGGATACGTTTTCCAGTGTAATCAGCTTTTCCTTTTCCATTATGCCTTATCCTCCTTTCCGGGGAAGTCAGGATGCAGCCGCCAGCAGGCAGCGGTATGACCCTCTCCCACGGTAAACACGGGAGGCTGGTTGTTTTTGCAAATCTTCATGCAATGCTGGCAGCGGCTGGCGAATGCACAACCCTTGGGCGGTGCAAACAAATCGGGAGGAGTACCGGGAATAGAAACCAGCTCCTCGTCGCGGCTAGTCTCCACGGTAGGAAGGCTGCGCAGCAGAGCGGCGGTATAGGGATGGCTGGGACGATAAAAAATATCCTGAGAGGTTCCCTGTTCCACCACTTTACCGGCATACATAACAGCCACGCGGTCGGCCAGGTTGGCTACAACGCCCAGGTCATGGGTAATCAAAATGATAGCGGTGCCGGTTTCCTCACGAATTTTGCCCATCAGCTGCATGATCTGTGCCTGAATGGTCACGTCCAGAGCAGTGGTAGGTTCGTCAGCAATCAGCAGCTTGGGATTGCAGGAAAGTGCCATAGCAATCATGGCACGCTGACGCATACCGCCGGAAAATTCATGGGGATACTGATCGGCGCGTTCCTCTGCGTTGGGAATCTGCACCAGCTTCAGCAGGCGGATCGCCTCTTCCCGGCATTTTGCACCGGAAAGCTTCTTGTGCTTATGCAGGGTCTCGGTGATCTGCTTGCCCACTTTCATGGTGGGATTCAGACAGGTCATGGGGTCCTGGAAAATCATGCTCACCAGCTGGCCGCGGATGTTCTGCATCTCCTTTTCGCTGGCAGCAACGATATCCTTGCCGCACAGCTCCAAGGTGCCTTCTTTAATGCGGGCCGGAGGCATGGGGTTCAGCTTCATAATGGTTTTTGCGGTAACGCTCTTGCCGCAGCCGGATTCACCGACGATTGCCAGCACTTCGCCTTCCTCCACATGAAGGGAAACGCCGCGGACAGCGTGAACTTCACCTGCATAGGTGTCAAAGGAAACGTGGAGATTTTCAATCTTTAATACATCTGCCATCTTCCATTACCTCCTTAACTTCGGGTCAAATGCATCCCGCAGCTGGTCACCCAGCAGGTTGAAGGACAGCATAGTGAAGCAGATAAACAGTGCCGGGAACAGAAGCTCTGTGGGATAAATCTGGAAATTCAGAATGCCGTCGTTGGCCAGAATACCCCAGGAAGTTTCGGGAGGAGCGATACCCAGACCCAGCATGGACAGGAAAGCTTCCGTAAAGATGATAGCCGGAATATCCAGCGTAATATTGACGATGATCACACTCAGAATATTGGGAACCAGATGGCGGGCAATAATGCGGCGGGGCTTGGCGCCCATAGCCTGAGCGGCAATGAGGAACTCCTGTCCTTTCAGCGCAATCACCTGACCACGCACCAGACGAGCCATACCCGTCCAACCGGTGATGGAATATGCGATGATAATGGTTACCAGGCCGCGGGGCAGAACCACCATCAGCAGCATAACGATAATCAGATAAGGAATACCGCTGATAACTTCCAGGATACGCATCATGACATTATCAACTGAACCGCCAAAATAACCGGAAACACCGCCATAAATGATACCCATCACACAATCAATGAGTGCCACTGCTGCGGCAACAATCAGAGAAACACGGGCGCCGCACCAGATACGGACAAAGATATCACGTCCCAGAGAATCCGTACCAAACAGATGAACCTGTCCATTTACCGGATCGACACACATCGGCGGCTGATGAATGAAGGTGATATTCTGGTCATTCATGCCAAATGGTGAGAAAATCGGTACAAAAATTGCACCTAAAATCAAAAGAGTCAAAATTCCAATGCAGACAACTGCTACCTTACTGCGGCGCAAACGGCTCATGGCATCCTGCCAGAAGCTGATGGAAGGGCGCACGATGGATTCCATGGAAGCGCTGTCTGTTCCAACTGCTTCAAACTCAGATGCATCAATGGAGCTTTCTGCATCATATACTGCAGCAGCTGTATCCACAACAGGCTCAAAGGGAGCCTTTTTCTTAATACTGAAAAGTCCCACAGGCTTTACTCCTTTCCGCCAGTCAGCTTGACACGAGGATCAATCAGACCATACAAAATATCCACAACCAGGTTTGCAAGCACCAGGAATGCACCATAGAACATGGTTGTACCTGCAATCAGGGGATAGTCATTCTGCTGCACGCACTGAACAAAATGACGGCCCATACCGGGAATGGTGAAGATGTTCTCAACTACAAAAGTACCGGTGAGCAGAGCCGCTACCAGCGGACCCAAAACGGTAATCACAGGCATCAGGGCGTTGCGCACCGCGTGCTTCCAGATAATTGCTTTCTGGGAAAGACCCTTTGCCTTTGCGGTCATAATGTAATCCTGTCCCAATACATCCAGCATACTGGTTCGCATCAAACGGCTGATGGTTGCCATGGAACCGAACGCCAACGCGAAAGATGGAAGAATTTTACTGTTCATATCAGCCCATCCCACAACGGCGAATACCTGCACACCGGTGGCCTGCATGAGCTTCAATCCAAGGAAATATTGTAAAAGAGAACCTACTACGAAGGAAGGCACAGAAACGCCGATCAGTGCAATGAACATTGTCAGGCTGTCCCAGACCGTTCCGCGCTTGACAGCGGCGACAATTCCCAGGAGAACGCCCATGATAAATGCAAAAATCAGTGCACGCATACCCAATTCCAAAGAAACCGGGAAGGACTCTGCAATGATGTCTGTCATGGCACGGCCATTACGCAGAGAAGTGCCAAGATCCCCCTGGAGAATACGTCCAAAGTAAATCAGATACTGTTCCCAAAGCGGTTTATCCATACCATACTTTGCAAACAAAGCCTGTTTGGTCTCCTCAGGAATGGCTTTACCGCCGGTAAAGGGGTCGCCGGGCAGCAAACGCATGAGGAAAAAGGTTACGGTAATCAGTGCCCATACCGTAATTGCTGCATACAAAATCCGCTTGAGGATGTACATCAGCTGTTTTGAATTCAAACGAAATCATTCCCTTCTGAAAAATATCTATTATAAAAGGTATTTTGCAGGCAGATACCATACAAACCCCTGTTGGCAAAAGTTTCGGATTTGATTAGTATACCACATTCGAAAGAATTTGGCAAAAAAATTGCTTATGAAAACCGCAAAATTTCAGTGATTTGAATTTTGCGGTTTTCATAAGCAAAAAGAGCCACATGTATTCCATATGGCTCTTTTTGCAATTCGTCTATCAGATTTCGGAAAATGGATTCTCCGATTCTTACTTCACGATTTCTGCGCCATCACAGAAGTCAAACTCCTGGAAGCCGGTACGGGTCATACCGGAAATCTTGTTGGACTTCGCATAGTTGACAACGCTGAAGTACAGCGGATACACAACACAGTCTTCCTTAATCAGAATGGTCTCGGCCTGCTGCATGATCTCCTGACGCTTGGCAGCATCCACTTCATTCATGGCCTGCTTCATCAGATCGTTGTACTCTTTGCCCTCATACTTGCCGTAGTTGTTGCCATTGCCGATCATGAACATATCCAGGAAAGTCATGGCATCATTGTAGTCAGGGGACCAACCAGCAAACACGATATCGAAGTCGCCGGTCTCCATCACAGACAGACGGGCCTTAAAAGCCATGGGCTTAATTTCTACGTTAATGCCCAGAACCTTTTCCCACTGGCTCTGGAAGTACTCAGCTTCCTTACGGGCGCCGGACTGGTCATCGCACACATATTCCAGAGTACCAATCTCGTCCACAGTCATGCCCAGCTCCTTCAGACCTTCGTCGAACAGAGCCTTTGCACCAGCGGTATCATGGTCCAGCAAATCGTCGCGGCCATCCACATACTTGCCGTTATTGGCACCGTTAATGGAGGTAGGAACCAGACCATTGGCAACCACAGAGCCGTTGGCAACAACGTTCTCTACATAAGCCTTGGGGTCGATTGCATTGCCCAGAGCCATACGGACTTTGGCATTGCTCATGATCTTGTTGCCCTTGAGATTATACTGGAAATACCAGGCACCGTTATCAGTATAAGAATAAACGGGCTCGTTCATGGTCTGCAGCTGCTTCACCTGCTCAGCGTTCACGTTGATGCAGTCCACCTGGCCAGCCTGGAAAGCGTTCAGACGGGTGTTGGCGTCGGTCATCATCGTATACTTGATTTTCGGAATCTTGATGGAATCTGCATCATAGAAATCCTCGTTCTTGGTGAGGGTGATGTGGTCGTCGTGTACCCACTCGCTGATGTAGTAGGGGCCGTTGTAAGCCATGGTATCGACGTCCTTGTTGTACATGGAAGTACCATCAGCATTTTTACCGGCAGCCTCATAAATCTTCTGGTTTACAGGCAGGTAGCTCTGGAAAGCAAACAGGTTCAGCGCATAAGCCAGAGGAGTGTTGAAGGTAACTTCCAGAGTGTAGTCATCCAGAGCCTTGCAGCCCAGATCCTCTTCCTTGCACTCGCCAGCAAAGAATTTGTCGCCGTTCTTGATGTTGTTGTACAGGATAAAGCCATATACAGAAGCAGTCTCCTTCTTCATGGCAATCGTCCAAGCATACACAAAGTCGTGAGCGGTAACCGGGTCACCGTTGTTCCACTTAGCATCCTTACGAAGCTTGAAGGTGTAGGTCAGGCCGTCTTCGCTGACAGTGGTTTTCTCTGCCAGATCCGGAACAGGCTGATCGTTCTCGTCCAGCTTGTACAGACCAGCGGTGGTCATGCGCAGGATGTCGGCAGAAGCCACGTCAGAAGTGGTGGTGGGGTTCATGTCCGGCACATCAGCACGCAGGTCAACCGTAACCATATCGGCATCGGGAGTACCAGGATAATTGCTCTTCTTGTCAGTGGTTCCTTCCTCGGAAGAAGTGGTGCTGCTGTTATCGCCAGAAGCGCTGGAGCTGTCAGACGGTGCAGAAGAACAACCGGCGGCAGAAACAGCCATCAGGCCAGCAAGCAGCAAAGCCAAAAGCTTTTTCATTTCAAATTCCCTCCATATGAATTTTAGGGTTTTACCTCTTGCATATCATACTGCAAATCAATTCATTTTTCAAGGTAAAATCCAAAATCTTTCTCTGTATACACGCGGAAACTGTGGAAGAATCTTTGTATATTTTTTGTGCATATTGCAATATTTTTCCTGTAGAGAATTATATCGCAATTTTTAATTATTGATATTGCACAAAACTTACTAATACTTTTTATTTTCTGATTTGAATATGGAAGACCTTCTTTCGTTATCTGCTAATTTTACTGATTTTTGTTGACTAAAAAAACCATTTTCTTTAGCAAAGAAACCGAAAAACCTCCTGTTTTTTTACCTTTTTTCAAGCTTAACCGCGCGCAAAAGCCTATTTTGTATTTTTATTACTTTGTGCAAGATGACAGAAAATAACTGTCCTCTTCTCATAAGCAAACGGGTACTTTGTCCTCGTGCAAAAAGCACCTGTATTTCCAAAAGGGAATTTTCTTCCCTTTGTCCATCAAAGAAAAGCGTTTGAAAAGAAAACAGAAAATTTTGCCAATTAAGATGGACATACCTTGCCTCTCTTTCAAAAATTATTTATTTTTTGTAAAATTCTTGCTATAAATGAAGGATTAGGCATTGTTTTTTGCATTTTGATACTTATGATTTTTATTTTTGCCCTTTCCTTCCCAAGATTTCATCCTATGTATGCTTGAATCATATTCATGCATAAATAATCACAAAAAACGCTGCATGACGGAATCCGTACATGCAGCGGCATAAATTGAATTCTCTAAAATCAGGCAGCTGTGACAGGCGCCTCTTCTTTGCCACAAAGCTTTTTCACACCCTGGATGACAACCACGACGCCCAAGGCCAGAATTAGCACAGCAAATACCAGCTGCAGGCATGCGCCCCATGCGGTCAGCACACTCGCACCATTAACCATAGTGGTCATACCGGAAACCCAGGCATAGGTACCGTCAACCAGACCAGCGGTCAGCTGCCAGATGGTCATGGCCAGTGCGGTGAAGGTTACAGCGATCATCACGACCATGGGAATCCACAGCATGAAGCCCTTGCGCTTGGTGCGCTTGAGGAACACAGCGCAAGCCACCAGTGCCAATGCAGACAGCAGCTGGTTGGCAGAGCCGAACAACGGCCAGATGGAAGCATAACCAGCTATACTCTTCAATAATATAACCAATGGTACGTCCCTTGTTCTTAACAGAAGCGTACATGGAAACAAAGTCCTGTACCGCACCGAAGAACACGCCGCCGATGAGCACCCACAGCAGCACCGGAACCCAGCCGAAAATAGCAGCCTGAATGGGCCCGTTGATGGGACCGGCGCCCGCAATAGACGCAAACTGATGGCCAAATACCACATTGGTATCAGCCGGAACATAGTCAACACCGTCTTCCAGTTCATAAGCCGGCGTTTTTGCGTTAGGATCAATGCCCCAGGTCTTGGCGAGGTAACGGCCATAAATCAGGTACGCACCGCCCAAAACCACAATGGCAATGATCATCATGAGCAAACCGTTCATTATGATGACCTCCTGTTTTGTTGCTCTGTATCTACAGAACATACAGATTGAGATTTCCCCTCATCAAGTTCTCTTGTCATACTATTTTACTACCCATCAGACAACGTGTTAATAAATCGGAAATGATAAATTCATATTTTATTCATAAGTGCAAAAGAAATCGTCAATAAAAGAAATTTATACGCAAAATAACAAAGACTTGAAAAAGACATACAAAAAAGCCCCTTCCAATAAGGAAGGGGCTCAGCCTGTTAAATTTCAGCTGTCAATCCAGATCGCCCTGTTCCAGGCAGAACATCACGAACTCACTGAACAGAGAGTTCGACCAGGCAAACCACGGGCGGGTAAATTTGCTGGGGTCATCTTTATGGAAACCCTCATGCATAAAACCTGTACCAGCGTCGCTGTTCTCCAACATATCCAGCAGCTGAAGGCGTTCTTCACGGCTGGTGCTGGTCAGGCCCTGCATGGAAAGGGCAATGTGCCAAATGTACTCCGGCGGCGTATGGGGGCTGCCCACACCTTTTGCAAAGCTGCCCTCAAAGTAGAAGGGGTTCTCTTCGCTGAGCACATAACGGCGGGTATTCTGGTACACTTCGTCTTTGGGGTCGCAGTATCCCAGATACGGGATAGACAGCAGGCTGGGAACGTTTGCATCATCCATATGGACATAGTTTCCAAGGCCGTCGGTCTCATAGGCATAGATCTTACCGAATTTGGGATGGTCTACTACGCCGTAATTTTCGATGCCTTCACGAATCTCATTAGCCAGCATCTCTGCTTCATTGGCCAGCGCTTCATCGTTGGCAACCGTGCGGCAGATCTCAGCCAAATAGCCCAGCACCACACAGGCGAACATATTGGAAGGAACCAGGTAGGGGTATACGCAGGAATCATCGCTGGGACGGAAACCGCACCAGGTCATGCCGGTCACTGCGCAGGGGGCTCCCTTGCCGTTGTGGCTCAGGGTATCGCGTTCCCATTTGGTATCGCGGATAAAATAGTAATCGGAATCCTCCGCATGGTTCTGCTCTTTCTCCCACAGCCCCACAATCAGCTCCATAGTATCGAAGAAGTTCTGGTCAAAAATATCGGTGCGGCCGGTCGTCTTCCAGAACAGCCAGGCCAGTTGGATAGGATAGCACAGGGAATCGATCTCATACTTGCGTTCCCACACCCAAGGGCCTTGACGGGGGTCATCCTCTTCCCAGCACTGGTTGTTGGGAGCGGAGTTGAAAGCGTTGGCATAGGGGTCGATATTGATAAAAGCCAGCTGACGGCGGATCAGGCCGGCAATCAGGTCGGAAACATCCTGCTGGTGGGCGGCAAGCGGCAGGTAATGGCGCACCTGTGCAGTGGAATCGCGCAGCCACATAGCCGGAATATCGCCGGTCAGCACAAAGGTGGTTCCGTCTTCCATCTCGCGGACAGTGGTATCCATGGTGTTGGGATAGCAATTGCGGAACAGTTCTGCCAGCTTAGGACGTGCAGCCAGCTTTTCGCAAATACGGTCAATTTCAGGTTTCAGATTGGGTAATGCCATTTTTCAAACACTCCTCATTTATAATCTTGTGCCTCTCTGCACAATTTCTAAAGAATTCACTTCCATTATCCGCGTTCCGGTCCGGTTATCGGATCGCCGTACTCGACACCAAAAGTCTCTACGGTAACCTTTTCCATAACCTGATCTTCATAGGGGCGGTCGCTGTAATCGCGCTTTGCCATCACGATAGCATCCACAACCTGCAAACCCTCGATCACTTTTCCGAAAGCTGCATACTGACCATCCAGATGCGGGGCATCCGCTACCATCACAAAGAACTGGGAACCAGCACTATTTGGACGCATGGAACGGGCCATAGAGAGCACGCCGCGTGTATGACGCAGATCATTTTTGAAACCATTTGCAGAAAATTCACCTTTGATTCCATAACCGGGGCCGCCCATACCAGAGCCTTCGGGGTCGCCGCCCTGAATCATAAAGCCGGGGATTACACGATGAAAAATCGTTCCGTCATAAAAGCCCTTTTTTACAAGGGAAATAAAGTTGTTTACAGTATTGAGAGCGATCTCCGGATACAGCTCTGCCTTGAAAGTACCGGCAGTGGTCTGGAAAGTGACAACTGGATTGTTCATGGGATTCTCCTCCATCCTGAATAAAAATAAAAAGAACTGAAAGTACTTTCTATTATACCTGTCCGCTGTTGAAAAAACAACCAAATTTTCGTGATTGATTCGCAGCGTTTTTGAAAAGTATTCGTTTTCTGTGTCTTCTCCCCCGCTTTTATGGTATACTGATAGTACGCCTTTGGGCAGGACTTCTGGAATATTGGAGGAAAACATATGAAATTGATCTCCTGGAATGTAAATGGTCTGCGGGCTTGCCTGGGAAAAGGATTTCTTGATTTTTTTGAGCAGCAAAATGCAGATTTTTTCTGTTTGCAGGAAACCAAAATGCAGCCGGAACAGGCTGATTTTGAGCTTCCCGGCTATAATAAATACTGGAATTCCGCTGAGAAAAAGGGGTACTCCGGAACCGCCATTTTTACCCGTCACAAACCGCTCTCTGTTTCGTATGACATCGGCGACCCCGACCACGTTGGCGAAGGCAGAAGCATCACGCTGGAAATGGAGGATTTTTATCTGGTAACGGTGTACACACCAAATGCCCAGCGCGAACTGGTGCGGATTGACTACCGCATGGCGTGGGAAGATGCTTTCCGCCGGTATTTGATGGAGCTGGACGCAAAAAAGCCGGTCATTGCCTGCGGTGATATGAACGTAGCCCATCGCCCCATTGATCTGAAAAATCCCAAGCCCAATATCGGCAACGCCGGGTATTCCTACGAAGAACGCGGGAAATTCTCTGAACTGCTGGCAAGCGGTTTTGTGGATACCTTCCGTGCACTGCATCCGGAAGAAACCGGGGCTTATACGTGGTGGTCGTATATGGGCAATGCCCGCGCCAACAATACCGGCTGGCGCATCGATTACTTTCTGACATCCGAACGATTGCTTCCAAAAGTAACAGAAAGCCGGATTCATGCCGATGTTTTGGGCAGCGACCACTGCCCAATTGAACTGGTATTGTGATAATACAGGAGGAAAAACACATGGCCTTTATCAAAGGAAAAGACCTGTGCCGGGATTTTTTCCGAGAAGCAGCAGAACCACTGTTAAAAAGGTATTTTCCAGAATTGCTGTATTCAGCCGGATTATTGGGCTACGGTTCAGATGTGTTGGGGTATGACGACGAAGTTTCCACCGATCACATGTGGGGGCCGCGGTTCTACCTGTTCCTGCGCCCGGAGGACTTTCATCTTCGTCCGCAAATTCAGACTGTCTTTGCAAACAATCTGCCGGTTTCTTTTCAGGGGTACAGTGTCAATTTTTCACCTCCCGATCCCAATGACGGAGGCGTCCGCCATCCACTTCCGATTAAAAAAGGGCCTGTTTCCCCTCTGATTTTCATCTACACGCCGGAAGGATATCTCGAAGGCTATCTTGGAAAACCATCTCTGCAAAATCTGACACCAGCAGACTGGCTGGCTTTTTCCGAACACCGCCTGTTGGCGCTGAAATCTGCGGAATTTTATACCGACAGGCTGCATATGAAACAAATGCTGAAACCGCTGGCATTTTATCCGCTTGATGTGCGGAACTATTTGATTGCTTCCAACTGGTCGATTCTGGCAGAAGAGCATGCTTTTGTTGGCCGTTGTGCTCAGGTGGGCGATTCTCTCGGCTCTCGGCTGGCTTGCAGCCGGATTATCGAGCGCCTGATGCGTCTGTGTTTTCTCTATTGTGGTCAATACGCCCCCTACAGCAAATGGTTTGGCACTGCGTTCTCTTCCCTTCCCATCAGTGATGTACTGAAACAGTCGATCGCTGATGCAATGGAGGCTTCTGACATTCAGAAAAGAGAGCCAGCATTGGTACAGGCACAGCTGCTGGTTTCCGAACTGCACAACCTCTCGCAATTGACCGAGCCGGTAGAAGTCCATCCACAAAAATATTTTGACCGGGCCATGACGGTCATTTATGCCGACCGCATTGCGGATGCAATGGCTCAGAGGCTGCGGGGTACCCCATTGGAAGGGCTTCCGCTTCTTGGAAGCATGAGTGAAGTTGCAAATCTGGTTACGTTTTCCGACAATCCCGTATGGCAATCGCGTATTCGTGCACTATACACGCCGGTAAAACCAAATCCTTTATCCTGAATCATTTTTATCAGAGATGTTCTCCACGTGTTGAGGAGAACATCTTTGTTTTTGCATAAATTTTTTACACTTTTACACCAAAATGATGTATAATAAAAATATAAGATTTGTATTCTATTCAGGAACTGTTCAGCAAACCTGAGAATTTATATATTTATTTTGTCCAACAGGAGGGATCATTAATGAAACTGTATTTTTACGGTGCCGATAAAGAAGTCACCGGCAGCTGCCATTGCCTCGAAGCCTGCGGTAAGACCTTTCTGATTGACTGCGGCCTGTATCAGGGCAGCGATAGCGAGAACAACAATCAATTGCCCTTTAAAGCCTCTCAAATTGATTTTGTCATTGTAACGCACGCTCATATTGACCACAGTGGGCGGCTGCCCCTGTTGGTAAAAGAAGGGTTCCGAGGGAGGATTTTTGCGACCAGCGCCACTTGTGACCTGTTGGAAATCATGCTGATGGACAGTGCCCGGATTCAGGAAATGGATGCCGAATTGGAAAGCCGTAAAGGGCGCAGGGCCGGATTGGAAGAGTGTGAACCCCTGTATACGGTTCAGGATGCAGAAAACACCTTCCCATATTTGACTCCCTGCCGGTACGGAGAAACCGTCACCCCCGCCCCTGATATTTCTTTTACCATGACAGACGCCGGCCATCTGTTGGGTTCTTCCAGTGTGACGATTCATCTGACAGAGGGAGAAGTGACAAAAACCATCGTCTTTTCCGGCGATATTGGCAGTCCTAACCGTCCTATTATTCGCGACCCGCAGTATTTAAAGGAGGCCGATTATGTCGTGATGGAATCTACCTACGGAAATCGCGAGCATGAGCGGGTAGCGGATTGCCGTGCCGATCTGGCAAAGATTATCGATGATACTCTTTCCCGCGGTGGAAATGTCGTGATTCCCAGCTTTGCGGTAGGACGCACCCAGGAGCTCCTGTATTTACTCCGGGAAATGAAAGAACAGGGGCTGGTTGTCCATCATCCTGGATTCCCGGTATATGTAGACAGCCCGCTTTCTGCACGCGCCACCAATATTTATAGCGGTGACCTGAGTGGATATGCCGATGAAGAAACGGTAGCCGTACTCAAAAGCGGTTATAATCCCATCCGGTTCCCGGATTTGCACCTGTGTGAAAGTGTAGAAGAATCCAAAACGCTGAATACGGACGGTGTTCCAAAAGTGATTATCTCTTCCAGCGGTATGTGTGAAGCCGGACGTATTCGGCATCATCTGAAACATAACCTGTGGCGCAAGGAAAGTTCCATTCTGTTTGTGGGATATCAGGCAGAAGGAACTCTGGGCCGCCGTTTAATCGATGGTGTTCCCAGCGTGAAGCTGTTTGGGGAAGAAATTGTGGTCATGGCCAGAATTTATAATTTCCGGGCACTCTCTGCACATGCGGACAAAACCGGCCTGCTGCGCTGGATTACCTCCTTCTCCCCCATTCCGCGGCGTGTGTTTGTGGTTCACGGAGAAGCGGAAGCGGCTTCTTCCTTTGGTGCTACATTACAGGCCGTTGGATACCAGCCAGTCGTACCCAACTATCTGGCAGCCTATGATTTATTGACCGACCAGATGATCAGCGAAGGTCTGGAACCCTCTGACAAACCTTCCCGTCAAAAGCGTCGCGCTGCTTCTTCTGTATATGCCCGTCTGGTCGCTGCCGGACGCCGCCTGTTACAGGTAATTGCCCACAATGAGGGCGGCGCCAATAAAGACCTGGCCAAGTTTGCTGATCAGATCATCTCTCTTTGTGATAAATGGGATCGATAACTGAAAAAACGCTTCCCAGCTGATTTTATCGGCTGGGAAGCATTTTTGATACAGAAGCTCTTCAAAACTTGACAAGAAAAGGCCGCTAGTATAAAATATATCTGTTGTCCATCAATCGAACAACCGAAACAAAACCTGCTTTTGAATTTACAAAGCAGGTAAATATGCCTCCGTAGTTAAATGGATATAACAAACCCCTCCTAAGGTCTTGCCCTATCCGCGTGATACCCACAGGAAAGCGAGAAAACGCGAGAAAAACGCCGATTTCGCGACCTTGTGTCAAAGCCTCCGGCAATTTGGCACCCTGTTTGGTACCCTTTGGTGCCTTTTCGGGAAAACGTAGGGGATATGCCTTCAAAGCCCAATTTACCTAAATTTCATAATATGCGCCCGTAGCTCAGCAGGATAGAGCGTTCGCCTCCTAAGCGAAAGGCCGCGCGTTCGAATCGCGCCGGGCGTGCCAAAAGGCCACACTCATGGATAGTCCTTGAGTGTGGCCTTGATTCATTTTAACCCTTAGGTGGGCACGAGTCGTTTCCGTAGGAATTCTTTTCTCGAATACGTCCGTCGGTCCCATGCACAACAAGCTCAGACCTGTTGTTTATTGCGATTTCTCTTGCAATGGCTCTGGCCTCAGCTTGCGTTTCTGTTCTAACTGTTGCTCGCTGGTTTCCAGCTCCCTTGACCTGCCAACCGCCCTGAGGGTGTGGTGTAACATGTTGATTTTTACCCATTTTTACCCTCCATTATCTTATCGAAGTTTTTCTGCCAGTTTTCCGAATGGATGATGCGTGCCTTATGCAACTCATGGGAAAGTATCTCAGCTTTTGATAACTGCGAGATTGTTTCCCAGTCATTTTCCAAAACATACGTTGCGTTATTCGGCATGACACTTTCAAGGATATACAGATTTCTCTCAGTGAAGCCAAAAACAGCATATCCTTTGAATCCTGACCTTCCGTATGCAACGAAGTCCGGATGTTTCGCATAAATTGCCTCACAATTTCTAAGCATCATCTCGGTTCTGGTTTTGGTGTGCCCTTTTGTGAGGTTACCCAGTGTTTCTTTGACGATACTCCACGGATATTCGCCTTTAGGAAGAATATCCCAATTTACGGTAACGCGTTTTACGTTGCTTTGCTGCTCGGCAAAATCAACCGTACATTCTCCAAACAAGCCTAACAGCATGTTGGCTGTATTCAGTAACTTGCCGTGGTTTTCTTCAGAAAAGAGAATGTCGTCCGATACGATACAACGGGTTTCGTCGTCTACAATCAGGGTAAAACGGACTGAAAACGGCGCAAAGTAGTCTCTGTGGTATCGCTGCTTCTTGATGTAGGAAAAATCTGTGACAGGATTTAACTGACCTTTTCCCGCCCACTCATATCTTGTCCAATAGACAGTCTGAGTGTAATCTTCCAAAGGCAGGCTTTTATCCACAGTAAAGAACGGCTCAGCATTTTTCTTGGCATAGCGGTTCACACCGCTCGGCAATATTGTTGTACCATTCTCATCGGTTTCTTTGAAGCCAAAGGCTCTAAGTTTACCTTCAAATCGCCCTACATCTTCAACCCCCAAACGCACAGGCGTGCCGGGTACTGCTGCCGCAAAACAATTGCAGCTGTTAATTCGTGTTTGCTTGATTAAAATATTAATCACCTCGTTAGATATATTAACAAGGCAAAAAGAACAGACTCCTATTTTTCTCACTCCTTGGAGTTCAAATTTGCCAGAAGCAATTGACAAATAGAGTCTTTTATGATATCATGTTGTAACGCAATTTGGAAATGATATCGTTGATATTGCTTCCGAAAGCCTCGCCAAGATTAGGCCCTTGGCGAGGCTTTTCTTTTTGCTATTGTTTTCTGTTGTAAACGCGTGCTCCGTTTTTGTCACACGCTACTATGCTGAACCTCTGTAGGTTATGTTCCTCTGGCGAGGTCGATCAACTCAGCAAAGAAGTATGTTTTACCTCGCTTTCGATCATCACACAGTAACACGCGCTTTTCTTCGAGCACGTTCAAATACCGTACAGCTTGACCGCGGGACACCGCCAATTCATCCTCCAGCATATTTGCATTAAGCACTGGGTGCGTAAAGAGGCACTCAATGATTTCATCAAATTTCGGGCTGTTGATGCACTCCTTGACCGTGTTCTTTGTTTTGGTATATAAAGCGTTCAACGCATCAATATACCCTATATGCTTTAAGGTTTGCACTGACACCTTGTGAAGGAAGTACTTAATCCATTCGTCAAGCGAATTCGTTCTGGAATCAGTAAGCATGCGATAGTATACTGCCTTATCCATATTGATCGCTTCACTAATATAGAAAAACGGGAAATTTATCACTTTCGCTTTGTAAAGATACAAGCTTATAAGCACGCGCCCAATACGGCCGTTGCCGTCAGAAAACGGATGTATCGATTCAAATTGCGAATGAATCATAGCTGCTTTGATTAGAGGATTAAGCCCATCCTCGGAATTATTCATAAAGGATATCAGCTCATCCATATACTTCTTGGTTTCCGATGCTGCTGGCGGAGTATAAACAACCGTACCCGTGGAACTTTTGATTTGATTGTCCTTAATCTTATACTTTCCAAGCGTTTTTTCAAGCCCTGGTGCGATGATACCAGTCATCATGTACTCATGAATCTGTTTCATGAAGGTGTGAGTAAATTTACCAGTACGGAGATGATCTGCACCGAAAATCAGCGTTTTGATATGGTTGCGTACTTCAACCTGAATTTTCTCATCGCTCGGCTGCGGGCTGATCTCGCTTTTTAATACATCGGTGATGGTTGTTTGCGTACCCTCAATATACATTGAAGAGATAGCTTCTTTTTTTTGGAGCATCGGGATCAGGATGCCATCAAATTGATAAGAATCAATCTTTGCCTCTAAAATACCCAGATTTTTTGAAGCATTGGCCAGTTCGTTGACAAAGTGCCCGACATCAAAATCCTTCGCACGATTCATGATGTACTCTAACATAGGCAAAATCTCCCTTCAAAATTACAACCACAGTATACCACATCAAAAATCGCTTGTCAATAGCTAACGTGCATCTTTTTTATAAAGATGCACGTTAGCTATTTTGAGGAGCGGCTATTCGAACATCTGCTCCAATTTTTCGGCGGCGGTTTTATCGGAGCTCTTTAGGAAGTGGCTGTAGATATCTGTTGTGGTGCTTGTTCGCGCATGACCCGCTCTGCCGGCAACTGTGACCAGCGGAACGCCCGCTGCAATCTGCATGGTGATGTTGGTATGGCGCAGCGAATGCACCGTCCTGTGGGGCAGCCCTGCCGCGTCACACACCTTATGCACCCATGTGTACACGGTGCCGGGGTAGATCTGTGCGCCGCACTCCGCAATGAACAGCCGGTCTGTTTCTTTCCACCGATCGCCCATATCGTGGCGGTACTGATCGTACCATGCCTTGTATTCCGTCAGCACCGATAGCAGCTTATCCGATATAGCAATCACTCGCTTGCTGCTCTCGGTTTTGGGTTCTTTATCTACAACGCCGATGCCCGCCACCGTCGTGACTGATCGCTCGATGGTGATGGTAGCCTCTTTGAAATCGATGTTCGACCATTCCAATCCGCAGAGCTCACCGCGCCGCATGCCTGTCAGCAGCAGGATTATCGCCGCCGTTTTGTATCGTATATCTAGATAGGCGTCCGCTGCCGCATAGAACTTCTTGGCATCTTCATCGTTCATGTAGTCGATCTCCTTTGATGGCCGCTTTGGGAAGTCTATGTAATCTGCGCTGGCATAGTTATCGTTGATGAGTCGTTGCTTCTTTGCATGGGATAGTATGGCGCGCAGTGTTCGTTTAATTTTGTGCATTGTTTCGTAGGCGTATGGTTCTTTTCTCTTTGTAACATTGAACAGTGATGTGGTGCTGCGTCCGAGGCAGGCCGCCAACCGCTCCGCGTATTCCAGACTGATGGTCTTTCCCGCCAGTGCTGCCGTCAGCGTGCAGCAGTTGAAGTCCAGTTCAAATCGTAGCTTTCGGAAGCCCATCTTCGCTTCCTGCATTGCCTCCCGCAGTTCAGGCTTGGCGGTCACCGTTGTGACCGTCTTTTCTTTTTTGTCAAGCTGATCATAGAAGCGTTGTATGATGGTGGGATTGAGTTCGCGCAGTTTGTACCCGCCGATGCTGGCGGCGATATCCTTGATGGCGTTCTGGCAGTTCACATAGTAGCTGGCCGAGAGTTCGTCCTTTCGCCGCTCCAGCCACCAGGTAGCGTATTCGCCCAAGGTGATATCGGGCGAGATGCCCTCCGCGCCAGGCGCGGTGAGGGACATCTTCAGCTCGGATTCGTATTTGTCTGCGTATATGACGACTTCGCGTTCCATCTGCTTTTGCGTTAGTCCTGCTGGCGGACGCCATGTGGTCGAGTAGACATTCAGTTTGCCGCTGCCTTTGTCCTTCATCTTCACCTGTATTCGGTAGCTGGGACCGGATTTCGTCATTCGTTTTGTGATTGTTGCCATATCGGTTCCTCCGTTATTTTGTTATTGCAAGCCCTTGGCAACAACAAAGGAAGCCAGAGAAGTGCTACAAAGTCAAGCAATATTTTCACTTTCGCCTGAGAAATATTTGATAAGATCGTCAAGGTCCACCAGAATCTTTTTGCCTGTAAACACGCAGTGCACCTTGCCGTCCTTGCAGAGAGAACGGATGCAATTTGCAGTGATAGCCGAGTCATGGTCGATTTCCTTGATAATTTCCACCGATTCACCGATGGTACGCATTCTGTGTATAGTCATGAGGTAAACTCCTTTCGATTTTTGAAAAAGTTGATTTATGGGGCTATACCCCTTCTTGATTTCCCGATTTTTCGCGTGTGACCCCACGCCCGTCTCGGTATTGAAAAGCTGTAGAGATTTAGACCGCCCCTCCCCCCGGTGTTGCAACTGTAGCAGGCTTTAGGTGTTGACTCGATTTTTTCTTCTCTTAAGAGACAACATTATACACCTGCTACATATGCAACAGAGACTTATAGGGGCTGTGCGGTGCCGCCTAATGTATAGCCGATCAGGATTGTGGTGGCGTTGCCGCCGCCTTTAGGACGCTTGCGCTCCAGAGTAGCGAAGCTGCTAAGCGCCTGGTTAAACTTGGCGGAGTTTTCCGGCCTGCAGCCGTTATCCTCACACCACTGGGTGTATGCTTTATACACCGCGCCGGTTCGCACTTCGGATCCGTCGATCTTTTCGAGACATTCCTCGGTGAAGCGCGCCACCTTATCGCTTTCCTTGCGATATTCCTCGATGGCTTCCTTAACGGAGTCCGGTATCATCAATCCTTCGGATTGAATCAGTCTGTAACCTTCCAGCAGCCAGTTGAGGATTGCACTCTGACTGTTTGGTGCAGCGAACAACTCTTTTAGATTTTTGTCCTGCTCCTTTTCACCGAAATGTCGATCGAAGGTGACGATGATCACACGGTCGCTGCTGAACAAGGTCAGGTCGCTGATCGCCGGACGGTAATTGGTATTGATGTACAGCTTAAACTGCGGTTTGAAGTCAAAGCTGTTTTCGTTCAGGAAGCGGGCGTTCATCGTGTCGTTACCGGTCATGGTTTTCACCAGTGCTGCATCCAAGCGGAGACTTCTGTCTGGTTCTGAGATGTTTACGAATCTCACACCTGCCAATCTGGCTACGTCTTCGCTAGGTGCTCTACTGCTCTTATTCACCTTGATTCCTATGGTCTCTGCTTGGGATGTGCAACCGTAATGTCCGATCACTTTCAGCACGCTTTCACACAGCGTACCTTTACCGTTGCGGGTGGTTGCTCCGTAGAAGATAAACATACACTCGAAGCGGGTATCACCGCTGAGACCGTAACCCAGCACCTTCTGCAGGAACTTCGCTTTCTCCTGATCGCCGTTGGTAATCTCCACCATGAAGCGTTCAAACCGTTCACAGCGTGCATCGGGATTGTATTCCACATTGCTGTGCTTGGTCAGCTTGTCCTCTGGCCGATGGGGAGTAAATTCCTTCGTTTTCAGGTGGAGGGTGCCGTTTTTGCAGTTAAAGATGTAGGGATCCGTATCAAATTCTTCCATACTAATGGTATGTACACTCATTGCGTCAGAGATCACCGTTTCGCGCATTTTACGCGTCTGCCAACGGTAGCAGAACTTAGCATATTCCTCGCGGCGCTTGTCATCTTCGATGGATAAACAGTAAATGCAGAGGTGTCTTGCAAGCTGTTTACAGAGCTCCCTAGTCTTGGTATTCCCGACATCCTGCTCCCACACAATACCGTTGTAATGGAACCAGCTCTTGCGCTCCGGAACGTAGCGGAGCACATCCTTATAGAAGTCTGCGAAAAGCTGTCCGGCGCCGAGCTCTGTCCATGGATACGCCTTGTTATCTTCCGGTTTGAGCTTCTTCAGATATTCCTGCGGTGCGCCAAACTGCTCCGGTGGGATATAACCCTCCGCGCTGCTCATCTCGCGACCGTACTTCTGGGCGCTTTGCCAGATAGCATCCAGCTCCTGCTGTTCCAGCGGCGGTACACATTTGGCTGCTTCTGTATCGAAGTGTGCCTTTGCTTCTGCTTCACCGTAGCGCTTAATGAGCTGGCATGCTTTTTTGTGCAGTGTTCCATTGCGTCCGCCTGCCAGAATGAACAGCTTGTCCACGGTCTTCTTACCCTTAAAGTACATGACCTGCGGATTCTCCACTCCGAACAGGAAGCGGCCTGCGTCCAGTGCATTTGCGTCAAATTCAGGAAACTTTTTCTGAATCTGCTTTTTCAGTGCTACATACTGTTCTGCGCTGCTGAGCCTTCCGATCGGAAAGTAACAGTGGAACTTGGGACGCGCCGCTTTGCCGTCTTTTTCTTTCATGTGGCTGCGGCTGAAGCACACCGCGAAAGCCACATCAGGAAACGCCTTCTGCACATCCTCCGGGCCTTTCCAGTCTTCGGGGTTGTCGCTGTGATCGTTGTCACAGTCCATAGGGATGCAGTCGGCATACTGGAAGTTTGCAATGCCTCTTACGTTACCCGCGTACTTTGCGCACACATGATCGCGGCGCATTGCCTGCTCCAGCGCAGTCAGATTGTCCACCGTCATCTCGTTGGGATATACCTTATTCTGTTTTGCGCCGGTGGTGTTTGCTGTGTAGATTGTAAATGGTTTCATAACTTACCTCCAATCTACCTGCATCAGTGCCCGTGCCCGATGGGATAGCTGATTTCATAGATCGCACGCATTACCTTTTCCTTCTGCTGAGGATTCAATTCTTCACGAAGAAGTCTTGAGAAGGTTTCCGGTCTGATTCCGAGCCACTTGGCAATCTCCCAGTAGTGCACTCCCATCTCGCAGGCTTTTATTCTGATATCTTGGTTCGCTTTCATATGTTTTCCTTTCCGGCCTTGGGGCCTATCGAATTTTTATGGCCGGTGCTCTAGATAACAAAAAGAGCACCGATACGTTGCTCTTTGTAGCGTCGTAACTGTGCTCTTTGAATCTTTGATTATTGAATTTTGAAGCGTTGTTTCTTTGTAATATTGTTCTTTGTATCTTTGTGACGTCTAGCGCCTTAAATGTCTTTCGACATCATGATGATAACATATTCGAACGTTTGTGTCAATAGTAAATCGCAATATTTTGTGTTAAAATTTTATGACTGAGGCGTGCTGGCACAATATATAGTAATCTTTTAGAATTTCGCGTTCCATAGACTTTTCAGAAATTGCTTCAGTAAGCCTCAGTAATACAAAACACCACCGCAGCCTTTTGGGGTTACGGTGGTGAGCTTTTTAGTTGTAGTCCTTCATGAGGATGGCCTGCGCGAACTCTGTGTCTTCATCCACCGGTTTGATGTCCCAGCCACGATCGTAGTTGCATACAATTTCGCCTCCGCGCTTGATCATCAGCTTGCTGATCCTGCCGCCGTCGATCCCGAACTGGCTGCCTTCGTCGAAGTGCTTAACCCAGTAGCGGTAGCCCTTCTTATTGATGATGATGGTGCCTTCTCTCCACATGTCCGTTGCCTCCTTACCACTCGAATCCTGCGAAGGTTGCGATCTCACGCGCTGCGTTCATCGCTCTCTTGGGGCTGGTGTAGTCGCGGATGAACTTCGGATCGTCGCGGCCGTTGCGTCTTACCGCTGCCAGCACCGCTGTTCCGCAGAGCATCATGCGAATTTCAAGTGTGTCCTGCTGCTTGCCATGCCATGCGACCTCCACCTCGCGTGTCCACTCTCTGTGGTACACGGTGTTCTGAGTGTCGGTGGTCTTTGCTGCTTCGGTGAAGCCGTTCTTCTCGATCAGCTCCATGAAGTCTTTCTGTGCTTTTTCTATGGTCATTGCTGTCTGCCTCCTTGTTATTAGGGTAGGACAATTAAGCCAGAAAGAAGGGGTAAAGTCCAGCTAATAACGCAATAATTAGCAATTAAAACACAAAAAGGCACCGCAACATTTCTGCTGCGATGCCTCGTGCTATTATGTCATTTTGGGGTCTGTAATCTCACCCAGGCTGATCATTGCCTCCGCTGCCAACCGCATACCAAGCTTGAATCCGAGGACGAATGACATCATTTCGTTTTTGTCTCCCAGCTCCGACGCGCAGTCCTTGAACTTCTCGAACGTTTCCTGCTGCGCCTGCGTCAGCGTCTGCACCAGCTCATCCTCGTTCCGGGTCACAAGGTTTAGTATGTGCGAATACGTACCGCCTCTGATGATATCCCGATCCGACGGGCTGATGTTGCCGTAATACAGTTCCCCTATGATACTTCGCATGTCGCCACCTCCTTTGGCAGGGACACACAATACCAGAACACTCCGGCAATATCCAGATGAAAAGCGGTTTGTTTGCAATTAAGTAGCAAATCAGGCTATTTGAATCAACTGTCCGGAAGTTTCTTCATTTTTTTGCCGTTTAAGCAACGTGTGCATATAGCTATTATATACTTCTTCGCTTTCGATTTGATATCGATCTAAACTAAGTTTGCATTGTCGTATAGATAGGCTTTCGTGAGTGTCAACAGCCTTTACCAGATCTCTATATTTTGCCGCCGATGTATCAAAATTAACGCCAACATAAACGCCGCTAATACAATCGAAGGGAAGGTACTCCGCCTCTGTTTCACAAATCAGTCGCCATTCGTGCTCATGTTCCCATACATCCGCCTTTGAAGTAAGGAAATTCAATCCGGCTGCTTTGCTTCCAGAATACTGTAAATCTGCACGAATGGGGCTATAGTGAACTTTTGACATTCCCGACATTATTTGATGCGTTAACTCAGATTTCTCATCCAACAAGGACAAATCAAATTCAACGCAAATTCCGTTATGACTATTTCCATAGTATGACCACATTAGTATTGAATCGCAAATCTCAGAAAAACAAGAAATTTTGCAATTCAGCCGCATAACGCGTTCTCTTTCAACAAATCCGTTATCAATAGCTGCGGCAAATTCATCCAGTGAAAAAACGTTGTCACCCATCATTGCATATACTTTTTGTACCACATCCTGTACAGGTCTTTCAACAGCAATTGTCGATAAACCACCTGCTGTCTTAATAAGAAAATCAGTATATTTCTGAATAATTGCGAGGTGGTTTTTCCCTTGATCTTTCTTATGTACCGCGCAAAGATACTCCAGAAATTTATTTGCTAGTTCCTTATCTGAATCGTCTGATGTTAATGTGGTTATTCTTGTGCAATGGAATGCTGCATCAAAAGGATCATTAAATGTCCGCGGATCATCCAAATGAACACGCCTATTTCTTATGCAGTCGATTGCATACTTTGTGTTGGAATAATATTTATACAGTTTTCTATCTATCACATACGGAGCAGATAGAAAACGATATTCTTCTTTTGTGTCCATTATCGGCGCCTCCATCCTTTGAAGTCAACATTAACATATGAATTTCTCAATGCTGTTACTTTTCAACATTTCTTTGTCTGCCGGACAGAATTCGTACTGCTCAACCTCACCGGGAGTGATCCATGCCAGTGCATTATGCTCCTTATTTTCAGGAACACCCGCTGTGATGTCGCAAAGGTAAAAATGCAAGTGCACAATGCGATCAGGATATTCGTACGTGATATCCGTCAGCTCCCGCTCCACGCTCAACGTAACGCCAAGTTCCTCCTGGCACTCACGGATGATGCACTGTTCGCCGGTTTCTCCAGCTTCAATTTTGCCGCCTGGGAACTCCCACAGCAAACCGCAATTTTTCTCCGCGGGACGCTGGCAAATGAGGACTTTACCGTTTTGTCGTATGATGGCGGCTGTTACTTCAAGTGTTTTCATGCGCTAGTCACTTTCCTCAGACGGAACTTGTACTCCTTGCGGATATTTCCGTCTTCGTCCTTCTCATCCTCGTATGTATAATCAACGAGCTCAAAGACGCCTTGATAGTAATACTCCTGTGGAGAAAACTTCACGAACAAGTGAAGCTTCTTTCCGTTGCGCGCTGCATCCCTGATCGCAAGATTTCCCTTGGTCATGGTCTGATCACCGGTTTTTCCCTCGCCGGAATACAGGTAATCGCCTTCGGCGGTCCACTTATCGTGGTACACAAAGTTTCCGCTGGCTTTGCCGATCGAGGAAATCAAAACGACAGTGCTGTCTGTCGGATTGATGCCTCTGCCGAATCCGGAAATGCGAATACCAAACTGATCTTCCACCTGTTGATAGGTAAGGATGGGCTGTCTGGCCAGCTTTTCCGCGTGATAGTCCAGCGCGAACATTTCATCAAGCGTCTTTGCTTTCTTTGCCTTCGGTGCTGCAACCGCAACAGCGGCGCGGCGCTGTTCTTCTGCTGCTTTGCGTGCAGCTTCTTCAGCTTGACGCTTCTGCTCAGCTGCTGCCTTTGCATCGTTGATCTCATCTACGATCGCTTGCTGCAACACGGAATCCTCTGCTTTGATGAACTTTTCAAAAGCATCCGGATAAACAAACTTGGTTGTTTTGGCAGCAAACTCTACCGTTATGTAATTGCCTTCCATTTCAGTGATCACACCCGCACCAAACACGGTATGCTTCACTTTCAATCCGATCAGTTCCATATTTCTATCTCCTTGCTCTAAACGGAACATTTGTCCCACTTAGCTTTTTACACCATATCCCATAAGGATCGTGCCTGCTCATACAACCAATCTGCACGAAGCTTGATGCCCGTTTCATCCCAAACATCCTTCTGCAGCGCATCATGGATGGTGGTGAGTCCTGCAGCGCAAACAGCCAGACCAGGGTTATTTACGCCCTTTCCGGTTTTCTTTGCGTCCCAGCTGCTATCTCTGATCGAAGCATTCAACGACTGTGGAATAATAGCAAGGTTTCCAAGTGTCAGCAGCATGGAGTCTCTTTGACGCGCCTCTGCATCTGTAGCACAAGGTGCCCAGTTGTTTCTCCATTTCTTCGGCATCATATGCTCCACACTGTAATTGTTGAATCCGAGCAACGTGGTGGAACTCTTTGCCGAGCGGATGCCTGCTTCCAGCAGATACAGGATGCCTCTAGTCTGCAAATTAACCAGCTTAGCGGTCTTAAATCCATTCAGCAAATCATCGTCGCTGGGCACAAATGTTGTGGCATCGTTACCCTTATTCAGACGCTCCTTCAGCGTTTCTGCATCCAACACACTGTTCAGAATCAGCGATGTAAACAGATTGTTGTAGTTCTTTGTGGGAGCATGCACGATCATGCGCTTCATCAGATAGCTTTCCAGAATGCCGTAAATCTTACGAAGCTCGTTCTGATTCTCGACATTCTTAGCCACATACAGTATGTAAGGAATTAGTGTTGTGTTCTTTAAACCGAACACAATCACATTTATTCGCTCAATACCAGGTGCCGCAGGAAGACCCATGTTGCAGTATTCAGGACGGAAAGTTTCCGCGAAGCATTTTGCGTACTCTGCCATCTGTCCCAGCACCACGCTCTTATCACCGTTGCAGTAGTGCTCGATGAAGTCTTGATACGACTTTGCAAGATGATCCACTCTTGAATAGACGATCTTATTCTCGGCAGTGATGTTATACTGCTTGTTCTGCAGAAAGATCTGGAAGTATGCGTCGAAGAAAATATCAATCAAAGAGCGCTTGATACGGCCAGTCTCCAGTTCCTGCTCCCAATAGAGTCGTGTCTCGCTATCCTTTTCAAAGATAGCAACCCAGTTCTTTTCATATTCCTGAACATTGTCCTTGTTGTAGAAGTAGTTCTTTAAAAGTTCTGCTGTGGTAAGACGCACGCCCAGAGAGTTAATCGTGTCGAATACCTGCTGCTCGTCTTCGCCGTCCAAAAGGTCGATACACACGAACTGCACATTCTGTTTGATAATATTCCTGTCCAGCTTATCGGGCTCAATTTTCTTGAGAAAATAATTGAACGCAGAAATGATCTGTGACGCAGGCATCACATTGGGGATTTCCTCTAGCTTATCTTGACGCATAACCGTGTCGAACGCGCTGATATCGTTTCTGCCGTGTTGGAGAACAATGGTGTCATCTTCCAGACGGAAATCCCTTTCAAACAGCCGGTTCTCATTCTTCTTTAAGCACAACACCTTGAAGAAAATCATCAGCGTTGTCAGTCTCTGCTGCCCGTCAATCACGATTTTGCAGTCAGAAAAGTGATCCCAAGTGTTGGGGGTCTTTCCACTTTTAAAAATAATTGATCCCAAAAAGTATGGCTTCTTCGTTTTTGTTACGAATTCCATATCTGCGAGAAATCTGTCCCATTGCTCGTCGTCCCAAACATAGGCGCGTTGATAAAATGGAACTTCCAGTAGTCTGGAACCGTTGAAAATGCCGTTTATAAGTATTTCGCCAGCTTTCATAGCGTTTCTCCTTCTTTATTACATTAATAACACAGAATTACATGAAATAGCGATAATCGTAGAGGGATCCTTCGCAATGCGATAGCAACCAGCCTACGCGCGCGATTTCAATAGACGATTCTATCGTACACGGAAGCTTCGAATACAGGTTAAAGCTATTCCAATTCATTTTTGACAACCCAAGAATCTCGGTGGCAATTTGAGCCATGTCACTGGAGCCATAATGTCGCACAACCTTCAAAGGCAGCGGGACTGTTTTTCCACCCTGGAAAAACTTGAACTTGGGGTTGCGTACAGAAGGCGCGATACCATGTGTATACAGATACATGGTGTTTTCGGTGATTGGGAAGCACATACCGCGACGTACAGGAAATCCATCAACGTTGCTATGATCATAATTAAGAGCAAAGCACTTCAAGTCATCCTCATATGATATTTCAATCAAGTCAATGCTATTAACGCCTGCACTCGACAGGCTTTCCACCAACCCCTTGATTTCTTCTTTTCGGAAAGGTGTGCGTTTATGGATAACAACGCGCTTAGGAATTTCGGAAAATGAATTGTGGAACAAATCCTTGATTGTTAACCCAAGCCGGTATGCCTCGTCTTCGGACAGGTAGGGGTTGTCCTTTCTATCGAACTGAACATCATGTATTTTAGAGAGTCGGTATTTCATACCCTGTCCGTCAGAGGAATAAATATGGCTGCAACCAACAACAACGTTGTTTTTATTCGCGCCACGCATTACGCTGTATCCAATTCCAGCAAACGCAGTATCAGGTTGGGTACCCGTGATTGTCCAGGGTATCCTACCCGATTTAACGTATAACGCAAGTGACAATGCCCACATTATCTGGCAGTGCAGCTCACTATCAATTGTCTTTTGACGAACAAACTGCGTTGCTACCTGTCTCTGTGCTGCGTATGCCTTAACGTAATCATGCAAATCAAATCTTTCTGAATCGCGCGTGTATGACGTTAAATACTCATAATCTTCCGGGATATAAATTAAAATAGCATCTACCGACTGGGCGCTTAATTGATCGATCTTTCGGGTAATAGCTTCACCAAACTCCACCGCTGCTGTATAAACATCTGGTGCATTTGTTGAACTAATGCTTTGCCACTTGTCAGATGTGGGATTCGGCAAATCGAGACCTGTTTTAAATGCTTGGTAGAATCCCGGAAAAGTCACAAGAAAATCGACATTGTGCTTTGCGTCCGATCGTTGATTCAGGCCAGCGATAAAACTAGAAAATTCGTTCTCATGCCCTGCAGGACAAATAACCCCTGCCACGATTGAATGACGCAGCACACCATTGTTCAGAGGATAATCAACCGGTGCATTATTTATTAGTCCTAACATCGGATGATAATTTTCGGTAAAATCTCTCGAAGCAGTGTTATAAAACCGCAATTGCGGATCTCTGTATTCTTTGCCACGGAAAATAATTCTTTTAGATAGCTCTGGTTTAATGCTTGCCTGTCTGGGTAAGCCATAATTAATACCAATCAACGCACTGCGCGCAACAACGACAAACTTAAACGGAGAAATGGAATTAACGGGGTAATTTACCGTTAATCTATCGTTTCCGAGCAGTTTACGAGCCCACCTGACAATATAGGAACTTGTATTGGGGTTCGGCCGACCACTATTGACCGCTGCACTAAACCTGTCTGCAAACTGTTTCTTTTCTTCTTTTGACAGCTCCGTGTCGTCAGCATACATGTAGCTGGGTGCGAACGTCAAATACGAGTGTTTGATGTCAAACACTATCGCAACACGAACTCCACTAAAAGCTGTTAGGGTTTTACCGCCAATCTGATATTTCAGGACCTCTTTCGTGTCCCAGATTTTATCTTTTGAATACCCTAAATTATGAGCTTCCGCCATGATGCGTGTGACCGTTTTCAACAGCAATTCTTGCATTGTCCCGTTATTGGCAACGAAGTTGCGCGGTAATGGACATAGCTCGACAGAACCTTTTATCCTTGAAGAACAAATATCCTCGATCGTTTCTTTTGCTCCCCAAGCATAAATCACACCTTTATGGGGTACAGCCATAATATCCTGTTTGCCCAATTGACGACAAAAATCCCACGGTTTTTCTTCAGGCTCATAGGAAACCTCAAACTGATAGCACTGCGACGGGAAAGCAATAGGGTATGCATTTGTGCCGGCTACCTTGTTCACAGGTTCTTCAGGCAACAAAAAGCCAACACTTTGAGGCTCCACAGCAACGGCCAGTTTTCTCTTTAGCTCATCTACTTTGGAAATAAAGCTATTGTCACTGCTCATGCAATGGCGAGTAATGGAATACATCGCACTATCAAAGCCTGATGTAGGAATATAAAACGCAGTGCGCCCGTGTTCATTCGCATGATTAATAAGAGCTGCAACCGACGCAGGTGCGTCTTGCCCGTAACCACACCAAAATAGTTTGCCTGCTCCGCGCTCGCTGTACACCTGTGTTAACGCCTGCATCAAAGATTTATCGCGACCGCTGTATCCAAATACAATCAAATCACGGTTTGTCAATTCATGACGCAGAGCCTTAACAAGCTCGCCATCTTGTGAGTCGAGCTCCTGTTCCGTATTTTTCAGGTCGCCGTATTTGTAGTCTCCATGTAGCGCAACACACAACAATTCACCAGCCACATCACCTCTATATATTCTGTCGGAGGTTTGTGCGGTGATTTCAATCGGAATCAGCGGTGTGTATTGATGTGCGCATTTTGCCATAAGACCGTCGAAATTCGTGGTCCATACGCTTTTGATGATATTCCGTTGTGCCAGCATTGCTATTAGGTGATAACCCAAACTTGGTTCGCGTCCTGCTATCAATCCTTGGAAATACTTCCGCCGATCGTCGGGGATTGGATATGCTTTTTCAACAAAGAAGGAATATTCCTCTGCGCTGTTCTCGGTGGGAAATGAATTTTGCGCATCTATCCAACTTTGGATTACACGACGCACATTATCCTGTTTGGGGTTATCATACGTTCCTATCATTCCAGGATTGCGTGAAAGGAAAATTTCCTTTTTCCATTCCCAAATGCACTCTACAGCAGACTGAATACCGGATTCAACTGATGCACCCGCTCCAAGCAGAATAGAATGTGGCGTATCAATATTCTGTTTTATCGAACGCAAAAACTCATCCATTTGAAGTGTTTGCATCATTGATCCTCCTTTGGCTTTCGCAGTTGTTCAGCCGCATTTTGGTGGCTAATAAACTTGTTTCAGCGTTGTTTGTATACAACGCCACCTAATACATCACTTTTGATCCTGCTCCTTGCAAGTACAATAATAAACGAAAACAGCATTAACCACACACGTGTATAAATAGAACAGCGTATATGGAAGCGAGCGCGGGATCTCATGGATTTTTATATCTGACAGATGGGCCAACCGGTTACGGTAATTTAAACCTACATAACCGTATTTGGACAAGTAGAATCCTATGCCTTTCATCAGATCCACGGACAAGATTCCTTCAATGATTTCATTGCTCAACAACGGCCCTAACTGTATCAGATCGTCCGAAAGAATTACATTTTTCTCCGTTTTGTACGTAAGACGCAGCAGCTTTTCGATACAAGCAATAATCAACATGCTTGCTCCGTATACAAGTGACCAGCAGTTCTCAGCACCTTCTTTTTTTCTTGCTGCAGACACAAATTGCAACGACTGCTCCATCGTGAGTAAATCATTGATAAGCGCTTCATCTTCATAGTTGCAATGATTCGAGACTGCTTCCAGAACGGCCGCCAATGACGAAACAAATTCTTCATAATACTGCTGGTTGTTAATCAGTTGCATCAGCATCGCCGTACCCACAGATCCTGAGATTTGTATTTTCTGTTGCCTGCTGTAGGTGAAATAATCATCCGTGTCAATATTATGCGACACCATATCCACCAACGAAGGTTCGTCGGTTTCAGCATAAGTGAAATTGCTGACAACTTCACCATCTATAAAAGAATGTGTCATATGGAGCAGCTTAGAAATCCACTCTGCTTCAGAACTCCAGATGGTGTCCGCTATATCAGAAGGAATTTCATGTGAAAACACACTTCCATGATTATCCAGGTAATCTGTCAAC
This sequence comes from uncultured Clostridia bacterium, assembly GCA_946484175.1. Classification (GTDB taxonomy): domain Bacteria; phylum Bacillota; class Clostridia; order Oscillospirales; family Acutalibacteraceae; genus Heritagella_A. The sequence continues at coordinate 45,805 of CAMLSX010000014.1, forward strand.
TTAGCGTCAAACGCCTTGTATGCTTCTTCGAATTTGCTTAGCTCCTGCTGGCCATAATTAATTTCCGAAAAATAGCGACGCACACGACGCATGCTGTCACCATAAGCGAGGAGATCACGATCAATCGCCGTTTGCAAAATATCAATTGATAGCGCTATAATACGAGCTCTTAACACCGCCAAGCATTCCGCCCCAGCCTGGGTAGATTCCGGAATGGTTTTTACAATTTCTAATAGTGTTTTACATTTAGAACGTATAAGATTTTTAACGTTTTCCTCAGAAAAGACCAGTTCATACAGCACTGAAGATGAAAGAAGTTTTTTCTTCAAATCATCATAATAATTCACGAACACGAACCAGTGCTCTGTGGCAAGGAATGTAAACACCTCTTCTGAAATACCCGGTTGATATTGGATGCAAAACTCCACCAAAGGAAAAAACAGTTCTCGCATTCCTTCATCGGTGTTCTTGCGGATAATGATGCTTTCATGCTCTCGATTAATTAATTTGATGATTTTTCCGATAGGAAAAGCCTTCATGGTCATTGATGCAGCATCAACTAACTCTTTGAGCGTTTCCTGCTGCTCCGCTTCATTAACCGAATCGACTACAGCCAAAAATGAGGATATTCTTTTGGCAGCAAAATAATCGAAAAGGTTTGCCGTCGTTTTCACTTCAGCAGTAGTGTTTTTGAGGCCATCTAATATGATTTGCGCATGTGCCAGTGCTTCGTTCGCGTCGAAGTACATATAGGTGTCTGCCTTCTGACTATGCTGCAGAGTAATGCTAATATCATTATCCCGAATCGTTTTATAAATTCCCATCAAATGGCCTCCTTTGCAACTCTATTTAAACACAGTTGTGTTGCCTTGTACCACCGGCAGACGGATTGCTCCATCTGCCGGCTGTAGCTTTATTCGATTAAGCCATCAGTTTCAAAAATATGATCCAGTTCGTCATTGGAGAAGGCACGTAGCACTTTATCACGTACTGCCATGTCCGTCAGATCCAAGCGAATGAATCTGCTGGTGCCGCCAGCATCCGTTGTCTTGTGGATCA
>CAMLSX010000015.1 GCA_946484175.1 uncultured Clostridia bacterium
GGCGAGTGCCAGGCTTCCTGCCAGTCCGCTTGCAAAACTTCTTGCACAGTTGCAAACCAGAAGTGCGAGCACGCTGACAAGTAAGCTTTCTTTCGAAAAGGCGGCAGGACTGCGGGGATTCCTCCGCAGAATGGCTGTCTGTAATAGCGTTTTAAGGGACAGCGGTTGTTGTCCCTTAAATTATGTGTAAATGGAGATAGAAACGAATGATACACAAGTATACTTTAAATGGTTACCATATTGTGTTGGATACAAACAGCGGTGCGGTTCATGTTTTTGATGAAGCTCCCTATATGATGCTGGACTATCTGACCGATTCTGTTCCGGACGAAGCACCTGTTGCCATGAAAGAGGCGTTGGGAAACCGTTGGGATCAGGCTATTTTTGACGAAGCATACGAAGAGCTGAAAGAGTTGTATCGTCAGGGCCTTCTGTTTTCTGAGGATGGGTACGAGCGCTTTTCGGATATGATGGTGAATTCCCCGGTAAAGGCTATGTGCCTGAACGTTGCGCATGACTGCAATTTGCGCTGCGAGTATTGTTTTGCCGCCAAGGGCGACTTTGGCTGCGGACGCAAGCTGATGCCGCTGGAAGTGGGAAAAAAGGCCATCGATTTCCTGATCGAGCGTTCTGCTGGCCGCCGAAATCTGGAAATGGACTTTTTCGGCGGAGAGCCCCTGATGAACTGGGACGTGGTGAAAGAGCTGGTGCTCTATGCACGGGAGCAGGAAAAAATTCACAACAAGAATTTTCGCTTTACCATTACTACCAATGGTCTGCTGCTCACTGATGATAAGATTGATTTTATCAATAAAGAAATGTCCAACTGTGTGCTTTCTCTGGATGGCCGCAAAGAAGTCAATGACCGGCTGCGTGTGCGTGTAGACGGTACCGGTTGCTACGACCAGATTGTGCCCAAATATCAGAAGCTGGTTTCGCAGCGTGGCGATAAGGACTATTATGCCCGCGGCACTTTTACCCGCTACAATCTGGACTTTACCAATGATGTGCTGCATATGGCAGATTTGGGATTTGACCAGGTATCTGTGGAGCCTGTGGTTTCCGATGAAAAGCTGGACTATTCTATCAAAGAGCAGGACTTGCCGCGTGTATTTGAAGAATACGAGCATCTGGCAAATGCACTGTTGCAGCGCCGGAAAGAGGGGAGAGGCTTTAACTTCTTCCACTTTATGATCGACCTGAATCAGGGGCCGTGTGCTATTAAGCGTCTGCGTGGCTGTGGCTGCGGCAACGAGTATGTTGCTGTTACGCCAGAAGGTGATATCTATCCCTGTCATCAGTTTGTTGGAGATGAACAGTGGAAGATGGGCAGCGTGCTGGATGGCACCTTTAACATTCCCATGAAAGAGCGATTTGCAAAAGCCAATGTATATTCCAAGTCTGAATGTAAAAATTGTTGGGCGAAGTTCTATTGCAGTGGTGGCTGTAACGCCAATAACTGGCAGTATGAGGGCGATATTTTGAAATCCCACGGCATTTCCTGCGAATTGGAAAAGAAACGTCTGGAATGTGCTATTATGATGCAGGCTGCTATGGCGGCTGCCGAAGAGGAATCTTAAAGTACACGAGTGGTATAAGCGAAAACCCGTTGAAATCACTTGATTTCAACGGGTTTTTTGTGCGTAAAAGAGAAAAAAATTAATCTATACATTTTTTAGAATAATTATACATCAAAATGTTTTAAAATATGTTTACATAATTTTTGTCAGGTTACATAACTTTTTGAATGGTTTTTCTTGCAAATGCATGATATTCAAAACGGATGTATAAAATCCCTTGCGTTGTCATTGAAAAAGCGGTATAGTAAATACGGAATTGGCAGAATTTTACATTGCGGACTTGCCGAAACATATTTTAATTCCTTTTCTCATATGATTCACAAAAGCTGTTTCACAGAGAGGTTGGGATTGAGATGGTATTGGTTCGGACAAACCGAAAAAAAGCAGTCCGAAAAGAAGCTGCTCTGGACTCTTCAGGAATTACCAGACAAAAAGGCCGTGCTTGGTGGATGCTGGGAATTATTTCTTTTTTTCTGGGCATAGCAGGCGGCGCTGTTTTCTTTTGTGTATTTAAGAAGGATGCGAACGGACACCTGTATTCTCTCTTAGAGTCTGATTTGGAGATTCGATTGGATTCCTCTTTTGGAGAAGTCTTTTTATCCTCGCTTTCTTCCTCTTTTGTAATGACACTCGCCTGTGTGTTGGCTGGCCTTTCTGTGTGGGGAATATTGTGCCTGCCCTTTTTTCCGCTGATTCGCGGGTTTGGGTTGGGATTGGTTGCCGGGTGTTTGTGCACTGCGTATGGTGGCCAGGGAGTTGTTTTGTACCTGACAGCCTTTCTTCCCGGAGCATTGCTGAGTGCAGGAGGAATCCTATTGGCTTCAAAAGAAAGCTGGGATTTTTCCAGGAGACTTTTCAGAGGGTTTCTTCATCCCAAGGACTTTTTTTCGCGTTTAAGCATATACGCAACGCGGCTGGGGCTGGCGTTGGTTCCTTGTCTTTTAGGGGCTTTGATTGATTCTCTGGCAGCTTGTATATGTGCAGTGTTCCTGTCTCTTTGATCGTTATATGGGGAGTGGTTTCATGAGTGATTATGGAAGGGCATTTCATGAGTATCTGGTTTCAAAAGGTGTTGCTGAAAATACAATGGATTCCTATCAGCGTGATGTGGAAGCATATCTGAATTTTCTCGAAGAGCACGGTTGTACCCGGCCGGAAAAAGCTGGCGAGAAAGAGGTCACAGAGTATGTAGAATTTTTGCAGTCTCTGGGGCGTTCTCAGGCAACACTCACTCGCAACATTGCTTCTGTACGTTCATTTTATCAGTATCTGATTCTTTCGGGGTTGGCTCACAGCAACCCGGCAAAACAGATGAAGGTAAAAAAAGAAGAAAAGAAACTTCCTCAAATTCTGACCCAGCAGGAAATCAATTTGCTTTTATCACAGCCGGATGTTTCCGATGATAAAGGTTGTCGCGACCGTGCCATGTTAGAACTGCTGTATGCTACTGGAATCCGGGTTTCAGAGCTAATTGAATTGGATGTTTCTGATCTTCAGGTTAAAGAGGAATTATTATTTTGCCGGGGAACACGTGAGGGGAGAACGATCCCCGTCTATCCGGCAGCAGTATCTGCGGTAGTAGATTATCTACACCGCGTTCGGAGAAAAATTGCACCTGTCTATGAAACTGCACTGTTTTTAAATTTGAATGGAAATCGTTTGACTCGGCAAGGATTTTGGAAGATTGTAAAAGGGTATGCGCAAAGTGCAGGAATTACCAAAGAAATTACTCCTCATACGATTCGACACTCTTTTGCATTGCATTTACTGGAAAATGGTGCTGATTTGAAGGACATTCAGGCCATGTTGGGACATGCTGACATTTCTTCCACACAAATTTATGTTCAATTGTTGGACAATCATATGAAAGAAGTGTATAATAATTGTCATCCCCGTGCAAAACTGGGATGATATTAAAAAGCCGCTGCGAAGAAATTCTTTCTGGCAACGGACAATAACTATAGGAGTGATTCTGTTTTGGCAAATTTTGGTTTTTTCAGCATGTTTACCAATTACAGCAGGCCTGGTCCTGGAGTCAGAAAGGACGAGCCTAAAAAGCCGCCGTACATACGGTATTTCCAGTTGATGGGGCGCAAGTATTCCAAACTGATTCAGCTGAACCTTCTCTTTTTAGTACCGGTACTGGTATCTCTTGTATTGATGGTACTGCTGTTCTTTGCTGCGCCGGTACACTATGTTTTAGAAGTGAAGGTACAAGGGTATTCGCTGGTTCTTGATTTATGGAATATGTATGTTGTACCGCTTCCTTTGGTGTTGATTTCTCCATTTGTAGCGGGAATTACTTATGTTACCAGAAATTTCGCCAGAGAAGAACACGCATTTATTTTTTCGGACTTCAAGGATGCCATCAAGGAAAACTGGAAAGCTTTCCTGGTTAACGGTTTCATCCTTTATGCAGCCTATATCCTGCTTTCGTTCTCCATGCTCTATTATTATAATCAGAGTGTAACCAACTGGTTCTTCATCATTCCGTTTTCACTTTGTTTCTTAGTGGCTATTATCCTGCTTTTCTGTCAGTATTATATTCCTGTGATGCTGGTTACTTTTGATCTTTCTTTGAAGCAGGTGTATCGTAACGCGCTGATCTTTTCCATTGCAGGTCTGGGACGCAATCTGCTGTTAACAGCTATCTTCGTCACTATGGTCGTCGTGATGTTCATAGCGGTTTCTTATATGGTTCTGACTCTTCTCATTGCGCTGGTATTTGTCCTTTTGTTTATGTTCTCTTTTATCTCTTATACGACAAATTTCATCATCCAGTCGCTGATTGAAAAGTATCTGCTTCAGCCTTTCTACCGTCAGCAGGAAGAGGAAGCCAAAAAGAAGGCTGGTATCGTAGAAGAGCCGAAAGAAGACCGTACCGATAAGGCTGGTGAGATGGACGAAGAAGAGGCGCCCGAATACGTTTATGTGAATGGCCGTCTCAGAAAACGCTCAGAACTGGAAGAAGACCAGCTGTTTGAGGATAAACATTATTAATATCACTTTTGGGTTTATAACAGGCGAGGTGCTCCGGCATCTCGCCTGTTTTTGTACTGAACTTTCTGGTTCTTGCATACGCTTGTATGGACGGAACTTACAGGGAGGAATCAATCATGCAGGCAGAATCAAAGCGCAGACAACTTCGAGGAGTAAAACGGAAAAATGCCATGCAGGAAAGCCGTAGATTTTTGGCGTTAGTTATTTTGGCGTTGTGCGGTTTCCTGGCATTTCAAACCGTTTCCGCACTGCGGCTTGCGCAGGAACAAACCGGTACATTGGCGCAATCTCCCATCACTGTCGTGCTCGATGCAGGTCATGGTGGGGAAGATGGCGGGGCTGTAGCAGGTGACGGCGCACAGGAAAAAGATTTGAATCTTGCTATTGCACTGAAGCTGCTCCCGCTTTTGGAAAGCAGCGGTATTCGGGTAGTAATGGTTCGCGACAGTGACTGCTCTATAGGGGATTCCTCTCTGGAAACGGTAAAAGAACGAAAGGTTTCAGATCTGCATAATCGTTTGCAGCTCGCACAACAGGAGCCCGATGCTTTTTTCCTCAGCATCCATCAAAACCACTATGAAGAACCGCAATATTATGGGACACAGGTGTTTTACTCACCCAATCATCCGGATAGCCAGCTGCTGGCAGAATCTATTCAGGCCTCTGTAACAGAAAAAATACAGCCGGAAAATACCCGTGAGTGTAAAGAAGCCGGAAATTCCATTTACCTGTTGTGGAACCTTCAATCCCCAGCAGTGATTGTCGAATGCGGCTTCCTCTCAAATCCTTCAGAAGCAAAGCAGCTGCAGGACTCATCCTATCAAACGCAGATGGCTTTTTCTATTTGGAGCGGTTTTTTGAATTATCTGGAAGAATCAGGACAGGGGGATTCTCTTGTCATGATGAACGAAAACCGGTTTTCCTGAGCACGTGTTTATGGTATACTGGTAACTGGAATCATTTGTTTGCTCAGGAGGTTCAAAAGATGGCGGCAAAATCCAAATCGATGTATGTATGTTCTGCCTGCGGGTATGAATCGGTCAAATGGTATGGGAAATGCCCCGGCTGTGGGGAATGGAATACAATGGAAGAAGAAATCCGGGAAGCGGTTTCTAAAAAAAGCCCAATGGCGGCAGCAGCGCGAAGCTTTGCACGCCCAGTGCCAATTACCGAACTGGATGAACGGGGGGAGCAGCGGTATCATACCGGGCTTTCTGAGCTGGATCGTGTGTTGGGTGGCGGAATTGTTAAAGGTTCACTCGTGCTGATCAGCGGTGACCCCGGCATCGGAAAATCTACAATTCTGCTGCAAATTTGCCAATATCTAGGAGAAAAGCTGCGTATCCTTTACGTGTCGGGTGAGGAATCGGGCAGGCAGATTAAATTGCGAGCTTCCAGACTTGGGGTCACGACTTCCAATCTGTTTGTGATGACGGAAACAGATATCCAATATGTGACAGAGGAGATTCGCTCACAGAAACCCGACTTGGTGATGATTGATTCAATCCAGACTATGAATTTTACTGATTTGAATTCTTCGCCTGGCAGTGTGACGCAGGTACGCGAATGTACAAATGCCATTATGCGCTGCTGCAAGCCTCTGGATATTCCCACTATACTCGTGGGGCACGTCAATAAAGACGGTGCGATTGCCGGGCCGAAAGTATTGGAACACATTGTGGATGCGGTGCTGTATTTTGAAGGTGACCGGCAAATGACCTACCGGATTCTGCGCGCCGTGAAAAACCGCTATGGCTCCACCAATGAAATCGGTGTATTTGATATGGGGGAGAATGGCCTGCATCAGGTAGAAAACCCTTCTCAGGCGATGCTGGAAGGGCGTCCCGTTAATGTATCTGGTACCTGCGTCACCTGTGTGATGGAAGGTACCCGTCCGATTCTGGCAGAAATTCAGGGGCTGGCCACGACCACGGGGTTTGGCAATCCGCGCCGCATGTCTACAGGTTTTGACTATAACCGGATGAATCTGCTGCTGGCGGTATTGGAAAAGCGCGCCGGGTTTTATTTTTCCAATCTGGACGCTTATGTCAATGTCGTGGGCGGTCTTCGACTGGACGAGCCTGCGGCAGACCTCGCTGTGGCGGTTTCCCTCATTTCCAGTTTGAAAGACACCAGTGTTCGGGAAGACACAGTGGTATTCGGAGAAGTGGGACTGGCAGGAGAACTGCGCTCTGTCACTCATATCAACGCACGTGTTTCAGAAGCTTCCCGTTTGGGGTTCCAACGCTGTATTCTGCCATATCACTGCCTGAAAAAGACAAATGACAAAATCGGAGATATGCAGCTGATCGGCGTCAAAACGCTCCGGGAGGCGTTTGATGCGGCGGTTGGATAACCGTTTTTGAATGAAAGGGACGCGGGTGCCTTTTTTCTAGCGAAATTTTGTGTGCGCATCCCTTAAAGTCAGAATTCGTCACGACTGGTGGAATGTCAAGCGAACAGTATCCATCCCTTTGATAAACACAGTCTTCTCCACAGGGAATCATACTCATAACGATCCCGCCTTTCTATGATTCTTGAAAACAGTATTCACTGCTTTTCTGCAAATATTCTGTTCTTTTTATCCCAGCCTTGGAAGATTTTTTCTTAGAAATTCCTGCTTCTTTTCTGCATGTTTCCCTCATTGATTCACAAAATAGGCTGGAAGGGGGAACGAGAATGAAACGATATATTTTTCTTTTTACGGGTACGGCAGTATTGGTCTTTGGACTGATTCTGGCTGGACAAAATCTGAAGCAGAGCACGGTGCATGTGAATACTTGGCAGCTCCAGCCGGTGACAGCTTCCTGTACTCTCCAATGTTCTGGAACAGTAGAGCGGGCTAATCAGAAAAAAGTGGCAGCACCACAAAATGCGGTTGTAACAGAGGTTTTCGTCAAAAACGGTGATTCCGTACAGAAGGGCGAGAAACTCTTTACCATCTCCTGTCAACAAACAGAACAGGAAGTCTTCCAGCAGTCGGAGTATTTGGAGATATGGGAAGAATACCAGGAGACTGGACTGGTTCCCGAAGAGGCACAGGATTTACTGGAAGCTTCAAAAAACGCAGACGAACAGGCCACTGAAGGGACTCAGGAGAATGAAGGACTGGTTACTGTTACAAGCCCGTCAAATGGAACGATCAACGGGTTGGAGACAGGAACAGGAGACTCTGTCACTGCTGGTGAAACGATACTGACATTAGCCGATGAAAAAGAAATTTACGCAAACCTTCAGGTAAACGAAGCCGGTATTTCCAATGTAGAAGTCGGACAAGAAGTTGTTCTGACCGGAGTAGGGTTTTCCGGGATGTCTTTTCAGGGAAAGGTAGTCGATATTGCAGAGGAAGCTGTACAGAAAACTTCTGTTTCCGGAAAAGAAACGGTAGTAGAAGTAACGGTTTCGATTGACGAACCCAGCGAAAAAATCAAACCGGGATATACCGTAAAAGCCTCTATTACCACACAGCACGCCGAAAATACGCTTCTCATCCCGTACAGCGCCATTCTGGCAGATGAAGACGGGCAGGAATACATCTATGTGGTACAAGAAGGGCGAGCGGTCAAACGGCCAATTACAACAAAAACTGAGTACACTAATGGTGTCAGCGTACAGGAATCTCTGACGAAAGGGCTGGATATTATTCTGAATCCAGAACAGGTGACGGAGGGCTACCTGGTTGAATCTGTAGAATTGGAGGAATTGCCGGATGTTTGAACAGGTGGTTTTCGCCTGGCGAAGCCTTTCCCGTAAACGGGGCAGGAGTATCCTCACCATTTTGGGTATTGTCATTGGCGTAGCATCGGTTACAGTAATCGGCAATATTTCGCAGTGCGGCAGTACTGCGCTCAATAACGAAATGGACAGCCTTGGGCTGAATGGACTAACTATCAGTGCGTCCTCTTCCGCTGTTCTGGAACAGGAAACGTTAGAGATCGTGCAGGACAGCAGTGAAGTGGAACAGGCTATGCCGGTATTGATGCAGACCGGCGAAATTTCTGCCAGAAACGAACAGTCAGATGCCCTTTTATGGGGAATTGATGAAAATGCTGGACGCATCATCTCGTTAGAAGTGTTGTATGGACGCGGCTTGAACCGACAGGATATGATGATGCAGAAAAATGTCTGTTTGATTGATGAAGCATTTTCTAAAGCTGCATTTGGCAGAAGTAACGGAGTAGGGAAAACCATCTCTGCCGTATACGGAGGCGTTTCGGAGAAGTATACGGTAGTCGGTATTGTAAAAACAGGAAGCGGATTGCTGCAAAGTTTTATGGGAAGCTATATCCCGTCTTTTATTTATCTTCCATATACGTCGATGCAGTCTAGTTTGGGCAGGACAACATTCGACCAGATTGCTGTGAGAATTGAAGAGGGGGAAGACGCTGATATCGTTGGTACACATCTGGCAAATGCACTGGAACGAAGCAGTGGAATTGAGGACGGATACCTTGCCAATAACCTTGTCAAGCAAAAGGATTCCCTGAATAATATGCTCAATATTCTCACGTTGATCTTTTCAGCAGTAGGGGCGGTTTCTCTGTTGGTAGCGAGTTTGAGTATTATGACGGTGATGCTGGTTTCCGTGCACGAACGCACGCGGGAAATCGGAATAAAAAAAGCTATTGGAGCTGGAAATGATATAATTTTGCAAGAATTTTTGTGGGAAGCACTGTTATTATCTTTGACCGGCGCACTGATTGGTGCACTAGTAGGGACGGGAATTTCTTATGCAGGGGCTGCCATTTTTGGCGTTGCGTTGGAACTACGGCTCGATATTATCTGGTTGGCATCGGGTTTTTCAGTAGTCAGCGGCGTGATTTTCGGCGTATATCCTGCTATGAAAGCAGCATCTTTACCGCCAATCGATGCGCTGCACAGTAATGGCTAATGTATAAAATGAAGACCTTTCAGAGGGAAGCCTAAATGGAGGTTTCCCTCTGAAGGCTTCTCTGATACTTGGTAATAGAAAATACATAGAAAAGAGGGGAGACATGAAGGGGTATTTTCTGTGCTATCCTAATTTACCGGAAGGCCGTGTCACAACCATATTGATTTCCGGGGAAGCGGTTTATTTAGTTTCAGCTTTACAGGCTCTGCGTATTCAGCCTATTTTGACGCTCGCTTCCGATAGATTACCGAAGCCGGTACGATTTCACCCAGATATGCTTTGCTGTTATGTGGGAAATGGAAAGGCAGTAGTTGCAGCAAAGGAAAAGCAGTTGCAAAACCGTCTTGAATGCTTTGATGTTCAAATTATTCAAACAGAATATCCGCTGGGATACCAATATCCGAGGGATGCAGGATGTAATGTCCTGCAAATCGGAGAACATGTGTTTTATAACCCCAAATCAGCTGACAAAACGATTTTACAGGAATTAGAGACGAAAACGCTGCACAGGGTATCACAGGGTTATAGTCGGTGTTCGGTGGCTGTAGCGGATGAACATAGTGCTATTACAGCAGACCCAGGGTTGGCAAAAGCCATGAAACAAGCTGGGCTGGAAGTTCTGGAAATCCAGCCGGGACAAATCAGGCTGCCAGGATATGATTATGGATTTATTGGTGGATGCTGTGGGTTGATTTCGCCGGATAGAATCGCGTTTACTGGTTCTTTGGAATTACATCCTGATGGAGAAAGAATCAAAGCGTTTTTATTCCAGCGTGGGATTTCGTATGTGGAACTAACGAACGAACCTCTGTTGGATATCGGCGGCTTGATTCCGTTAAGAGAAGAAAGAAAATACATGGGGAAGGGTTGACAGCCTCTTCCCAGAAAAGTAAAATATAATTATACAAAATTAAAATTTTGTATAATTTGGGGGATTAAAAAAGGATGAAAAAGCTATGGCATACAGTTTGAAAAATTTCCATAAAGAACTGCTGGACGAATCACCAAAACTTGTTCGCGAGTATTTACAACATCAATTGACTGTGCGTGCACGGTCGCCGTTGACTGTTGAAGAATATGCGCGGGATCTGATTACATTTTTCAGATTTCTCAAGAAACATTATGATATGGAACCCATGGATAAACCGGATTCCGAGGTATCTGTAGCAGATATTTCAGACGAGATGGTTTTGCATGTGAGCCGCCGGGATGTTCTGGAATTTATGAATTATCTGGTGACGGATCGACAAAATTCCGTCAATACGCGTCTTCGCAAAACAACCACTTTGCGGCGGTTCTATAAGTACCTGATTGACCAGCGGCAGCTGCTGCACGAAAGCCCAATCCAGGTTATGGAGTCACCGAAACATAAAAAAGCTTTGCCCAAGTATCTGACACTGGAGCAAAGCATTGATTTACTGAATTCTGTAGACGGCCCTGATAAGGAACGCGATTACTGTATTTTGACGCTGTTTCTCAATTGCGGGATGCGCCTTTCGGAGTTAGTTGGAATTAACGTAACGGATGTCCGTCATCAGGCTTCCTGTATCCGCATTGTTGGTAAAGGCGATAAAGAACGGATTATTTACTTAAACGAAGCCTGTATAGATGCTATTGACCGATATCTGGCAGTTCGGCCAAAAGACGGCCTAAAAGATAAAGAAGCCCTGTTTATCAGCCGCCAACACAAGCGCATCAGTCCCAAAACCGTGCAGTATATCGTCAAAAAATATCTGGGGGCTATTGATTTAAGCGGCCAGGGCTATTCGGTTCATAAGCTGCGCCATACAGCTGCAACCCTGATGTATCAGCACGGTGATGTAGATATCCGCGTATTAAAGGATATTTTGGGACATGAGAATTTGGGTACTACAGAGATTTATACCCATCTTTCCAGCAAACAAATGGAAAATGCGGCAAAAGCGAACCCGCTTTCCAAAGTAAAAAGCCGTACACCAAAACCGGAAAATCAGAATCAGAGCGAACCCCAAATCGAATCTGAACCCGATAACCCTGATAAAGACCAGAATAAATAATAATAAGGAGGCAGCTTTCATGGTAGATGGCCATATTCATCTGGAACGTGGTGAATACTCTCGTGAATGGGTTTCACGATTTGTCGATCAAGCACTTGCGTGCGGCCTTCACGAAATATGGCTTCTGGAACACTGCTATCGTTTTCGTGAATTCGTCCCCATGTATGATTCTGTTTGTACATATAGTGACTACATTAACACATGGTTTCATCAAAAAGCAGGTGTATTAGAACTATCAGATTATCTGCATTTGATTCATGACATACGACAACATCCGTTCCCTATAAAAATCAAATTCGGCCTTGAAATCTGCTATTTTAAAGAATTTGAATCGTTTGTAGTGGATACAGCAGCAGGAAAGGGATTTGATTTTCTTTTGGGGAGTGTCCATTTTGTTGATGGTTTTGCTTTTGACCACAAACCGGAGCATTGGAGCCATGTAGATGTGGATACCGTGTATCGAAGATTTTTTGAAACTTCGATTGACCTGGCAAACAGCGGAATTTATGATGGAATCGCCCACCCTGATTCCATTAAATTATTCGGGCATCTCCCCTCTTTTTCTCTCCAGCCCTATTATGAAGAGCTCGCCTGCTCCCTTTCCAGACAAAACATGTATGCAGAACAAAGCAGCGGGATTTACCGCAGATGCCCCGGTACTGCAGAACTTGGAATGACTCATGATTTGCTGGTGTGTATGAAAAGGCATCATGTTCCCATTATAACGGTATCAGATGCGCATTGTCCCAAAGATGTAGGTGCAAAAATCCCAGAATTGGCTGCACTTCTTGAGTAAGTGCAGTTATCCCCTGGTTAGTTTATTTACATATGCCTGGATTTCTTTGTGATTGCGCAGAACCGTTACTTTGTCCTGATATTGTGCTACACGCCCTTTTGTTCCGTCTGCCCCGGTATCATAATTTTTAACCCAACGGAACATAGAACGCAGCATTTCAAGATGCGGCCTGTATATACATGGTTCGATTCCCAGATTTTGTTTAATCCATCGCAGGAATATTCTTTTTTTCCGTATAATCAGCGGTGGTTCCAACAGAAGGATGTGGTCTGCCTGACGCATTCCTTCTAAAAAGCATTCTCTACCAGCATCTTCTATGATGTATTGCTCCTGCGCCAATATCTGATGAAAAAGTCTGTCTCTTTCTTCTATTGGGCGCTTTTTATTTCCCCATGAACTCGCAGGATCTTCCTCATATACCACTTCATCCAGATGTGTACAAGGAACTCCTGTTTTTTGCGATATGTATCGAGCAAGTGTTGATTTTCCGCTTGCAACTGACCCTACAATATATAATTTCATACCTCTTCTCCCTTATTGTCATTGTCAAAAAATCCCCTTCATTTTACCTTCATTTTAAATGAAGGGGATTTTTTGATTTATTTTTTTAGCTGCAATTATTTCAGCACAGCCTTATGGTGAACCTTCTTACCCTTCTTGATAACCACATAGCCCTTTTCAAAATCGGCCGGGGTCACAGCAGCGGTAATATCTGTCACCTTCTGGTCGTCGATGCTCACACCGCCCTGGGTGACCAGACGACGGCCTTCGCCCTTGGAGGGAGTCAGCTTGGTCTTCATCAGCAGGTCGAGCACCAGGAGTTTCCCGTCGGTAAAGTCATCGGCAGTCAGCTCTGTGGTGGGCATATTGTCGGTGTTGGCGCCGGTGCCAAACAGTACACGGGCTCCCTCCTGTGCTTTTTGGGCTTCCTCTTCCCCATGCACCAGCTTGGTTACTTCGTAAGCCAGACGTTCCTTCACCTGGTTCAGCTCGCTGCCGGAGAGTTTCTCCATCGCGCGGATTTCATCCATGGGCACAAAGGTAAGCAGCTTCATGCAGCGGATTACATCGTCATCCGCAACATTGCGCCAATACTGATAAAAATCAAAGGGAGAAGTCTTTTCGGGATCCAGCCACACAGCACCCTTTTCGGTCTTGCCCATCTTCTTGCCTTCGCTGGTGGTCAGCAGCGTAAAGGTCATGCCATAAACCTCTTTGCCCTCGCTGCGGCGCAGCAGCTCCACGCCGCCGATGATATTACTCCACTGGTCGTCTCCGCCCAGCTCCATCACGCAGTCATAACGGCGGTTCAGCTCGAGGAAGTCGTAGCTCTGCATAATCATGTAGTTCATCTCAAAGAAGGACAGGCCGCGCTCCAGGCGCTGCTTGTAGCACTCTGCTGCCAGCATACGGTTTACGGAGAAATGCACGCCTACTTCCCGCAGAAAATCGATGTAATTCAGGTTCAGCAGCCAGTCGCCGTTGTTGGCCATGATAGCTTTACCGTCAGAGAAATCCACCAGCCGGGACATCTGCTTCTGGAAGCACTCAATGTTGTGGTTGATTTCCTCTTTGGTCATCATGCGGCGCATATCGGTTTTGCCGGAGGGGTCGCCAATCATACCGGTGCCGCCGCCGAACAGTGCAATCGGCACGTGGCCGGCACGCTGCATATGGGCCATCACCATCACCTGCAAAAAGTGGCCGACATGCAGGCTGTCTGCGGTCGGGTCAAAGCCGATATAAAACTTAATCTTGTGGTTGTTGAGGAGGTCGCGAATTTTCTCCTCGTTGGTCATCTGGGCAATCAGCCCTCTTTCCTGTAATACTTCAAAAACGCCCATTTCACTCTACCACCTTTCAAAAAATCACCGGGGGCCTTGTTATGGGCAACAAAAAACGCCCCCTGCCAATTTGCAGAGGGCGGAAAAACCGCGGTACCACCTCAGTTCACCGATGCTTCACAGCAACGGCCTTACGGAGTACAGAAGCTCGATACTCCCTGTTTGATAACGGGGACAGCCCGGCACAGCCTACTTGCACAAATGCGCTTTCAGCCTGCGGCTCTGGAATGTATTTTCCTGTCTGCTGCCGCCCCTGCTTCCACCTGCCGCAGGTTCTCTTTGCCGGCTGGAATTTGATAATTCCACAGCAGTACTTTTTTCCTTCACAGCCTTTATTGTGATTATAGCGAAGTCTTTTCAAAAAGTCAAGACCTGAAAATCCATTACCGGGCACGAATCATTTCCTCTGCATTTTGCAAAAGCAGCGGCGTAATTTCGGTACCGCCCATAATGCGGGCAACCTCCCTCTTCCGTCCCTCAAAATCAAGGGGACGAACCTGCGTAAAGGTCTTGTTGTCATGCACCTCTTTGGAAATCAAGAAGTGTGCATCCGCCAATGCGGCAATCTGTGCCAGATGCGTCACGCACAACACCTGCCGGTTGCGGGAAACCTCCAATAGTTTCAGGCCAACCTTTCTGGCGGCGCTGCCGCTGATACCGGTATCGATTTCGTCAAAGATCAGCGTGGCAATACGGTCTGTACCGGAAAGCACGGTTTTGATGGCCAGCATAATCCGGGAGAGTTCACCGCCAGAAGCAATTTTGGCCATGGGGCGAGCCGGTTCTCCGGGGTTGGTGGAGAGCAGAAACTGGATTTTATCGCATCCCCACTGGTTCAGCGGGCAGCGCAGCTGTTCCACCTGGAAATCCACGTTGGGCATATCCAGAAATGTAAGCTCTTCCCGCACCCGGGCTGCCATCTCCCCTGCCGCTTTCCGCCGTCCCGAGGAAAGTTCTTTCGCCAGTCGGATAGCTTCCTGTTTGCATTCTTCATACTGTCCGGCTAATTCCTGTTCCTTTTCATCGGAAAGCTCAATGGTATGCAGCTCTCTCCGGCAATTTTCCAGAAAAATTAGCATTTCTTCTTCGGTAGATCCGTATTTCAGGCTGAGACGATACAGCTGGTCGAGACGATCTTCCACCTGTTCCAAGCGAGCGGGGTCGTACTCCAGTGTTTCTGACGCGTCTCGCACCTCTTCCAGGCAATCCTGCAACCCATACTCCAGATCGCGTAGTTTTTGAGCAGTAGCAGTGAGCGACGGCAAAAAATTGGCGGCTTCTTCCAGCGCGTCTGCAGCACTTCCAACTGCCGAAACAGCCCCACCGGACTCCTCGTCACCGTCCAACGAATTTTTGGCGGAAATCAAAGTCTCCGCAATTTTTTCGCTGTTACGGTACATGCTGCGCTGTTGTGCCAGATCTTCCTGTTCACCAGGACGAATATTTCCTGCTTCCAACTCTTCAATCTGGTAGCGGAGCAAATCCACCCGGCGGGCTTTTTGGCTTTCGTCCATCAACAAAGCGTCCCATTCTTTTTTGATAGAGCGCAATTTTCGATACACTTCGTAATATCGGTGCTTTAACTCATTGAGCCCGCCAAAGCTGTCAATGTATTCCACATGCTGCTCTGGAGAAAGAAGCTCATAGCTTTCGTGTTGGCCGAGAATACTCAACAGCGTCAGTCCTACTTCTCGCAGCATAGAAACGGTAGCCGGACGGCCATTGATGCGACAAACCGTCTTTCCCTCTGCACGAATTTCCCGTTGAAGCAGCAGATTTTCCTCATCTTCCGAAGCAAACCCCAGCTCTTCCAGTTTTTGAAGCGTATCCGAGCCAGTTCCGGTAAACAGGGCACTTACCCGTGCAGTGTTGGTTCCATTACGCACAATTTCACGTGAGACTCTTCCGCCCAAAACTGCATTGATGGAGTCAATAATGATCGATTTACCTGCGCCGGTTTCACCGGTAAGAATATTAAAGCCGGTTTGAAAGTCTATGGAAGCTTTCTCGATGACGGCAATATTTTCAATATACAGCTGTGCCAGCATTCTCTATCACCTTGTCATGAGTTTTTTTAGTTCCGCTTCCATATCTTTGGCGCTTAAATCGTCACGGCATACCACAAAAATGGTGTCATCTCCTGCCAATGTACCCACTGCGCCTTTCCAATGGATGGAATCCATAGCAGCACAAATTGCCTGTGCCATTCCGGTCATACACTTGATAACCAGCATATTGCAGGCAGAATCTACCGACAACACGGAATCTGCAAACAGGGAGAAAAATTTAGAAGAAACATTTCGGCTATTATCTTGACCGATGGAGTATTTGTACTTTCCTTCTGCAGAAAGAGTCTTTACCAGACGTAATTCCTTGATATCGCGGGATACAGTGGCCTGGGTTACATCAAAGCCGGACTCCCGCAGGCAGCGAAGAAGTTCGTCCTGCGTATCGATATCTCGCTCACTGATGAGCTCCAGTATTTTTGCGTGGCGGCGTGTTTTCATAAATCAATTTCTCCTTTCGGTCAATTTCTCATTAACGACCTGATAAAAACCTTTATGATGCAGTTGTATTAACTGCACAGAAAGTCTGGATTTTGAAAAATAGACAGATTCTCCACTTTCAATACGGACAGAAGTCGCACCGTCGAGCGTGAGATAAATTTCACTTCCGCAATCGGCTTTTGCAGAAATCAGAGAATTCGCATTGAACACGACGGGCCGTGTCAGCAGAGAATGTGGACAAATTGGCGTAAGAATCATACATTCCATCGATGGGTCTACAACAGGCCCACCAGCAGAAAGAGAATATGCAGTTGAACCGGTTGGAGTAGACAAAATCAAGCCGTCAGCCCGATAACGGCAAATAGTATCCTGATTCAAAGAAACTTCAAAGTCCAGAATCCGTGACAAAGCGCCTCTGGAAATCACAGCATCATTCAGTGCATGATAGGTAATGTTCCCATCAGGCCGGCCAACGGTGGCCGAAATCATCATACGGTTATCTACCGTATGATTTCCAGTTACCAAGGCTTCCAAAAGATCCAGTTCATTGACCTCCAATCCCGCCACAAAGCCCAGTCTTCCCACATTTACACCTAAAATGGGCTTTTGTGCATGGGCTGCATGCTTAGCTGCATGAATAATGGTTCCATCTCCCCCAATTGCAATGACCGCATCACAATTTGCAATCATTTCATCAAAATCCGTCCAAAAACGAATGGGAAAAGAGTGAAATTCACTTTTCATAGGAATATGCATCCAGACCTCAGCCTTGAGATCCAGCAGTTTTTGTGTGATTCTCCCCGTATGCAGAGCCGCATCCTGCTTTGTCAGGTTGGGCAGTAGAACAATTTTCAATGTGCGGCCCCCTTATCCAGTATCCGGTGAGATTCTTCCACCAGTTCCGGAATATCTGTTTCTGTTAAAAGCTGGGCATTCTCTGATTTTTCCAGATAAATCAGGTACTCAATATTCCCTTCTGGCCCTTTTACCGGCGAAAAAGTAAGCCCTTTTACCGTATAGCCATTTCCAACTGCAAAAGAAGTGATTTTTTCAATTACTTCCTGATGCACAGATTTTTCGCGCACTACGCCCTTTTTGCCTACCTTTTCTCTTCCAGCTTCGAACTGCGGTTTAATCAGGCACACAGCCTGTCCACCTTCGCGAAGCAGAGGACGCACTGCTGGTAAAATAATCGTCAGCGAAATAAAAGAGACATCTACACTGAAAAAGTCGATGGGATCAGGTACCTGTTCAGCTGTCAGGTATCTGGCATTAGTTCTCTCCAGATTCACGACACGTTCATCGGTGCGCAGGCTCCAGGCCAACTGACCATATCCCACATCAACTGCGTAAACCTTTTTTGCCCCGTTTTGGAGCATACAGTCTGTAAATCCTCCAGTAGAAGCGCCAATATCCATACAGGTTTTTTCATGCAGATCAATCGGAAATTCTTTCATAGCCTTTTCCAGCTTCAATCCGCCGCGGCTTACATAAGCCAGTGTCGCTCCACGTACTTCTACAGCTGTTCCTACAGGAAGCATGGTTCCGGGCTTATCCGCTTTCTGATTATCCACATATACCTGTCCCGCCATAATCAGCGCACGGGCTTTTTCACGGCTCGGAGCTAACCCCTGCTCAAAGATCAGGCAGTCCAATCGTTTTTTTTCAATCATACAGGTTCTCCTTCTTCATCAATCACAGTCTGGAAAATCGATTCTGCATCCAGACCCAAGTCATGCAACGATTCTTCCATAGAAGCGTGCCGCACAAAAAAATCGCCGATCCCGCGCAAAAAGACACGCCCACGATACCCTTTCTGAATCAATTTTGCGATGAAATGTTCGCCAATTCCGCCAGATTCCATTCCCTCTTCGAAGAAATAAATCGATGCAGCCTGTTTTGCTGCTTGATAAACCTCTTCTTCAATAGGCTTGATACGATTTAACTTTAAAACTGCCACCGAATAGCCTTTTTGCTGAAGCAATTCACACGCTTTAGCTGTAAAGGAAAACAACCTGCCATACGTAACCAAAAGGATTTTGGGCGTCTCAGAGCCGTAAAGCGACCAACCTTTACAATCGTATTGATATGTATGAGGCCGGTACATGCTTTTCCCTCGAGGATATCGCACTGCCGAAACACCAGGAACCTTGAAAATTGCTTCTTTTAGGTTTTCATGTAATTCATCATAATAGGCCGGCGCAAAAATGGTAACATTCGGAATGGCATTGAGAAAAGCGGCATCAAAAACCCCTTGATGGGTTTCTCCATCTTCTCCAACAATTCCTGCACGATCAATTGCCAATACCATTTTTACTTGCTGAATTGCTGCGTCATGAATGATCTGGTCGTAACTTCTCTGCAAAAAGCTGGAATAAATTGCGCAAACCGGAATCATCCCTCCAGCAGCCAATCCTCCTGCAAACGTAACCGCATGCTCTTCCGCAATTCCTACATCGAAAAATCGGGTAGGATACAATTGACGGAAGCGCGTAAGGCAGGTTCCCAACTGCATAGCAGCAGTAATGGCACAAATCTTTTTTTCCTGCCGGGCAAACTGACAAATGGAATTCCCAAAAACTTCTGAAAAGCTATCTCCCTTTACAGATGTTTTCAGGCCTTTTCGTACATCAAACGCAGGAACACCGTGAAACTCGTCCGGATTATCTTCTGCAAAGGTGTATCCCTTACCTTTTGAAGTATGCAAATGGAGCAATACAGGACGCGATAATGTAGAAACTGTGCGTAAGACTCCAATCAAAGTGCGAAGATCGTGACCGTCAAACGGGCCATAATAGATAAATCCCAAGTCTTCAAAAATAGTGCTGTTGTAAATCAGACGCTTTACTTTACGTTTGGCGTGCTTCAATCCATGTTGAATGGGTTCTCCAACGAACGGGATACTTTCCAGTGTGCGTTCAATATTTCCTTTTACATTCAAATATGGCTGCCCTGCTCGAATATGAGCCAGATATCGGGCAATATTGCCCACGTTGGGAGAAATGGACATGCCGTTATCATTTAAAATAACGATCAGATTGCGATGGAGACGTCCGGCATTGTTCAATCCTTCATAAGCCAGACCGCCGGTCAAAGCACCATCACCAATCACTGCGGCAATCCGGTTTTCTTTGCCTGCCAACTGTGCTGCTTTCGCCAGTCCCAATGCTGCAGAAATTGACGTGCTTGCATGTCCCACTGCAAATGCATCATATTCACTTTCTTCTGGCCGAGGATATCCGGCAAGGCCTCCTTTTTTTCGTATGGTTCCGATCTGCTCCCTTCTGCCGGTAAGAATTTTGTGAGTATAGGACTGGTGCCCTACATCCCAGACAATTTTATCTTCCGGTAAATCCAGTACATAATGGAGCGCTACGGTCAATTCAACAACTCCCAAATTGGACGCAAGATGACCACCGTTGCTCCCAACTGTCCGAATAATTAACTGACGGATCTCTGCACACAGAGCCTGTAATTCAGGCAGCGAGAGCTCTTTCAGATCTTTTGGGGAGTTTATTCTATCTAACAGTGCCATCTTCATAACCTCTATTCTTACAGAAGAACCTGCCCTTTACAAGGACAGGCCATTCTGTATTTTTGCCGCACTAACGGCGTTTTTCATCAACATCGCAATAGTCATGGGGCCTACTCCACCGGGAACAGGGGTAATATACGAGGCAATTTCCTGTACAGCTGCAAAATCAACATCGCCGCACAGTTTTCCATTTTCATTACGATTCATTCCAACATCAATTACTACCGCACCGGGTTTTACCATATCGGCGGTAATGAAGTTCGCCTTGCCTACTGCAGCTACCAGAATATCCGCTTCACGGCAGATTTCTGCCAATTGTTTCGTGCGGCTATGGCAAATTGTTACTGTACCATTCCGATGCAGCAACAGCATAGCCATAGGCTTTCCTACAATATTGCTCCGGCCGACTACAACACAGCGTTTGCCTTCAATCTCAATTCCCGAGCGGTCTAACAGTTCAATAATACCGGCAGGTGTGCACGGCAGAAAATGAAAATCACCAATCATGATTTTACCAACATTTACTGCATGAAAGGCGTCTACATCTTTTCGAGGATCGATGGTTTCCACTACCGCTTTTTCATCCAGTCCTTTCGGCAACGGAGACTGAACCAAAATTCCATGAATATCACTGCGGCTATTCAATTCCTGCACCAGTGCAATGAGAGCTTCCTGTGTGGTATCAGCGGGAAGAGCATATTCTTCGGAATAGATTCCAACTTCTGCACAAGCCTTTTTCTTGTTATTCACATAGATTCTGGAGGCAGGATCATCTCCCACAATTACAACCGCCATACCGGGAGTGATTCCCTGACTTTTCAGCTGCATGACTTCTTTTGCAACAGCCTGCCGCACCAAAGCAGAAATATGTTTTCCGTCAATCAGTTTCGTCATCGTTTTCACCTTCTGTTTCTTCGTTATCAATTTCAGTCGATCCGTCTTCAGAATCTTCTTTTTCGGCTTTATTCTCATCAGCCAATGCATCGTCTTCATCCAACTCTACAAACAGATCGCCAAAAATTGTGCTGGGGCCATCGTCTTCTTTTTCCAGAAATTCATCTTCTACTTCATCTTGGATATGGTTGAGTTCCATGATCTTCTTATTTCCGCAGCCGGTCAGAACGGTACGATTACGCAGCACAATCAGCAGAACAATACCTGCAATTACTGTAACAGCCGCTACCAGCTGAGAAACCCGCAGGTTTAGGAAAGGAGTCAGCAGGCTGTCAGTACGCAGACCTTCGATGAAGAAACGGCCAATACCATACCAGATTACATACATAATGAAGGTCTGGCCGTCATACCGACGCAGCTTGCGGGTGAAGATATGTAACAGGATAAAACCGATCAGGCACCAAAGGGACTCATACAGGAAGCAGGGGTGTGCAGCGCCGCCTACTTCGATCTGCGTATTTTCACTGGACATTGCCCAGGGCAGGTCAGTCGCAATACCAAAAGCCTCCTGATTTACAAAGTTACCCCAACGGCCAATACACTGGCCAATCAAAAATCCAAGTCCGGCAACATCCAAAATAGGCGCAATTTTCACCTTCCGAATTTTTGCCATCAAAACGCCGGCCAAAATACCGCCGATGATGCCGCCATAAATGCCAAGCCCACCTTCTGTGATGTTAAAAATACTCATCGGGTCTTTCAGATAACGGTCACCGGAATAGAACAACACATAATACAGACGGGCTCCGATGATACCGCCAATAATGCCGACAATTACCACGTCGGTCAGCTTGTCTGAATTAATATGCATCTTTTTACAGCTGGCAAGCGCATACAGAAAAGCCAGCAAAAAGCCTGCTGCAATCAGAATGCCATACCATTTGATTTCCAAACCAAATAACGTAAAAGCAGTGGTATTGATGTTGAACGTAAAACCAAGATTCGGGAATTCTACAGTATACTCGCTCATGACTGGTTAAACCTCCAAAGTAGTCAAAGATTCATCGGGCAGGATGACCGATAATGCTGAAAATTCAGGCAAAAGCTGATGATTCAGCCGCTGCTGTACATTTTCCAGAGAAGCCTCTGCCACCATATCAATATATCGGAAAAGCTCCTGTCCACGGAATGTCATCGCTGTCATTCCATTGGCAATATTTTCCGCACCGTTCAAAGCAGAAAGATTCCGCCCATATACAGCTTTTTGTGCCCGTGCAAAATCGTCTGGGTCAATTCCTTTACGGCGCAGGCGATCTGCCTCACAGCAAATAGCTTTCGCCACTGCCTGCGGGTCTCGGGACTCACCGGAAAACAACACAGCACTATACCCTGTTCCGGTAAAGTAGTCATATCCAAAAGAGGATTCGTTAATCAGCCCGGCATCCAGCAACGAGCGGAAAAGCGGGGATGCATCTGAAGCGAAGAGCTCCAGCAGAATATCGGTTTCGGCGACTGCCTTTTCCCCACCGTCTTCTGGAACCTCTTTAAATCCCAAATTGAACATGGGAAATGATACCGGGAGTTTTTCTTCCACATACGGCTGTACTATCTTGTCAGGTTCCGCGGGGAATGCCCGTTCTACGCGAACTTCCTCCGCAGGCTTAAGCAGCCGATCGGCAACTTCCAGCACCTTTTCAGTATCCACATTTCCTGCAACACAGAGCACCATGTTATGCAGGTTATAAAAAGTATGATAACAGCGATACAGCATTTCGGGGGTAATCTGTGCGATGCTTTCCACTGTTCCGGCAATGTCTGTTTTTACAGGATGCACATGATACAGTGCATGCAGCAAGTTGAACATGCCCCGCCAAGAGGGATCATCCTCATACATGCGGATTTCCTGCCCAATAATCCCCTGTTCTTTCTGAATCGTCTGTTCTGTAAAGTAAGGCTTCTGCACAAAGTCCAGCAGAATTTCCAGCGACTCATACACATTCTCCGTACAGGAGAACAGATAACAGGTCATATCAAAGGAAGTATAGGCATTGGCGGAAGCACCGGTCTTTGCATAACGTGCAAAGGCATCACAATCTTCATTCTCGAAGAGCTTATGCTCCAGAAAATGGGCAATACCCGCAGGTACTTCACTATCTGTCTCTTCATCTGAACGACGGAAACGGGTATCAATCGAGCCATATCTCGTTCCAAATACCG
Organism: uncultured Clostridia bacterium; assembly: GCA_946484175.1. Taxonomy (GTDB): domain Bacteria; phylum Bacillota; class Clostridia; order Oscillospirales; family Acutalibacteraceae; genus Heritagella_A. The sequence continues at coordinate 23,301 of CAMLSX010000015.1, forward strand.
CATAGGTAGAATGAGAACCCGGCTTGGGGTATACCAGAATCTGCAATCCACTGGGATGCTCGATTTTGTCGTACCAATCACCAGTGCGGATGCTCTCTACACGGGTAATATTCATACCTCGCTTCCCCCTTTCATCACATATACGGCATCGAGTACACAGTGTTCTGCGGCTTTTTGAATCTGTTCAGCCGTAACCTGCTGCATCTCCTGTGCCGAATCTTCCGGCGTCAGGGTTCGGGGATGGAAGGTTTGGGAAAGATACCAGGATTCCATTCCACCCAGATAATCTTCTACTGTACGCAAGCCGTTGCAGACACTCAGTTTTGCAGAAGTAATCTCTTCTTCCGTCACATTTCCAGAACGGATTTCTTCCAGCTGCTGCAAAATTGCTTCGCGTGCTTTTTCGAGGTTTGATTCCTCTACTCCGCTTTCAATCAGTAAAATGCCCTTATTGCTGTCATAACGGGAAGAACAATAATAGCAAAGACTCATCTTTTCACGTACATTGGCAAACAGTTTGGAATGGGGCGTACCGCCCAACACCGCACACATCAACTTCAGAGCGGGAAGTTCCTGCCATTGCTGTGCGGAAATACCGGTACGGAAACCCATAATCAGTTTGCACTGCACCACATCCATACAATCGGTGCGTTCCCGTACTTGCCCGGAAGAGGGTTTTGCTATTGTTGTACAATCAGAAAGTTCTCTGCCAACCGGAAAGCGTCCGCGCAGAGTGTCGACTACCAATTCGGGGAAGCAGTCACCCATCACCATAATTTCAAAACGGGCATGATGAAGCAGCTCCTGCCAAGCAGCCGCCACCGCTTCACGAGTCAAACTTGCCACCGCTTCACGGGTACCATACCGGCTGAGTGCAGCAGGTTCCCCATCCAACAACAGCTCCAATCCACGTCGTTTGGCGTAGATACGTTTATCATTCAGTTCAGAGTCAATCGTTTCTAATGTCTGCCGTTTTTCCTGGCCAAAGCCATCTTGCGGGAACAGGCCATCCTGATCCAAGTAGGGTTCAAACAGGGAACTGCACAGCAGCTCAGTCAATTCCCGGGAAATTTTTTCTCCATGTAGGGCATACCGGTCAGAAATTCCGGTAGCAGAAATAGAGAGAACCTGCACATCGCCCAGCTTTTGCACATCACCGCTAAGGGATGCACCATACAATTCCTGCATCCGGCGTCCCAACAAGGTATAGTCCGGATATGCGCGGTTAGTACGCGTCAACAAATATGGAAGCATGGCATTTGCAGCGGCTGTCTCTTTTTTCAGCGGTACCATCATATGGATGGAAATGCGCTGTGTCTTAAAACGCCTATCCTGAATGCTGCGAAAATGAACGCCTTCGCCCAGCACATATTCAGAAAAAAGGCGCGTTGTATCAGCTTGCATAAAAAGACCTCTTTTCAGTTCCATATATGCCTGTTTCCTCTGCCCTAGATGTAAAACTATACATTCCAACTCATTACGGCCAAAAACAGACTTACATCGGAAAGAATACCAATAATCTTATTATATAAGAAAAATCAAAGGAAATCCACCAAAACACAAAAAATTAATAACTTTTCTTTGCATAAATTTGCACAAGTAATATTTCAAGATTTTACAGCTTTCCCCTATAACATCAAACCTATACAGTAATATGGCTCGGTTATTATACCACATATGCAAAGAATATGAAAATGAATTTTTATTTCTCAGACTATTATATCCGACATAAAAATAAGCCGACAGAGGCGTTTCCTCTGCCGGCCTTCCTGAAAAAATTATTTATTTCTGGAACATTTTTTTCTGCCGTGCCAGAATCTTTTCGCGGCGCTGACGCGTTTTCTCCTCGTTGATGGAGAGATTTCCTTCCCCATCAATCTCCAACAGATCTCCCTCGCGCACATTGGCGGGAAGCTCAGAACGGTCAATACCAAAAAGCTTCTCAACACCCTCTTCTTCGCAGATAGCAAAATTGCCCTCAAAGCGGTCTACAATCAAAGTTCTCATATAGCTCCTCCTTTGTTATGATGACAGATCATTATGATTTAGAGTGAAAAACGACAGGCCGGATTCTTGAATCGTCAGCACTACCGTTCCCACCTCATTGGTTTGGAATACCTGTATTTCATTTTCTTCCAGCCGCTGTAAAACCTTTTCATTAGCCGGCTGGCGTTCGCCTGCCGAGATCACCGCATATTCAGGTGATGTCCATTTCAGCAGCTTACGTCCGGTTGAGGTGTTGCTGCCATGATGCCCGACTTTCAAAACATCACAATTGAGCGATTCTCCCAGCACCTGCTCTTCCTCTTCTTCCTCGGCGTCCCCCATCATCAGCAGCCGCTTTCCATAACAGGTTATCATCAGGATCAGAGAATTGTTATTGCTGGTCGAACCAGGTTGGGTCGGCCCCAAAACTTCGATCTCTGCTGGGCCGAACGAAAATCGCTTTCCAGCTGAGACTTTTTCTACGGGAATTTTCTTTTCATTCAGGCAAGTGCGCAACAAGCGATATTCCTCGGTATCTGGAATCAGTTCTTCTGGAATTTCGGATTCCCAGAACTGAGCGGGAGGAAAGTCCTCTATCACTTCTGCCATACCGCCCAAATGATCATTATCGGGATGTGTGTTGACTGCCAGCGCCAGATTTTGAATCTCCATACGGTGCAGGTAACGCACAATCTCACGCCCGGAATCATAGGTACCGCTGTCAACCAGCACAGCACTTCCATCAAAACAGAGCAGCGCCGCATCTGCACTTCCCACATCCAGAAAATGTACCGTAAAACCAGACAGCGGCGTTTCTGCAAGTCCAGCCAACCGGTACAGACTTTTCCAGGCTTCCTGCACCGTTGGTACCAACGCCGAAAGCAGGCACAACAGGGAAATTACCAGTGCGGCAATCTTTACCGGCCGCCCCGGCCCTTTTTCTTTCCGCCCTGTTTTTGTTTCCATCCTGTTTCCCCTCCGCGGCGGGCATTTTTTCTCGGCTCGTTTTTCTGTGCGGATCGATGGTATTTCCCGCTCGACCCTGTTTCGTTTGATGTGCGTTCTCCTGCAAGCGGCTTTACCAGACAATCTGGGCCGTATCCGATCAGATCAGTACGCCCTGCTTCTTTTAATGCACGCACCACCACTGCGTGATTTTTGGGTTCATAATATTGCAGCAAGGCACGCTGCATTCCCTTTTCGCGGTCTGTGCGCGGCACATAAATTTCTTTTAATGTGTATGGGTCAAGTCCGGTATAAAACATACAAGTAGAAATCGTTCCGGGAGTAGGATAAAAGTCCTGTACCTGTTCGGGATGCAGCTTCTCTTTCTTCAAAAACAGGGAAAGCTCAATCGCATCGCGCAAGGTACTGCCCGGGTGAGAAGACATCAGGTATGGAACCAGATACTGTTTTTTGTCAATCGACTTGGTAATCTCATAAAAACGCTTTTGGAACTGATAATACGGCTCGATATGGGGTTTGCCCATACAGTCGAGCACCGCAGCCGAACAATGTTCCGGCGCAATACGAAGCTGCCCGCTCACGTGATACTGTACCAGTTCCTTGAGGAAGGTCTCATCGGGATCTTGTAATACATAGTCATACCGCACACCGGAGCGAATAAAGACTTTTTTTACTCCCGATAGGGCACGCAGACGCCGCAATAAATGAAGATATTCGCTGTGATCGGCCTGCAAAGCCGGGCATGGCTTGGGAGCAAGACATTTTTTCCCCTTGCAAAGACCCTGTTCTGCTTGCTTTTTGCAAGAGGGCAAACGGAAGTTCGCCGTGGGGCCACCGACATCGTGGATATACCCTTTAAAGTTCGGCTTTTGAATCAGCTTTTGCGCTTCCCGTACAACAGATTCTTCACTGCGGGTTGTAATTGCGCGTCCCTGATGAAATGCAATTGAACAGAAATTGCATGCACCAAAGCATCCCCGGTTATGTGTAATCGAAAACTCTACCTCTTCAATCGCGGGTACACCGCCCATGGATTCATAAACCGGATGATACGTCCCCTCATAGGGAAGCTCATATACTTCGTCTAATTCTTCTTGCGTCAAGGGCATAGCCGGCGGGTTTTGAATTACCAACATCTTTCCGTGCTTCTGAATCACACGCTTACCGCGCACAGCATCCTGTTCGTCCTGCTGCTTCCGGCAGGAGATGGCGTATTCCCGTTTGGAAGCACACACCTGCTCAAAACTGGGGCAATCCACTGCCGGGCCGGGTTGATACTCTTTCGTAGGAATTACATAGCAGGTACCGCGAATATCCGTCAGCGAGGAAACAGGCTCACCACGATCCAACCGCTGTGCAATTTCTATCGTTTGACGCTCTCCCATACCAAACGAAAGCAGGTCTGCACCGGAATCGAGCAGAATAGAGGGACGGATTTTATCATCCCAATAATCGTAATGCGCGAAACGCCGTAAAGATGCTTCCAGACCACCGATGATTACCGGTACCTCTGGATACAGGCGCTTTAGGATACGCGTATAGACAATTACCGCGCGGTCTGGACGGCGTCCTGCCTTTTTTCCGGGTGAATACGCATCCTCACTGCGACGCTTCCGAGCAGTGGTATAGTGCGCAACCATGGAATCAATATTTCCGGAATTCACCATAAACCCTAGACGCGGTTTCCCAAAGCGTTTGAAATCTTCATCTGTACGCCATTCCGGCTGCGATAGAATGGCCACCCGGAAACCAGCATGTTCCAACACACGGGAAATGATTGCTGTACCAAAGGTATTGTGATCTACATATGCGTCGCCAGTTACAATCACGAAGTCTACTTCTTCCCATCCACGGGCATGCATATCTTCCATGGAAATCGGTAAAAATGCCATAATTCAGAATTCCTTTCCTGTTCGTATCCGGTTAGTCGGGCTGCTGTGCGGTGCGTTCCAGCCACTGTTGGTAGCTCATGAGCACCTGACGCGGTTTTGAACCTTCGTGCGGCCCAACAATGCCCAGTTGCTCCATTTCGTCGATCAAACGGCCTGCACGTGCATATCCCAAACGCAACCGGCGCTGCAATAGAGAGGTTGATGCCTGCCCTGCCTCTACCACACATTTAATGGCGTCGTTCAGCATAGGGTCTTCTACAGAATCACCACCAGTATCATCCGAAGACTTATCGCGCTCTGCTACTGCGTTCTTCTCGATCTCTTCCATAATCTTATCGTCATAGCCGACTTCTTCATGCGTATGCTTGACAAAATTGACAATCGATTCAATTTCGCTGTCGCTGACAAAACATCCCTGAATACGCACAGGCTTCTGGCAACCTACAGGAGCAAAGAGCATGTCGCCCTGTCCCAGCAGTTTTTCAGCGCCGCCGGTATCCAGAATCGTACGCGAATCGACTGCCGACGAAACGGCAAAAGCAATTCGGCTGGGAATATTGGCCTTAATCAAACCCGTTACCACATCAACCGAAGGCCGCTGGGTAGCTACTACCAGATGCATTCCCGCAGCACGCGCCATCTGTGCCAGTCGACAAATGGAATCTTCCACCTCATTGGGAGCGGCCATCATCAGGTCAGAGAGCTCATCGATAATAATAACGATCTGTGGCATTTTTGGCATGGGCTGCCCATCGTCATCCTGAAAGTTTTTGCTTTCTGCCAGCTTATTATATCCTGCCAGATCTCGCACGCTGAAATCTGCAAAGGTCTTATAGCGATTCAGCATTTCCGTCACTGCCCATCCCAATGCACCAGCTGCTTTGCGGGGGTCGGTGACGACCGGAACCAATAGCTGAGGAATCCCATTATAGATTCCCAGTTCAACCACTTTGGGGTCAATCATTAAAAGCCTGACTTCTTCGGGGGTGGATTTATACAGCAGGCTGATAATCAGCGAGTTGATGCACACAGACTTACCGGAACCTGTGGTACCGGCAATGAGAATATGAGGCATTTTTCCCAAGTCAGCACACGCTACCTGACCAGCAATGTCGCGGCCCAAAGCAACAGTTAATTTGCTGCGGGATGTCATAAAAGCATTGGATTCAATCAGTTCGCGCATATGTACGACACTTTTATGCTTGTTGGGGACTTCGATACCGACAGCAGCTTTCCCGGGAATCGGCGCTTCAATACGCACGCCGGAAGCCGCCAGATTCATTGCGAGGTCGTCGGACAGGTTGGTAATCTTGCTGATTTTCACACCTGCCGCAGGCTGAAGCTCATATCGCGTGACCGCCGGACCACGGCAGATATCCAGAATCTTGGTCTGTACGCCAAAGCTTCGCAGCGTTTGTACAAGCAGCTGTCCATTATGCTGCTGCTCTTCCAGCTCCAGCTCGGGGTCGATTTGACGGCTGGCAGCCAACATGGAAACCGGTGGGAACACATATCCGCCGCCTTGTAGCGGTTCCGGGTAGATTTCAGGAGATGGGGTGACTGCAGATACAGGTTCTGCAGGCCCTGCTTGAGGAGACTGTACTGCCGGCTGTGGCTGAATGACCGCCGGAGACTGAATAGCTGCTTGGGCAGACTGCTGAATACTCCTTTTTTCTTCCCGCACAGCTTTATCGGCATTCGCTGCGGCAAAAAAGGCTTCTCTTGCTGCCTCTACAGCGGCTTCTGCTGAAGCAGGCAGCGGACGGGGCTCAGCTGGCGCAGCAGGTTCTGGCACGGGGGCTTCTTCTTTTTTCTCGCTGCTAGTCTCGGTTTTTGCCGGTTGCTGCTCAATTCCAAAGGCCTTAAACAGTTTTTCCTGCTTTTCGTTGCTGGCCGGCTCGACCTTGGGCTTTTCAGCGACTTTTCGGGTAGTACGGGACTTTGGTTCTCCGTCTAATACAATATCGATTTCGGATGTCCGATGTGCCATCTCCATCTCAACACGGCGAATATTTTCCCTCTGTTCCCGAACCTGGTTGACATTTTCGGCCACTACTTTGGCAGGCTTGGCCATCGTCCGGAAAAGCTGAATCAATGTGGTACCGGTCAAAATCATAATAGCGACAAACAGAACCAGCAAAATGGCTATCTTGGATCCAATTCCACCGAGCAGACTGACAAAAGGATAACCCAACAGCCCGCCCGAAAGCCCGGAGCCGCCTCGCGCCTGTCCAATCTGATACAGCTCTCCCAGCAGGGGGAAATAACCGATTTCCCGCTCAAACTGGATATCGGAGAAAATATAACTTGCGGAGCACGCCATGATAATCACTGCAGATGACAAAATCACCTTGCCACGCATTTTGCCGATTGACTTTTCCATCGCGGTCATTACCGCTACATAGATTAACAAAATCGGCCAGAGAATTGCCCAGGTACCGAACATTCCCAACAGGAAGTTATGTAAGGCGTTCCACACGTTTTCGCCGGGAATCAATACCATGAAAATAAGCAGCAGTGCACAGGCAAAAAGAAGAATTGCGCGCACCTGATTGTGCTGCCGTCTTCTTTCCAGCAGCTGCTGTTCCTGTTCTTTTTTCTGCGCCGCAGTCATTTTAGCAGATTTTCCGCTGCTCCGAGAACCTCCAGTACTTCGGGAAGAAGCGCTTCTACTGCGGCTTTGGGTGGAACGCGTCCCACTTTTGGTTCCGCTTTTTTTTGATTGTTGTGTTGATTTTCGTTCTGCCAATGTACTCATCACCATTTTCTAAAAAATATGTTGGGAAAGAGCACCCGGTATGGAAAAATAAACTCCATACCGGGGGAATACTCTTTCTGTGTCAGGATTCCTTCTTTTTCTTTCCGGAAGTGCGCTTCTTTTTGGGCGCCCGCTCCTCTATCATCTGGTACAGGGCTTCCAGTGCATCAGAAAGCGATCCCAAGCAATCGATCAATCCTGTTTTTACAGCATCTTCTCCTTCCAGAACCGTACCCACATCCATCACCAACTCTTGGGTATTCATGGAAAGGCGGGTAAAACGTTCTGCGGAGATATGGGAATTATGGGTAACAAACCGGGTAATCCGATCTTGCATACGCTGAAAATAATCCAGCGTCTGCGGCACTCCGAGCATCAGGCCATTCATTCTAACGGGATGAATGGTCATAGTTGCAGATGGAGCAATAAAAGATTTTTTTGCGGCAACTGCCAGCGGTACACCAATCGAGTGGCCGCCGCCCAGGACCAGAGAAACCGTGGGCTTTTTCATTCCAGCCACCAATTCAGCAAGCGCCAGACCGGCCTCTACATCCCCGCCCACTGTATTCAAGAGAATCAGCAGACCTTCGATCTTCTCCTCTTCTTCAATCGCAACCAGCTGCGGGATCAAATGCTCATACTTGGTAGTTTTATTCTGAGAAGGGAGCGCCGTATGGCCTTCAATCTGTCCAATAATAGTCAAACAATGAATTACATGGCCGTGACCGGATGTGATGACAGAACCGGATTCCTCGATCATGTCGTTGTTTTGCGAGACTTCTTCTTTGGCATCAGATTCCTCGCCTGGCAGGCTGCATTCCGCTTCTAACAGATAGTGCCGTTTTTTAGGTTTTACATCAGATTTCATTTCAGCAGACACCTCCTGTCAGTAGTGTTCCGGAATCTGCCTGCTTCATGCATCTTCAGCCTATTAAGTATATCATTTTTTACCAGCAAGGGCAAGAAAAACACGGACCATCTTGCACTTTCCAGTTCTTTGTACACAACCTGCAAATTCTTCATTTATGACCATGCTGGGGAGAAATGTTTTCTACCGAATGGCTGTGATTATGACCCGATATCTTTTTATGAACATGGGTATGAGCATTTGTACTGTCCTGATGTATATGCAGATGGCTGTGCTTATGTATGTGTTCGTGTGTATGGACTAGATTTCCGTGTCTGTGCAGATGAGAGTGTATATGCTCATGTTCATGGTTGTGCTGCAATTCTACCGTATCTTTTGTCATGATGATGGTGCTGATAATCATAATCAGAAGAGCAATATAAAATTGGAATTCAGGTCTTTCTCCAACCAGCAGCATACTGAATGCTACTCCCAAAAATGGGGCAATGGAATAATACGCACTTGTCTTGGCAGCCCCCAGATCTTTTTGTGCCATAATATAAAAATTGATGCTCATTCCATATGCAACAAATCCCAACAGGAGAATCAGAAAAACAAAATGTGTTTGAGGCAGACTCTCTCCCGAAAAGAAAGCGATTGTCAAACTTCCGAGCCCAGAAAAACAACCTTTAATGATTACAATTTCTTCTGAGCTTTTATTGCTTATCATTCTGGTGCAGTTGTTTTCAAAGCCCCAGCAGATACATGCGCCAAGGACAAACAGAGAACCTTCGTTAAAAGCAAAGGCCCCTTCCCCCTCAAAGCTGAGGAGTATACTTGCGATTGTTACAAAAACGATTGCAGACCAAAGTCTTTTGGAAATTACTTCTTTAAAAACGACCAGCGCAATCAAAGAGGTAGCTACAATTTCAAAATTATTCAGCAGTGATACATTAGCGGAATTCGTTTTGCTGATTCCCAGCATCAGCAAAATCGGTGCGGCAATATCCAACACTACCATAGCCACTGTATAAGGCAGTTCTTTTTTGGTCAGCGGTTCTTTACGTTCGCCTTTCCCCAATACATTTTTAATTGCACGGTACAACATCATTCCGATTCCTGCGCCGAGATAAAGGAAAGCCGCCATCATAGTGGGCTCTACCTGCTGCAACAGAAGTTTGGATAAAGGAATATTGATGGCGTATAGTGCTGCTGCCAATACTGCAAACAACGTTGCGATGTTTTTGGTATTTAATGTCCTCAATACAATCACCTTTAAAAATCAAAATTCATCATATATTTGTTTAGAATATTCTATATCACAGCATATCTCTATTATTGCGACAAGTCAACGGATTTACGGCTATTTTTGTGAGGTTTCAAAATCTGTTGGACTTGTACAGCAGGCAATAACATGATATAGTGAATATGTTTATCCTATATGGTTTAATTTTGGCAGTTTTTAAAGAGGGGAATTGTAATGGAAAATTTGCTGGTTTCATTGAATGTTGTTGCGCCGTTGTTTATCATGCTGCTGGCAGGCGTTGCTTTCAAAAAATTGGGAATGATTGCCGATACCACAGAAAAACAGATGAACAATCTGGTGTTTCGATGTTTTCTTCCGCTTCTGCTCTTCTATAATATTTATTCCACACAGCTGAAAGATAGTTTTGAGCCTCTTCTGATGGGGTTTTCGGTCATAGCGGTGCTTGCGACGTATGTGCTGAGTTTTTGCATTACACTGCCGCTGGAAAAAGAAAATTACCGGCGCGGTGTATTGATCCAGGCCATGTTCCGCAGTAATTTTGTTTTGTATGGACTGCCGGTAACAGTTTCTCTGTTTGGACAGGAAGCTGCCGGTACAGCTTCCCTGGTAATTGCTGTAGTTGTACCCATGTTCAATATGCTGTCTGTTATAGCTTTGGAAATATTTCGTGGCGGAAAAGTCAAACCTTTCAAAATTCTTCGGGGAATTGTCACGAATCCGCTGGTAATTGCTTCTGTTGTGGGACTTCTATTTTTATTCACTGGGCTTCGTCTACCCACTTTCCTCGAAAAGCCGGTTAAAGATTTTTCTGGAATTGCCACACCGCTCGCATTTGTGGTGTTGGGTGCATCCTTCCGCTTTGCCGATACCCGACTTTATCGCCGCCAGTTAACACTGGGTGTTTTTTGCAGGCTCGTATTGATGCCGGCCATTTTCCTGCCCTGTGCGGCTCTTCTTGGGATTCGCGGGCCGGAGATGTCGGTATTGATGGCCATGCTGGCATCACCCACGGCGGTTTCTTCTTTTACAATGGCACAGCAAATGGATGGAGACGCGCCGCTCGCAGGACAATTGGTTGTGTTTGGTACCCTGATTTCCATTCTGACAGTTTTTTCATGGATTTTCGCTCTTAAGCAGTTCGGCCTGATGTAAAACATCGAATAATGGAAATTTAACTGGATTTATATGTGTCAAAAGATTGACAATCGAACCAGAATAAGCCATAATAGAGAATGTATATTAGGTTCTTTTGAACATACAGAAAGACACTTTTCACAAAATGATTTGTGAAGGCATGATTTTATCGTACTTTTCTGCATTTTCAAGACCATATACTGTTGATGAAAAACGTAAGGAGGTCTTTTCTTTGGAGAATTTTAAGAAAATTCAAATGCCCACCCCTTTGGTGGAGATGGATGGCGACGAGATGACCCGTATCATCTGGAAGATGATTAAGGACATCCTGCTTGAACCCTATATCGATCTGAATACGGAGTATTATGATCTGGGTCTGGAACATCGTGAGGCTACCCGCGATCAGGTAACTGTTGACTCTGCTATGGCAACCAAAAAGTACGGTGTTGCCGTTAAGTGTGCTACCATCACCCCGAACGCAGACCGCGTAAAGGAATACAACCTCACCGAGATGTGGAAGTCCCCCAACGGTACTATTCGTGCAATCCTGGACGGTACTGTGTTCCGTACCCCGATTATTGTGAACGGCATTACCCCCTTTATCCCCTCCTGGAAAAAGCCTATCACCATTGCCCGTCATGCTTATGGCGACGTATATCGTGATGTGGAAATGCAGGTTCCGGCCGGTGCAAAGGCTGAATTGGTTGTGACGAAGGAAGACGGCTCTGAAGAGCGTCAGCTGATTCACGACTTCAAAACAGCTGGTGTCATTGAAGGTATGCACAATCTGGATGACAGCATCTCCAGTTTTGCCCGCGCCTGCTTTAATTTTGCACTGGATCGCAAAGAGGATCTCTGGTTTGCTACCAAAGACACAATCTCCAAGAAATATGACCATCGTTTCAAGGATATCTTCAACGAAATTTTTGCTGCGGAATATAAAGAAAAGTTTGAAGAAGCCGGCATTGAGTATTTCTATACCCTGATTGACGACGCCGTTGCTCGTGTGGTTCGCTCTGAGGGTGGATATATTTGGGCCTGTAAAAACTATGATGGCGATGTGATGAGCGACATGGTAGCAACTGCCTTCGGCAGCCTGGCCATGATGACTTCCGTGCTGGTTTCTCCGGATGGAATTTATGAATATGAAGCAGCACATGGTACGGTACAGCGCCATTATTATCGTCATCTGAAAGGCGAGAAGACTTCTACCAACTCGGTAGCAACTCTGTTTGCCTGGACTGGCGCTCTGCGTAAACGCGGCGAGCTGGATCATGCAGATGATCTGTGTGCTTTTGCTGACAAGCTGGAAAAGGCTACCATTCAGACAATTGAAGAAGGCGTTATGACCGGCGATCTTGCTGCCCTTTCCACTCTGCCCAACAAGCAGACTGTAGATACTGAAGCTTTCCTGCGTGCAATTGATGAGCGTCTGCGTAAGCTTCTGTAAATGATAGATTTTTCCCGACCCGTCGGTGGCGCTGCCATCCCGTGCTGGGGAACGAAGGATGGTATTTATTTATGCCAAAACGCGAAAATATCTCCATGTCAGTGATACGGCGGCTCCCCCGTTATTACCGTTTTTTGAACGACCTGAAAAAAAAGGGCGTAACCCGTGTTTCTTCCAAGGAATTATCCGCCAAAATGGGTTTTACCGCATCCCAGATTCGTCAGGATCTGAATTGCTTTGGTGGGTTTGGACAGCAAGGATACGGTTATATTGTGGAGCAGCTCTGCAATGAAATCGGTAATATTCTCGGCGTAGCAAATGGATATAAATGTATTCTGATTGGTGCCGGTAACTTGGGGCAAGCCATCGCCACTCACCTCTCATTTGAGACACAGGGATTTCAGCTTGTTGGTATTTTTGACAGCAATCCGCGAAAGGTCGGGACAACCTTGGGAAATCTGGTGATTTCTGACATTCAGACTCTCGAGGAATTTTGTCGGGAACAAAAGCCTGTAATGGCAGTTTTGTGTGTGCCAAGAGCAGCGGTTGAACGGCTTTCCGATAAGCTGTATGCGATGGGAATTAAAAATTTCTGGAATTTCAGTCACTATGATATTACCATGAAATATCATGATGCTATCGTGGAGAATGTTCATCTTAACGATAGTCTGATGACCCTTTGTTATCGTATTTCAGACCAAAGTTCCAGACCAGATTAATTTTCTTCACCTTATAAAAAGCAGGAACCCGGTACAATGATCTGTGCCGGGTTCTATTTTTGATTTTATAAAAAAGGAAGAAAAGTCGAATGAATAACAAAAAATCTTCTAATTGGTTTTCGCTTGTTTGGCAAAGAACTGCAAGATTTTTTCAGATAAACCGGCGTCAATGGCTTATCGGCCTGCCGATCTTTTCTGTAGTAATCACGTTATTCTCTCTGCTGTTCCTGCCAGACATTATTCCGATTCATTATGATTCTAGCTGGAAAATTGACCGCTATGGCAGCAAGTTTGAACTTCTGTTGATACCGGGTGTTACGATTCTGCTCAGCCTGTTTTTTGGAACCTTTTGGAAAAATCGTGAAAATACTTATCCGGCGGACATCAAGATTGTTTTATCACTGGTCATTTTAAATCTTGTACAGTTTTTTATTTTGATTCTTGCTTGGCACCATAGTTTTGTTTAAGTAAAAACAAAACCGCACTGTGTTTTTGATAAGCACAGTGCGGTTTTTTATAGGCAAGAGCCTTATTTCACTTCATAAGTCCAGCCAAAGGTATCCGGCAGTTTGCCCCACTGAATACCGGTGAGGGTGTCATACAGCTTCTGGGAAACCGGCCCGATTTCTCCGTTATTGATCTTCATGATCTCATCGCCCCATTTGAGTTCGCCGATGGGAGAAATAACAGCAGCAGTACCGCTACCGAAAGCCTCTTCCAGCTTGCCAGCTCTGGCTGCTTCAGCCAACTCATCAATGGAGATTGCTCTCTCGGTGACTTTCATTCCCCAAGAACGCAGAATATCAATACAGGACATACGAGTAACACCGGAAAGAATAGAGCCCTGAAGAGCAGGTGTTACAACTTCGCCGTCGATCTTGAAGAAGACATTCATGGTGCCAACTTCTTCGATATATTTGCGCTCAATACCATCCAGCCACAGAACCTGTGTATACTTCTGCTTTTCAGCTTCATCCTGAGCTTTCAGAGAAGCTGCATAGTTACCAGCAGTCTTGGTATAGCCCATACCACCGCGGACAGCACGAACATAGTTTTTCTCAACATAAATCTTCACCGGGTTCAGTCCCTCGGGATAATAAGCACCTACCGGGCTGAGGATTACAATAAACAGGAGATGCTTAGCGGGATGTACACCTACATGAGGATCGATACCGATGATGAAGGGACGGATATACAGGGAGGTTCCTTCAGAATGAGGAATCCAATCTTTATCAACAGAAACCAGCTTGGCAATAGCCTTAGTGCAGAAATCCTCGTCAATGAGCGGGATGCACAGGCGGTCGTTGGAAACATTCAGTCTGGCCATATTGCGGTCAGGGCGGAACATAAGGATACGGCCATCCACTGCGCGATATGCCTTCATTCCCTCAAATACAGACTGACCGTAGTGCAGACACATAGCAGCAGGACTCAAAGCAATGTCCTGATACGGTACGATTCTGGCATCATGCCAGCCTTCTCCCTCATCATAATTCATGATGAGCATATGGTCGGTAAAAATGTTGCCGAAACCGAGTTTGGTTTCATCTGTTGGCTTTGCTTTGGGAGTTTTGGTGAGCTCAACGCGAATTTCCTGCATGGAAATGCCCTTCTTTCACTAAGTTATGATGGATTCCCGGTGGAATCAGATGTTGCAGGAAGCAAAAAGCCATCCTGCAATTTAATTGGCTTTATTATAACACTCTTTTTTACAAATTTCAAGTTGTCAGACAAGAAAGCAGCATGTTTTACTCCGATTTATTGATTCATTACTTCCACCTGTTCTTTTGCCTTTGCAGTAAGCTGTACCCACGCAGGCCGAAATCCGCTTTTTACTGCATTTCTGGCTGAGCGAAGATTAGACCAGGCACAGCAGTAAAACGGAACTTTCCCCCGCTCTACAATTTCCAGTGCAAGACGGCTCGTGATGGCAGATGCGATTCCCTGCTGCCGGTATTCCGGCAAAACGTCTACACCGATTTGCCACATCGTATCACAGTCTGCAGAGCATCCGCCCAGTCCAACCAGTTTTTCACCATCAAAAGCCCCCACTGCCAGCACATCCAGGTGTTTCCTCTTTTCACAAAGGGCATTGCTCCATTGTGGCAGATAGCATCCTGCAAAATCTTCGGGGAATAGCACACGAAGCTCGTAGTTGCATGGCAGCGGCCGTAAAAGATTCATATCAGGCAGAAAGTATTCTGCCATAAAGCAGACCTTATGACCGTATTTCTGCAAAATCTGTTCCAATACATGCATATTGGGTGTTTCAAAACAATGTTCCGGCGGAAATTTTGCGAGATAGGCTTCTGCTTCCTCCCGAATCTCCGGAGCAACTGAGGCGACAATCTGATTCCCGTAAAAAGTCAGGTCACAGAAGAAGGGCAATTCCAGGTATTTTCTTGCCTTCGGGTTTGGCTCAGAAATCACGACGGTGCTCTTTTCTGACAAAAAGTCGTCCACCTGACAGTGACTGTCAATTGCGGATTGTTCCATTGCAATTTGTAAAATCTCCCGATTTGTCATCACAGCTCCTCCTTATATTCTTTTTTCACCCATCCAATATTCCGTCTGTTTTTTGGCTCCCATCTTCCCATACCAGTCTTCCAAATAAGTATACCCGATAAAGCAGCCCCGCAGTCCGGCCTTCTTCATGCGCTGCATTGCAAAACAACATAAAGCGTGCCCAATTCCACGATTGCGGAATTCTTCAGAAACCGCTATACAGGCAAAACTACCCATTTGAGGAAGCGATTTTTCATACAGACACTCTGAATCTGTATCAATCAAAATAGTCCCTGCAATTTTTCCGCTGGAAAGTTCGATTGCCACAGCAGCCGGGCGTTCGGCAGGAAAATAAAATTCTCCCCACCCCTGAACGACATTTTCTGCACATGCTGCACTGGACAAAACCTCTGCTGTATCATCTTGCTGGCGGCTTCGAATCAAAAAACCTTCTATAAGTTCAAAATCAAAATGATCTGTCTCTGAAAAATCCACCGTCATATCGTAACTTGTCCACTGATAGCAGTATCCGCGCTTTTCAAACCAGGCAGAAGCATTACTTTTGGAATCCATCGGCACGCCGGGTGTCAGATAAGTTCCGCTTTTACTTCCAAGTACAATCTTTTTCCAGCCAGCTTTCCGAATCAGATTTTCAGCTTCTGCTAACAGTTGTGAGCCGATTCCCCGCCCGCGCAACTCTTCGCGAACACACAGCATCAAAAGTACGTCCTGATATACCACGCAAAATCCCGAAATCGAGAAATCTTTTTGCGCCAATATCACCTGTGCTCCTCGATGAAGAGCCAGTCTCTCTATAAAAATTTTTTCGGTTGTCTGAATATGCTCAAAACAGCTATTATAAATAGAAAGCATTTCCTGACATTCTTCCTGTGAAGGGTTCTGACAGATTTTCATAATGACAACCCTTTCGTTTATTTCTTATTACGCAGTCCTTTAGGATAATGATTTTTTAGACGGTCGGAAGAATATTTTCCATATCCCACTGTCACGTTATCTACACAAACGCCCACATAACTGCCGTTTGGTGCGTCCAACTCCACACTCAGTTCTTCCCCTCGCAGGAACGCGGCAATTTCAGCGCTGTTTGACGAAAAAGACACACTGTATTGCAAAGCTTCCGGTCGGGCCGCCATAAACAGCCCGTGAGCGGGCTCCATTCGCTTGCCTTTGACTTCTCCCACTTCTACGCCGGCACGGAGCACACCAAGTCCGGATAAATCGGGTAATCCCTCCGGCAGCAAATACAATCGGGTTCCTACCTGCATAAGGGAATTTTTAGGCGATTGACGGAAAATCTTCTGCAAAAGCTCTCTTGCCAGTTTAAAACCGTCCCCCTTTTCGGCCTGCAACTTGAGGGAAGCGGGAGTTTCAGGATTTTCAGAAATTCGCCGGAGCCGAGCTGCAAAGTGCCCTTCTCCCCCATCCATGGGATAAATCCGAACAGCATCCATATTTTCTGCTTTTCTGCCAAAAGAAACGCCGGGGTTTTCCAATATAAATCCCGGTTCTTCTTCGAGGAACCTCCGAATAACACCTTCGTTTTCTTCGGGAGAAAAAGTGCAGGTGGAATAAACCAGCACACCGCCTTCTTTGACGGCCTGTTTTGCAGAATGTAGGATCGCCAGTTGCCGGTCGGCACAGGCTTTTACGTGTTCGGGGCTCCATTCTTCAATGGCCAGTTCATCGCGGCGGAACATGCCTTCTCCTGAACAGGGCGCGTCTACCAATACCTTGTCAAAGAATCCGGCCAGACGGCTGCACAGGGTTTCCGGATGACAGGAGGACACTACTGCATTTTTCACGCCCATGCGCTCCATATTCGAGAGAAGAATCTGGGCGCGATTTTTTATGATTTCGTTGCTCCACAAAAGCCCATCCCCCATAAGACAAGCAGCAATCTGGGTGGACTTCCCGCCTGGTGCAGCGCAAAGATCCAACACTTTTTCTCCAGGCTGTGGCGCAAGCACTGTTACCGCAGAAGAGGCCGACGGCTCCTGTGAGTAGAAGGCGCCAGCGTGGTGCAGAGGAAGGCTTCCCACCTTTTCCGTTTGGGTATAAAAACACAAGGGCGAAAAAGGTGACGGCTTCAAATCCTCCATGGATGCCTCTATTGTCTCTTTTTCGCATTTTAAGGGGTTCATTCGCACACCACGGAAATGAGGCTGGTCATAGGCGGCAAGAAATTGGGAATATTCATCGCCCAGCATGGTCTGCATACGGCTGAGAAAAGCCTGCGGAAGAAGCATGCTATTTCCTCCTTTATAAAAATTCTGTAAAAAATTGTCTATCACGGTGAGATTTGCTTTCTTCGAAGAATATATTCATGGAGTTTTTCAGCTCTACTATATTGACTTTTGCAAGTATCTATATAACATTTTTATAATATCAAAAACAAACCGTCAAAAAGGAGGCGTTCCATGTATAAGAACAAAGCACCATCCGGCAATAACCTTTGCGGGAAACGCATCAAGGCTATCCGACAACATCTGCCGCAAAAGACTTCCCAGCGCACGCTGGCCGAGATGTTACAAGTGGCCGGACTGGATATTGATAAAAACGCCATACAGAGAATTGAAAGCGGACAGCGGTTTGTCACGGATATTGAACTGAAAGCCATTGCCCAAGTGCTTCATGTGCGTTATGAAGCATTGCTGGACGACGAAAATGACAATTAACCCCTTCCAAAAATTATCCGAATAAATTTCCCCACCCTGCACAAACTACTTTTGCCAACGTGCAAAGGGGGTGAAACGTAATGGAAAATAAAAATGGCATGAATCGCATGAACAATATGAACAGCATGAATTCGATGAACTCCACCCAGGGAAGCAACATGAACAGCCAGCAGAGCACTTCTCGGAAAAAGGCTTCTAACAAAAAGAGCCAGAACGCCCAGAATGTGAAATCTCAGAGCTCTCAAAATGTGGCTACCAAAGAGTACAACCAGTACTCTGACTGCAACCATAACCGCTAATTCCTGATTTTAAGCTCCTTCCGCCTGCCATTCCAAAAGCTGACAAGACTATCCCATTTCGGGACAGCCTTGCCAGCTTTCTTTTTTCCTTATTCCTTGGGTTCAGATTTCTGTTTCAAAGATTTGATGATCTCTCTCAATGTTTTATCATCGCTGGACGCAGAGCGGAACCCTTCACCGGTAATTTCGCCTGCTTCACCCACAATGACAAACGCGTCTTTATCGGCTGTATGGATAATATCATTGATTTTCGTTACTTCATAGCGGCGTACCGCGCAGAGAAGCATCTCTCCGTTGTTACCGCTGTAACCGCCCTGAATCGGAATAATGGTCACACCACGATCAATGTCTTCCAAAATCCGCTGCCTGATTTCATCACTCTTCTTGGAAATGATAAAATACAGTTTACCGTTACCTGAATCGGTACCATAAAGCAATGTGTCAATAATACGCGTGCTGACAAAAATAGCAATAATGGCATACAGGGCACTTTCCAGCTTCTGATATACTAATGCCGAGGCAGCGATCACAACTAAATCTACTGCTAACATCAGCTTGCCCATGGATAAATGACGGAAATGCTTTCCCAACAATCTGGCAATCATATCAGTACCGCCGGTAGTACTGCCTCGCATAAATACCAGTGCAAGTCCAATTCCTTCCAGAACACCGCCAAAAATAGCAGCAAGAAATGGATTTCCCTCATATGCTGGCACCACCAGTGCCAACGTATCGATTGCTACCGAAAAAATGATAATAGCTGCAATACTTTTCGCTACCAGTTTATATCCGATCTCTACAATAGCCCAAATAATAATGGGAATATTGATAATCATATTCACCATACCGATAGGCGTTTGGAAAAGGTAGTTCAGCATCGTACCAATACCGGTCACACCACCCGGCGCAATATGGTTTGGGGCAGTGAATACATTCACGGCTATAGCATCAATGAGTGCACCTGCTACAAAAAACAGGCTATCCAATGCCAGGGTTTTTGCTCGGCTTTTGCTTTCGAACATTTTCTGAACACCTCCGGAAATGGGAATGAAATATACTTTTGACAAAATGGAGGAACTGCTTTCCATTTTAAAGTGTGGGCATCTGCCTTTGTAATTCCGATTCTCCCCTATCGGGGAAACGGAGGGAAGCAACATCAGGAACAAAACAAGCCCCTTTTTTCTTGCAAAAAGGGGCCTCTTGAAAAATATCCCACCAGGATATTTTTCAATTCACCACCAAAAATGCGCCCTCCGGCAAAAGAATTCCGCTCTCTGCGGAGAGCGGCCAGGAGCTCCGCGCCCCTGGACTGGCGCCAAAGGGACTAAGTCCCTTTGGAATCCGTAATCATGCACAGCTGGAACAATTCCCGCAAGCGCTCCAACTTTCCATCCAGATACAAATATCCAAACAGCGCCTCAAACGCCGTGGCGGCATGATAATCCGCCACCGACGCGTTTTTGGGTACATGGTTCACATGGGCGTTTCTTCCCCGCTGGTACACCTGCTGCTCTTCTTCTGTTAAATGAGGCCACAGCTTTTGAGAGAAATTTGCCTGTGCGGCTGCGCAGACCTGTTCCACTGAACGTTGATGCAGCTTTTTTACTGGACAATTCCCACGGCACACCAACTCTTCCCGCACAAACAACTCAAACACGCAATCCCCCACAAAAGCCAGCGTCAGCGGGCTCAGCTGCCGGGGATCACAGTTCTGGTTTAAAAAACGTTCCAAATCCCTGCTCCTTTATTCCACAAAGTCAAATTCCAGATCGTACATGCTGACTGTGTCGCCTTCTTCACAACCAGCTTCCCGCAAAGCGTCAATCACTCCGGTCTGAATCAGCACACGCTGGAAGTATTGCAGGGACTCATAATCATCAAAGTTGACAGAGTTGATGAGCTGAAGCAGCCACTTGCCCTCGACCATAAACACGTTATCGTGGCGGGTAATCTGCACCTGGGTGTTCTCCATGGCCTCCACTTCCACCTGCGGAGCGGGTTCGGCTTCGAATCGGCGCACTGGCGGCAAGCTTTGCAGCATTTCCTGAATCTTTTTCAAAAGCGGATCTACATCATATCGAATTGCCGCCATAATCGGGAAGAAGCTGTATCCCTTTGCCTCTACATACTGACGAAATTCCTCAATCTGCTCATCCGTAGCAAGGTCGCACTTGTTGCCTGCCACCAGCATGGGACGCTGAGCCAGTTCGGGATTAAACTTTTCTAGCTCCCGGTTGATAATTTCAAAATCCTCTTTCGGGTCACGGCCTTCGCTTCCGGCTACATCTACAATATGAACCAGCAGGCGGCACCGCTCCACATGGCGCAAAAATTGATGGCCAAGACCCACGCCTTCGCCTGCGCCTTCAATCAGGCCGGGAATATCGGCCATGACAAAAGAACTGCCCTCACCCATGCGAACCACGCCCAGTACGGGAGTCAGGGTGGTGAAATGATAGTTGGCAATATTGGGCTTTGCTTCGCTGACCACCGATACCAAAGTCGATTTACCTACATTGGGATAACCAACCAATCCCACATCGGCCAACAGTTTCAGTTCCAGCTGGACTTCAAATTCCTCACCAGGAGTGCCAGGTTTTGCAAAACGAGGCACCTGGCGAGTAGGGGTAGCAAAATGGGAGTTACCCCAGCCGCCGCGGCCACCTTTTGCCACAATCTGCGGTTCGTCATCAGACATATCCGCCAACAGCCGTCCGGTTTCTGCATCCTTTACCAGTGTACCACGAGGAACACGGATGATACAATCCTCGCCACCGCGGCCAAAGCACCGGTTGCCACGGCCATTTTCTCCGTTGGGGGCTGCATATTTCCGCTTGTATCGGAAATCGGCCAGCGTAGAAAGGTTATCATCTACCTGAAAGACAATATTACCACCCTTGCCGCCGTCGCCACCATCTGGGCCTCCGGCTGCTACATATTTTTCTCGCCGAAACGAAACAGCGCCATCGCCGCCCTTGCCGGCTTTAATTTTAATTTTTGCAATGTCGATAAACATAAGGTTTCCGCCTCCTTTATCGTATGTTTATTCATTCCCCATAAACATCAAAAAATCCCGGGCCATTGCTGCCCCGGGATTTTTCATGTTTTAAATTACTGCTCGACGCTGTACACGCTGACTCTCTTGCGGTCGCGGCCCATACGCTCAAACTTGACCTTACCGTCAACCAGAGCGAACAGGGAGTCGTCGGAACCTCTGCCCACGTTCTCACCGGGATGGATGTGAGTGCCGCGCTGCTTCACGAGAATGTTGCCGGCCAGAACAAACTGACCGTCAGCGCGCTTCACGCCCAGACGCTTGGACTCGGAGTCACGGCCGTTCTTGGTAGAACCCATACCTTTTTTATGAGCGAACAGCTGGATGTTGATCTTCAGCATACTTACACCTCCAAATAATTAACACTGATATTATCAGGATACTGCTCTTCCAGGCCCGTCATATGCAGACGAAAACCTGCCAAACAGTCGCGGCACGAAGAAAGATATTTTTCTTCGCAAATACGAAGCCGCATTTCGCCATCGTCCTCGCTGATTTCAGCCGGGACGTGCAGAATTTCGGTGATGGTATTGGCAATCAGATATGCTGCGGAAGAAACCGCTGCACACACAATGTCCTCACCCGCTTCACCAGCTTCTGCATGACCGCTGAGAAAAAAACCTGTCATGCGGCCATCAGGTAAGACGAGAAAGTCTGCATAAATCATGGCTTACGCCTTAACTTCCTCAATCTGCACCTTGGTGTAGGGCTGTCTGTGGCCCATCTTGCGCTTCTCACCCTTCTTGGGCTTGTAAGTAAACACTGTGATCTTCTTTGCCTTGCCGTTCT
>CAMLSX010000016.1 GCA_946484175.1 uncultured Clostridia bacterium
ATCAGCTCATGTAATTCAGCCATATCTATTTCTCCTTATCCTTGCGCCGCAAGTAGCGATGTTAATGTTTCTCGGATGATTGCCAATTTCGCAGGGTGATCTGCGATCAGCTTTGCGATGTCCGCAGGAACTTCGCCGCGTCCCTCTGCCGCCAAATTCAAGAACTCATTGCGCTGCTGCTCATCCAAATTCAAGTTTTCAAGCATTTTGTACTGCACGTCCGGTGGCGGCGGATTGACCTTGCCGGACAGGATGTCATAAAAGTATGGTTTTGTAATATCTACCGCTGAGTAAAATGCCGACTGTGATATGCCGGTCTGCTTGATCATTTCCCGCAGGAAATTACCAAACGCCTTTTTGTCCTTGGCCATCCGCTTCACCTCCTATTTGGTATGTATGTAAACATACTAACATACTTTTTATAAAGAATCAAGGGCTTTCAAGAATTTTCCCTTAAAAACACAGTAATTCCTTCAATTTTTCACTTCAAATCCTGTCCCCACGCACCTTTTGTTGCTAACATATTGAACGGAATTTTCGCTCCTGCCAAAGAAAAACGGTTGATTTCTGGCGCTGATCCACCAGTCATCAACCGTTTTTTGCTGGTATATCCGTATTTTGACCCTAAAACAGTGCTATAAAAGAGAATTGACTCACAAGTCTTGGTAGACTTATGAGTCAATCATTATGGTTGCGGAGGCAGGATTTGAACCTACGACCTTCGGGTTATGAGCCCGACGAGCTACCGGACTGCTCCACTCCGCGATGTTTATTTGTTTGCTCTCACCTGAGTGCTTATTTATTATACCACATTCTCTGATATTTGCAACCCATTTTTTTGAATTTTTTTATCTTTATGCATTATCTATATATATTCAAAACTATTTTAATTTATAATGCTGCATATTAAACACATTGCATCCTGTTGAGAAAGCGAGTATACTGAAATCTAAGAGAAATCGGTCTCTTAAAAATTTAAAAATTCGGGAGGTTCTTAATTATGTTGACTAACGCAGTCATACACGAAATTCTTTCCAGACGTTCGGTTCGCAGCTATCAGCCGGAACTTATTTCAGAAGAAGAAATGGAAAGTCTTATAACAGCTGCCCAATATGCTCCTAGTGCAATGGGACGCCAGGATCGTCATTTTACGGTTGTTACCAATGCCGAATTGCTGTGCGAAATTCAGAAGGCCAGCGATGGAGAACCTTTTTATGATGCTCCGGCTGCTGTAATTGTTTCGGTTCCGCCTGAAAACGCTTATGGATTGGAAGATGCTGCCTGTGCAATTATGAATCTGATGACAGCTGCACACTCCATGGGGATTTCCACCTGCTATATTGGATCTGCCACCGGTACGAAAAAAACGGAGATCATGCGCAAATTGCAGATTCCGGAAGGATATGTTCCGGCCGCTTCTGTCATTATCGGCTATGCAAAAGAGGCTCCTGACGAGCCTGCTCCTCGCCGTGCCGACAGCGTAACTTGGATTAAATAATTGCACTTCCAAAATATAAAACTTCCAAAGTATAAAAAAAAGAGTTCCGGAAAAAAGCTGTCCGGAACTCTTTTTCTTTGTACAAATGGATTTGGAAATCTACGCCTATTTTTCATCATCCAGCAACTGCACCCGCGTGACCTCCTGAATTACAGCAGGATAGCTCTCCAGTACAGCTCCCGTAAAAGTTATTGAGACAGAATCTCCGATATCAAATTCAGAAAGCTTCATTGCAGTTCCTCTCCAGAGCAGCGCTGTTTCTTCAGTAACGCTAAAGGTAAATTCCCCTCGGAAATTGATATCATTGACCTCCAGCCCCTGCACTGCGAACTGATCTCCATTGAGGTCTGTGATTTCGGCATAAAATGTCTGTGCCGTCTGCTGTACGAAAGGAACCTCCGTCTTTGCTGTTTGATAGCCAATCAAATAAAAGCCAGCCGCAATCAATACACAAAGCAGAATGATGCCAATTCTCTTTTTCACGTGCTTTTCCTCCCCTGTCGCTTCATGTCAGCGCTTGCAGCATGGCCCTTACAAACACCGCCGAAAGGTACGACGCCTTTTCCTGATTTGCCCGGAAGTTATTTTTGGCCTCCCAGCTTGCGGTATCGGTAAGAGTTCTGACAGCAATAAACGGAATATCATTGACATAACACACGTGTGCAACGCTCGCTGTTTCCATATCGACACTAAGCGGCTGATAAAACGCGTTGATTTCTTCCCTTCTTTGCCCTTCTATAAAGCTTTCCCCTGTAGCCATCCGGCCAAAAATGGTTTTATGAGTTGTGGGTAGTTGCCCGGCAGCTATTTTGGCGAGCGCCAGCAAGGAGGTATCTGCCAGAAAACCATGAGAAGAAAGATGCGGATGGTATTGCATCAAAAGCCGTTCTTCTACATCGTGATAAATGGCATTAGTGGAAACCACGGTGTCAAACACTTCCAGGTCGCTGTCCATCGCACCGGCTGTGCCTGCATTAATAATGCTTTCACAGCCATACCGATCAATTAAAATCTGTGCTGCAATAGCTGCGTTTACTTTACAGACGCCTGAACACACAAGTACGACCTCTGCATTTTCTATTTTCCCCTGATAAAATTTCAGTTTTGCCTTTTCTTCCACCGTATGCTCTGTCAGCATAGAGAGGAACGGGGCGGTTTCACCGTCCCCTGCGCATAAAATTCCGACTTTCATACCTTCCTCCTCTCAAACTCATTTTCTAGTCTTTTTGACAAATGTCTATTTTAAGTTGCTATTACAGTTTTTTCAGTCGTGCAAAATTTGCCATCAGCTTTTTGGTGCCAACCCGCTCAAAAGCAATCTCCAATAAACTGTCATTACCCATGGGAGTGACCGAAACGATCATACCTGCACCAAAGGTTTTATGTGACACACTGTCACCCGGACGGTACTGCGCTCCAGCAGCTGTTCCGCGGTTGACCGGGCCAAAACTGCGTGCGGTGGCAATATCATGCGAGAATGAAGTGTTCTCTGAAATCGGAAGACGCTGCCCCGGTACAGGACGGTGCCACTCGCGTGTGTGTGTATGTTTCATCAGCTCTGCGGGAATTTCATCGAGAAAACGCGATGCTTTATTGCGCGAAGTACTGCCGAAGAGCATACGGGATTCCGCATTCATAACAATCAGCTCTTCCCGCGCACGGGTAATCGCCACATATGCCAGCCGGCGCTCTTCTTCCACTTCATCGGGATTGTAAATCGACTGCATACCGGGAAAAATCCCCTCTTCCATGCCGGGCAGAATCACTACCGGGAATTCCAGACCTTTGGCAGAATGCATGGTCATCATCACCACAGAGTCAGCGGACTGGTCATAGTTGTCGATATCCGTCATCAGCGAGACTTCTTCCAAAAATCCGCCCAAGCTGGCTTCTTCATTATTTTCTTCATATTGAATCAGGTTGGTAGCCAATTCGTGGATGTTCTCGATGCGGTCTTCTGCCTCTTCATTTTCG
The DNA here is from genome assembly GCA_946484175.1 of uncultured Clostridia bacterium. GTDB lineage: Bacteria > Bacillota > Clostridia > Oscillospirales > Acutalibacteraceae > Heritagella_A. Next base: position 3,473 of record CAMLSX010000016.1, read on the forward strand.
GCTTTCAGGAATTCCACATAGTTCGTTTTTTCCAGCAGCAGTTGATACAGGTCGCCCAGCGAAAGATCTTCATCATTTGAAGCATCAATCAGACGGAGAATCATTCCTGCAAAATCGCGCAGCTTGTTGGCTGAGCGTTTCAGTGCGGCGAATTCATCAGCGCGGCACAGCACCTCAAACAGCGATTCGCCGGACATCCGTGCAATCTCGGCAGCCTGTGCCACGGTGCGCTCTCCGATAGAACGCTTGGGGGTATTGATAATACGGCGCAGACGCACTTCATCAGAAGGATTGTTAATCACACTGAGGTAAGCAATCATGTCGCGGATTTCCTTGCGCTCATAAAAGCGCGTACCGCCGATGATACGATACGGGATTCCCGATTTGACGAAATGCTTTTCAAAGGCGTTCGACTGCGAGTTCATGCGGTACAAAACGGCATAGTCGGAATATTTTCGGCCGCCCGCTACTCCATCCAAAACTCGTTTGGCTGCCTGTGCCGCCTCATCCTGCTCGTTCTCTGCGGTATGACAGACAATCTTACAGCCTTCGCCATTGCTCGTCCAAAGTGTCTTTCCTTTACGCTGCGTGTTGTGCGAAATCACCTCGTTTGCGGCATCCAGAATCGTCTGGGTAGAACGGTAATTCTGCTCCAAACGGATGACTTTGGCATCCGGAAAGGTCTTTTCAAAGCTCATGATATTCTCAATAGTTGCACCGCGGAATTTATAGATACTCTGGTCATCATCGCCCACTACACACAGGTTCCTGCTCTTTTCTGCCAGCAGACGGATAAACAGATATTGTGCGTGGTTGGTATCCTGATATTCGTCTACCATCAAATAGCGGAAGCGGTTCTGATAATATTCCAGCACGTCCGGACACTGCTGGAAAAGCTCTACCGTTTTGACGATCAGGTCATCAAAATCCATAGCGTCGGCATCTTTCAGCCGCTTCTGATACAGGCGGTACGCCTTGGCGATTTGGGAAAGACGGAAGTCAAGCCCTGCCTGCTGTTCGAATTCCTCCACTGAAATCAGGGAATCCTTTGCGCGGGAAATCTCTGCCAGCACCGCTTTGACCGGGAGCATTTTTTCTTCGATTTGCAGTGTTTTCAAGCAGTCCTTCATCAACCGGCGGGAATCATCGGTATCGTAAATGGTGAAATGGCTGGTATAGCCCAACCGGTCACCATCGCGCCGAAGAATACGCGCACAAGTGGAATGGAACGTAGAAGCCCAGATATCGTCGCCTTCTCCGCCCAACATCGTGCACAGGCGCTCTTTCAATTCACCGGCCGCCTTATTGGTAAAAGTAATCGCCAGGATTTTCCAAGGAAGACAGGGGCTGACCGCCAGACGGCGGCGCTGTTCTTCGGGTACTGGTGTACCGTTTTCCAGATATTCCCGGCAGGCTGCGGCTTCTTCTTCCCCACATTCCTCATTGACCCACTGGCTGTGCCAGGCGTTGCCCCAACGGATCATGGAGGCGATCCGGTTTACCAGCACGGTAGTCTTTCCACTTCCTGCGCCTGCCAAAATCAGCAGCGGGCCATTCACCTGAAAAAGTGCTTCTTTCTGGCGGCCATTCATACGGGCAAATTCCTTTTCCATTACCTTTCTTCGAAGGGATAAGAGTTCTTCTTTATAATCGCTTAACATGATAGTGAATCCTTTCTATACGATAGAACGATACAGCAAAATAAATCGTCAGCAGTCTTATTGTACCGTTTTTCCGCCAGGATGGCAAGTCTTCCCCCTTATTTATACCACTTATTACATAGTAAAGAAAAAGTTAAAAAGCACATAGTCTTTTTCACTAACTTATTTATCTTTGTTTTGAAGAATTTGGCATATAAGTAGTTTTTCGTATCTCCCCTTTTCAAAACCACAAAATACGGTATAATAAAATAGTCATGATGTTGCCAACTGCGGTGCACGCCGATTCTGTACCGTCTGAGAATGCTGGCAGCAGGCGTATACTTTGATTATTGTAAGCAAAAATGCATTCTTTTGCGCAGAAAGGACAAGAACTGATGAAACCTGCACCAAAGCTGATTGTTTTCGATTTGGACGGCACTTTGAACCGTACAGAGCTGTTTGCCGTTGAAGTTCATCGGATGCTGCAGACGGAATTCGGATGGCCCGCACAATCTCCGGAAGAAATCACGGCGATCTTTGGAGCGCCTGCTGATGAATATATGGAGAGGTTGCTGCCCGGTTCTGACGAAGCAACCCGGCAGCGCTACCTGAAGCGCGAAGCTGAAGTGGAATATGACTATATGCATCTTGCTGCTGCTTATGACGGCTGCACACAAATGCTCACAGAGCTGCATAATAACGGATGGGAAACCGCTGTCTGCTCCAATTCCTCTTTCCGCTATATTTCCATGGTGCTCAATTCCACCGGCCTGATGCATCTGATTGACTATATTCAGCCGTTGGAAAAGGGCATGACCGAAAAAGCAGAAAGCCTTGCTTCTCTCTTGAAGAGAATTCCCCACTCTGCTGCCGTAATGGTAGGCGATACCTCTTATGACAGTCAGGCTGCTGCTGTGAACTCCATTCCCTTTATTGGTTGCTCCTACGGTTTCCGTCCGACAGAACTGGAAAATACAGAACATACAGTACAGACTCCCGCAGAGATTCCTGCTGTGGCAGAGCAGCTTGTACGTTGAACTTTTTGCAGATAATACGCTGAAAAATCCCTCCGCAAAAGCCTTTTCTTAAAAGCGCCTTTGCGGAGGGATTTTTGTTTTTCAAATCATCTGCTTTTTACGCAGGATAAAGAAGGCGACTACCATACAGAATACCGCCAGCCCAACCGGGAACCAGAAGTTGGCAAACGGCAGATAGTCCACATTCATACCGTAAATACCAGAAATCACGGTGGGGATAGAAATAATCAGCGTAATGGAAGCCAGCACTTTCATTACAATATTCAAGTTGTTGGAAATAATAGAGGCAAACGCATCCATGGTTCCGGACAAAATGTTCAGATGGATGCTGGACATCTCAATAGCCTGCTTGATTTCAATCAGCACATCCTCCAGCAAATCCTGATCTTCTTCATACAGGCGAAGGGCACGTCCACGCATAATTTTCTCTGTGGTAATTTCATTGGCCTTCAGAGAAGATGAGAAATACATCAGAGACTTTTCCACTTCCAGCAGCTGAATCAGCTCTGCATTCTTCATGGACTTACGCAGTTCCTTTTCTACCTGGCTGCTGATCTTATCGATCTGCTTCAAGTATTGCAGATAGCGCGCTGCAATGCGAAGCATCATATGCAACACGAAGTGGGTTTTCAAATTGGTCTTGACATTCTTTACAAGTCCTTCGGAAAATTCATCCAGAATCGGGTTCTCATGCACCGAGACAGTGATGACATTCTTTTCGGTAATGATAATGCCCAGAGGACGCGTGAAATAAATCAGATGTTCATCTTCCAGATCTACATAAGGGATATCCAGAATCACCAAGGTATTTCCGTCTTCTGTATCCAAGTGAGAGGATTCCTCTTCGTCCATTGCAGCACGGAAAAAATCGGGTTCGATAGAAAATTCTTCAATCAGACGGTTGATTTCTTCTTCCTCAGGTGCCACACAGCTAATCCAGCAGCCGGGCTCACAGGTTTTCATTTCACGGATTACACCATCAATTGTCTTGTAGTAGGTTACCATTGCGCATCTCTCCTTTTTGTCTGATGGAGCGCCGCGCACAAGGGCATACTACTCCCATTGTACCGACGCTGAGCACAAAGGCGCTGCGCTGAAAATGGCGCACAGCACCCGTTGATTTTTCCATATACAGTCACCGTTCAATCTACTGAGCGGGTCGGGTTTCACGTTCGCCACCTCCTGCGGTACTAAAAATCTATTTCCAAAAGTTATTATATCATAAAAACAAACGATTGCAAGAGAAATCGAGAAATTAAGCGAAATAATTGAATATATTTGAATCATTTGGCTGTAAAAAGCCAAATTTCACGAAATTTAGGTTTTTTTGGGTTTTTCTTAATAAATAAATATGCTCATTGTTTAGAGCAGACATATGAAAACACCCGCCGGGAATATACCTTTCCGGCGGGTGCTGCAAAATTCTGATTAATACTTATTGAAAATGGACATAATATCGGTAAATCCACCGTCATCGTCCTCTGAAACAGGCTTTGCCTGTGCACGGGCAGAGGGGGCTGCCGCAGTCTGGCGAATCGGTGGGGTAGCAGCAGTTCGAGCGGGCTGTGCGGGAGCCTGTGCCGGAGCCTGCGTACCATTATGTGTAGCAAAACCGGTAGCAATTACCGTTACGCTCATTTCATCTTCCATGCTCTCATCGAAAGCAGCACCCCAGATAATGTTTGCATCGGCATGTGCCTGATCAGAAATCATAGAAGAAGCGTTGTCAATCTCATCCAGCCCAATATCGGGAGAAGAAGTGATATTGATGATAACACCCTTTGCGCCGTCAATAGTGGTTTCCAGCAGAGGGCTGGAAATAGCCATCTTGGCAGCCTGTTCAGCTTTATCCTTACCAGAAGCACGGCCAACACCCATGTGAGCATACCCTGCATCCTTCATTACAGAGGTTACGTCTGCGAAGTCCAGGTTAACCAGGCCGGGCAGCTTAATGAGGTCAGAGATACTCTGTGCACCCTGACGCAGCACATCATCGGCAATCATGAACGCATTTTGCAGGGTAATACGCTGCTCGCTCACCAGCTTCAGGCGCTCGTTGGGGATTACCACCAGGGAGTCTACATGTTCACGCAATGCGGTAATACCGTTTTCAGCCTGCTCCATACGCCGACGGCCTTCAAAAGAGAAGGGCTTTGTGACAATACCGATAGTCAGAACGCCCATTTCACGCGCCACCTCTGCCACAACAGGAGCAGCGCCAGTGCCGGTGCCGCCGCCCATACCAGCAGTAATGAATACCATATCGGAACCACGAATTGCCGCAGCAATTGCCTCACGGCTCTCTTCGGCCGCCTTCTGCCCGATTTCAGGGTTGGAACCTGCGCCCTTACCGCGGGTAATCTTCTCACCAATTTGGATTTTCTGAGTAGCTTTGGAACGGTTCAGTGCCTGACGGTCTGTATTTACGCTGATAAACTCTACACCCTGCACGCCGCTGATAATCATGCGGTCCACAGCGTTTCCGCCGCCGCCGCCGACACCAATTACTTTTATCATTACTTCATCGTCAATTTGGTTGTCAATTTCGAAAGGCATTTCTGTCTCTCCCCCTTATCTTAATTCAACGTCCCGGAAAACCGGTAAAGTCTTGTTATGGTCATAGTCTTTTCTTTTTTAATTTATCACTTTTACGCAGAAATTTCAAGGAATTCTTGCGTGAACATGCGAATTTATTTCATTTTATCGAATAAAAAAGCCAGCCGCTTCTGTTTTTAATGATTTTGACGCTTTGCATACAGAAAATTCGAGCTATTTCCGCATAAATTTCCATTTTCCATATTGTACTAAATTTTCCTTTTTGCATAAGCGTTTAATAGAGCTGCATGCAAAACAAGTACCGGAAACCTTACTCGGACTGTGAAATATCGGAACTTTCGGATATGGAAGATTCTTCCAGCTGCTGCTCTGTCTCATCCTTTGAACTGGCTGGCGAATCTGCATTGTAATACGCTTTTTTCAGATCCCTGGTAAATGAAACATCCAATTCTCCTTTTTCATCAGGCGAAAGCTCTGTGTCAATAATTTTTTTTGCAGATGCCAATTTCATTTGCAGATCGTTGGAGTTTCCAATCTGAATACGTATTCTCCCGTCATACTCTGCCATTATCTGATATGGGTCGCTTAAATCAATACGGGTAATATCTTCCAGACCGACTGTGTTGAGCATTTGTTTGACTTCTGCAAAAATTTCTCCGACTTTCTTCTCTTCAGCAGAAAAAGTAAGGCCAGCTTTTGGATTCTTCATCTTGACTCCGGAAACCAGCAGGTATTTTCCAAGATCGCTTTTTTGAATCGCAACAATTTTGTTCTCTTCATTTACCAGCAAATACTGTCCGTCTTGCTCAAACACTTGCGCAATTTCAGGTTCTGCGATGGTAATCTGAAGAATATCGGGCAGTTTTCTCTTCACCTGTACATTGCTGCTGTATGGAAGACGACGATCAATATCCGCTTGTGCCCTGTCTACGTCCGCCAAAAAAAGGTTTTCCCCTTTTTCAATTCCGCAAACTTCCAGAATCTCTTCTGTAGAATAGTTGGAAGTATTATCAATCTGAATCGTATTGATTCGGAATAAAACGGTAAGAGAAAGGACGACTGCGATAGAAATGACAAAAACGAATGTTAAAAAATAAAACAAAATAATCTTGCGCCGTCGACGTTTTGCACGGGAAGAAACACCGTGCCGTGCAATGGCACCTCTTCCCTTGATTTTTTTATTTTCAGAAGGTACTTGCCGCATGTTTCTCCTCTTTTCTGTCTTCCGGTTTTGTTTTTTCTCTTTGAATCCTGGCACCTATTTGGGAAAAGGCTTCCTCTAACCCCTCATAGCCGCGATCCAGATGATGGAGTCCCGAAATCAATGTCGTTCCTTCTGCCGCAAGACCAGCTACTACCAACGCAGCCCCGCCGCGAAGATCCGGCGCCTGTACCGAAGCTCCTGAAAGTGCTTTTACCCCTTCAGCCACTGCCACACGCCCCTCTACTTTGATACGGGCACCCAATCGGAGCAGTTCCCCGGTATATTTGTAACGGTTTTCGAATATATTTTCTACAAATACACTCGCGCCGTCAGCCAGGCACAACATTGCCATCACCGGCGCCTGTGCATCTGTCGGAAAGCCGGGATATGGCAGCGTACGGATGCATTTGACAGGACGCAACCTTTCGGGGGCACACAGCCAGAGCTGGTTCTGCATCACTTTCATGCTGCATCCTGCTTCTTCGAAAACAGGGAGCACCAGACGCAGATGGTCACATTCTACATCGTGCAGAAGCACTTCTCCACCCGAAGCCGCTGCTGCTGCCAAATACGTAGCAGCAACAATGCGGTCTGGAATCACCCGGTGTTCGCATCCATGCAAAGATGGAACGCCTTCTATGATAATTTCACTTCCGCCTGCACCGGCAACATGTGCGCCGCAGGCATTGAGAAAATCTGCCAAATCCACAATTTCCGGCTCTCTAGCTGCGTTGGAAAGCACAGTAGTACCTTTGGCACACGCAGCCGCCAACATGACATTTTCAGTTGCGCCAACACTGGGAAAAGAAAGAGAAATCGGACAACCTGTCAATCTTCCCGGTACGGTGCAGTCCAAACAACCGTGATCTTCCGTGATCTGCAATCCCATCCGCCGCAGTGCCGCCAGATGAAGGTCAATCGGACGCGGGCCCAGTTCACAGCCACCCGGGAAGGACAATCTTGCTTTTCCCAATCGGGAAACGATTGCACCCAAAAACACAATGGAGGAGCGCATCTCCCGCATCAAAGTTTCAGGAATCTCCCCGCCCTGCAGGGAAGAAGAATCAATCAGCAGTGTTTCCCCTTCCCGCTTTACCCGGCAGCCAAGTGTTTTTAAAATCCGGACAGCCGTTTCTACATCCGACAGTCGTGGGCAGTTATGTAAAACCACCTCTGTTTTGCAGAGAAGCGAGGCCGCCAGAAGGGGCAGGGTACTGTTTTTGGCTCCGTGTACGCGAAGCTCTCCATTCAGTTTGCAGGGGCCATCTATTCTCAAGCGTTCCAAACCTCAACACCCTTTCACCCGTTATTTCGATCGCTTTCCATTCTATGCATGGAAAAACAGATCGGTGAAAGGGCACGAAATCAGGGATGGCTTCTCTGCTCCCGGACAACCTCATGCATAATGCTGACAATGCGCTGGCAGGCATCGGGAATCGCCATCTTTGCGGCATTAGCTCCCAGCTCTTCAGCGCCGCCGGGCCGTGCAAAGATCTCTTCGACTTTCTTCCACAGAAGCTCGCCGGTCAGGTCTTTTTCCTCTATCAACACTGCCGCGTTGCGCTTTACCAGTGCCATAGCGTTGTGATACTGGTGGTTTTCTGCCACATTCGGAGAAGGAATCAGGATAGAAGCTTTGCCCAATGCCTGCAATTCACTCAGCGTGATAGCACCGGCACGGCAGATCACCAAGTCGGCTGCCGCCATACATTCCGGCATATTGTGAATATACTCCCGCAGCTCAATGTTGGGATGTTCGTTCAGATCCAAGCCTTTATCGGCTACCAGCTGGGGCATCCATTTGGCATACTGGCCGTAGCCGTGGATGTGCTGATATTTTCCAGTTCTGGCGCTGCGTACCAACAAATCCGCCACTGCTTCGTTGATGCTTCTCGCACCCAGGCTTCCGCCAAAGGAGAGAATCAGCGGACGTGCATCCAGCCCCAGCGTACGGCGGGAATCCTCTTTATCGGCACGCGAAAGCTCTTGCCGCACCGGGTTGCCCGTGAGGACACAGCGTGCACCTGCGTCGAAATGGCGCTGTGCATCGGCCACTGCCAACATCACCCGGCTGGCTTTTTTCGCGAGCATTTTATTGGTAACACCCGGATAGGCGTTCTGCTCGTGAATAACTGCTGGAATTCCCAGCTTCATAGCTTCGCGGATTACCGGACCGCTGACATAACCACCGGTACCGACGCAGATGTCCGGTTTAAAGTCACGGATAATCTTTTTCGCCTGCTGTGTGGAAGTGACCACCCGCACCATTGTTTGCATATTGCGCTTGATATTCTGAAGACTGAGCTTGCGCTGGAAGCCGGAAATCTTCACGCTGCGGAAGTCGAAGCCTGCTGCGGGAACCAGTCGTTCCTCCATACCGCCTTCATTGCCTACATACAGAATTACAGAATCCGGCTCCATCTCCCGCAAGTATCCGGCAATTGCCAGAGCGGGATTGATATGGCCGGCTGTTCCACCGCCTGCAAATAATACTCTCATGTATCGCGACGGAAACACAAAGCCTGTGCTTCCGTCTTCCTCCTTTACTGCGGATTTCTATATTTTGTCTACATTGGACGTTCTCGAGATAGAAAGTACAACCCCCATTTCCGCCAGCAGCATGATCAGTGACGTACCGCCATAGCTAAAAAATGGAAGGCTGATACCGGTATTCGGAATCGTATTGGTAACCACACAAATATTCAGGATTGCCTGAATTCCCACTTGTGCCGTAAGGCCAATGCCCAGCATCATCCCGAATTTATCCTTTGCGCCCAGCGAAATAATGACGCCACGCCAGATCAGCAGTGCAAACAGGATAATCACCGCCAGAGCGCCGATAAAACCAAGTTCCTCACAGACAATTGCAAAAATAAAGTCGTTTTCCGGTTCTGGCAGATACAGATATTTCTGACGCGACTGTGCCAGTCCCAAGCCAAAAAACCGGCCGGAACCAATAGCCATCAAAGATTGTCTTGTCTGCCAAGTATCACCCTCCATCCCTTCCGGGGGATTAAAAGGATTCAGCCAGCCCAAAATACGAGGAATCGCATAGTCAAATTTATCGGTAAAGAAAAACATATACAGCCCTACCAACACAGCCAGCAGCAATGCCAGCAGATACCATCTTTTTTTAATACCGCCTACCCACAGCATCACTGCTGCCAGCAGGACAATAATAACCGTAGCGGAAACATGCGGCTCCAAGATAACCAGGCCGGCGATCAATGCCAACAGAAGTCCATAAGGCAATACACCATAACGGAAAGTCTCCATCTTATCGTAATTGATGGAAATCAAATGGGCAAAAATCAGAACCAGCGCAAATTTTGCAATTTCTGAAGGTTGGAAATTGATGGGGCCCAGATACAGCCAACGATAGGTACCGTTGATCCTCGGAACCAGAGACGTTTCGCGAAGTGTAAGCACCGCAACCAGCATCAGCAGTGTGATTCCCAAAACAGGAAAAGCAAATTTATGCAGATGATGATAATCAAAAAAAGACACTGCAAACATAATTGTGCAGCCCAGCGCGGCAAAAATCAACTGTGGGCGAATATAGTTATAACTGCTGGGAGATTTTGATCCCGAAGACTCAAAATAGGAGACCGCATAGCTGGAAGAAAACAGCATAATAAGCCCAAAAACCAGCAATGCCATTAAAACATATAAAAACATTCTGTCTACGCCGCCACGCACCGAAAAGATTTTGTACTTCTTGCGCACTTTTTTCATGGCACGCCTGGGTGAAAAAGGCATGTGAGCGGATTCATTGGGGATTGTGACTGCTGTTCCCGCCGCGCGCGATTGTGCAGCAGCTGTTGCCGGACGTTTTTTCTGTTTTGTACGGGAATCGGCACGGTTGATTTTACCCGAACCTGTGCGGCGTTTTTTTTGTTCTCTCAAAACAGTCTCCTCCTTTCCCGGAATTTATGCTTTTGCCAGATGATCCGGCCTGTTATGTACTACTATACCCGTTATACGCCAAACAATACCAGCAGAAGCGAAATCAATCCGCCAAGTGCTGCTACAACACTGAACACAAAGCAAATTTTCATTTCACTCCAGCCACACAGTTCACAATGATGGTGAATGGGGCTCATTTTAAACAAACGCTTGCCGTGTGTCAGCTTGAAATAGGTTACCTGCAGCACAACAGAAAGAATCTCTGCGAAATAAACGATTCCCAGCGGCAGAAGCAGGATCGGCAGGTTCAGAGCAAATGCAATCGCACACACAGCACCACCCAAAAACAGTGAACCGGTATCACCCATGAATACCTTTGCCGGGTTGAAGTTCCACACCAGGAAGCCCATGCAGCCCGCTGCAATAGAAACCGCCAGAATGCTGACGCTGAACAGGCTCAAAAGACCTGCGATCATCATGACAAAAATACACACAAAAAAAGTAACGGAAGCATTCAGACCGTCGATACCGTCGGTAAAGTTAACCGCATTGACTACGCCCACGATCAAAATTGCTGCCAGAACCCAATAGCCCCAGCCAAAATCTACTGTTCCCACAAAGGGAATCATGGTTGCGGTTCCGCCGCCTGCCAGACTGACTGTTACCAGATAGGCAGCTGCTACTGCAAATTGCAGAACCAGTTTCTGAATGACAGTAAGACCCAGATTGCGCTTCTTTACCACTTTGATATAGTCATCCATAAAACCAATCAGGCCATATGCCAGTGCCATTCCCAAACCGCCAAACAGCCGGACTTTCATCAACAGCGTTTCGTCAAAACCGTTGATATAGTACAGAGGCACACAAATCAGCACCGCCACCAGAATTCCAGCAATAAACATGAGGCCGCCCATTGTAGGGGTTCCCTGTTTTTTCATATGCCATTGCGGTCCTTCTTCGCGGATAGTCTGGCCAAAATGCAGTTTCCGCAAGAACGGAATCATCCATTTTCCCAGAAGAGCTGTTAAACCAAATGAAATGGCCGCTGCCAACAATGTCCATGTTGCACTCATAGTATTTTCTCCACCTTGTCTTTTTCCGGTTTGTATATTGCCGGAAGTTCTATACGACCTGGCTCTATCTGCCATGCAGCAGGCTTCAGAGCCGATACGCTTTTTTTAGTATAGCATACCGGCCCTTAAATTTACAGCCTGTATCTTGATTTTCTGAAAAATCACGCTACTTGATCGGGTTCCACAAAGCTGACCGTTACAACCGTTCCCGGTTTTACCTCGGTTCCCTCTTCAATATCCTGTGTCTGAGAAATTGAACTGGAACTGGTTAAAGCTGCGCCTGTCACTTTAATCTGGATTCCTGCATTAATTGCGGTCTGGTTGGCCGCCGACAGAGACAACCCCTTCAAATTGGGAACCTTGACAGTTGTTTCGGTGCTCTCTGAATCGGTATACAGTACAATCGTACCGTCTTGCGGAAGCTCTTCGCCAAAAGCGGGCACCTGCTCCAAAACTGTATCACCGTCACCGCGAATTTTTACGGTCAACCCGGCGTCTTCAACAGTTTTTACAGCATCTTCCACTGTTTGCCCTGCAACTGAAGGCGCTGTGGTATCAATCTTTTCGAGTTCTTCCTGGGTATACTTGCGTTCAGTTCCCAAATAATCCAGAATCTGCTTCATGCATTTTTCAAACGTAGGACCGGCAACCGTACCACCATAGTAATTGATTTTCGGATCGGGCTCATCAAAATAGATAAGCAGTGCAACCTGCGGGTCATCTGCCGGCGCAAAACCACAGTAGGAAGCGATGTAGTGCTTTTTGGTCGGATCAAGGTTATCTTCCAGAATCTTCTGGGAGGTACCGGTTTTCCCGCACACCTGATATCCAGCAATATATCCGCTTTGAGCAGTACCGCTGGTGGCATTCTGATTCAAAATTTTGGTCATGCGCTCTGAGGTCTCTTCTGAGATCACCTGACGCTTATAGCTGGTATCAGCACTCATAACAATATTGCCATCGCTGTCCAGCATATGGTCCACCACATGAGGCTGTACCAGATAGCCGCCATTGGCAACCGCCGCTGCTGCTGCCAGCATATGGATGGGGGTGATACTGAAGTTCTGACCAAAAGACTCTGTCGCCAACTCAACAGGATTGAGCTGGTCAGCGGTATAATAAATGGTATTGGCTTCACCGGGAAGATCGACGCCTGTTTTTTGTGTAAAACCGAATGCTTCAAAATACTTGAAAAACAGGCTCGGCCCCAGCTGTTCACCCAAATACATAAAAAATGGGTTGCAGGAATTGCACACACCCTGTACAAAGGTTTCTGTTCCATGGGTAGACCAGCAGTTGATATAAACGCCGGTTCCAGATACCTGATAAGAGTGATTACAGGTAAAAGTTGTTTCTTCCGAAACAATATCTTCTTCAAGTGCCATAGAACCGGTGCACATCTTAAAAACAGATCCCGGATAATAAGTATCGCTGATTGCCTTATTGCGCCACTGTTTTTGCAGGGCAGCAGAAATAGCTGCTTCCTGTTCATCTTCGGGCAATGCATCAATTTCTTTTTGAACCTCTTTATCTGCAATGGTCCAGGGATCGTTAGGGTCGTAGTCCCCTTTTGTGGCAAGCCCCAAAATTGCGCCGGTGTTGACATCCATTGCTACCGCACAGGCACCGTTGGCCACGTTAAAATTAGCAATACCTTCTTCCAAGCCTTCTTCCAGAAAATGCTGGATTCCTTCATCAATCGTCAATACCAGGTCATAGCCATCTTCTGCTTCTACACGCTGTTCATATTGGAACGGCATATCGCTTCCTACAGCATTTTTAGCCGTCACCAGACGTCCTGCGGTTCCGCTGAGCTCACTGTCATATTGATACTCCAGACCCGAAAGCCCCTGGCTGTCGGTTCCGGTAAAGCCCAGCACCGGACCCATAAAATTGCCATAGGGATAGTATCTTTTATAATCTTCAATCAGCTGAATCCCACGGCTGATGCCATATTTTTTTTCAAATTCCAGAATTTCATCTTTTATCTCTGTTTCTACTTTCCGCTTCACATAGGTAAAATATGTATCTTTATTGACAAGCTCCAGCACGTCAGCCTCTTCCATATCCAGAATTCTGGCGAGTTCTCTGGCGACAACCGGTTTATCTTTTTCTTCAATATGAATGGGTTCGAGAGCAACTGTCCAAACACTGGCGCTTTTTGCCAAAATTTTGGTGCCGCTGCAATCATAGATTGTTCCCCGCTGGGCTGTCAGTTCTGTGGGGCGAAGCGACTGATCAATTGCTGCTCGCTTCAGCTCTTCACCATCTATGATTTGCAAACGAATCAGATTGAAAATCACAACACCAAGCGCAATTGCCATAAACACCAGCAAAATGCACACGCGCCTCCACATCCGTACGGTCGTTCCTTTGGCCATAATGATTCCTCCGTAGAAAACAGGCGCTCTGTCAAAGCCTGAAATAACAGATGCCTTTATCAAAAAGGAGAGTTAAGATTCCTTCTTAACTCTCTTCTCCTGCAAAATCAGGCCGCCGCCAAAATGCGGCAGCCCTTATTTACATATACGTTCCAATGATTTATTTATGACAGAAGTCCCTGTAAAAAAGAAAGGATTTGATCCAACAGGCTCTCGCCCCCGCTGGACTGCACCACATTGCCCTGATCCCCCTGTGTCAGGGTGATGTATGTTACCTGGCTTTTTCCAATTTTGCTCATATCCAGATATTCCTTGGCATATTCCTCCACATCACTGAGGGTCATATTAGCATTGGCTTCCATTTGCAGCTGTGTATGTACGCTTTCCTGCTCTGCCAGCTGCGTCTGTGCCGCTGCAATCTGGGTTGTCAGCTCGTTGAGCTGCACCTGATTAAGTACGATGCTGCCGACAATAGTCAGCATCAATACCATAGTTGCCATTACTGCCGCTGCTTTCAAAGAAAACGGGTGCTTACGGCGATTTTGATCCAGCTCCTTTTGGGGAAGTTCAATGACGTTATTGCGCCGCTGCTTTTTGGGAGAGGGTTTTTCTTTGGGAAGACCACCAACCTCCACTGTCAACGGACGGGTGTCAAAAAGGGAAAGATCATATGCTTCTGTACGATTGCGCAAGGCCATTTGTTCCACTCTCCTATCTGCATAATCGGTTATATAAAATTTCTTCGCATCACACGAAAGCTTCATCGATTAATTTTGTGCACACACGCAGCCGTGAACTTCGTGCACGAGGATTTTCTTCCAGTTCTTTTGCCGAAGGCGCCAGCCCTTTTTTATATACCAGTTCTGCCCTTGGTTTTTTGCCGCACACACACACCGGAAAATCCGGCGGACAGGTACATCCGGTGCACCACTCGTTCATACGGCGTTTCACCATCCTGTCTTCCAAGGAATGGAAGGTAATTACCGCAAGCCTTCCACCCGGACGAAGTAAAGAAAATGCTGCATCCAGCCCTTCTGAAAGCCTGTCCAGCTCTCCGTTTACCGCAATACGAAGTGCCTGAAAGGTCTTTCTGGCAGGATGTCCCGGCTCACGGCGAACCGCCGCCGGAACAGCTTCTCTTACAATATCTGCCAACTGTAATGTTGTTTCGATTCTGCCGGTTTCACGTGCTGCCACAATTGCTTTCGCAATGCGAACTGCACTCCTGTCTTCACCGTAACGGCTGATAATTTCTGCCAGTTGCTGCCACGAAAGCTCGTTTACCAAATCAGCAGCTGTAGGGCCTTCCTGGCTCATGCGCATATCAAGCGGCGCATCAGAATGATAAGAAAAACCCCTTTCCGGCGTATCCAACTGATGGGAAGATACCCCGATATCCAGCAATACTCCGTCTACACGCTCAATACCTTTTTGTGCTGCCAGTTCTTTCATCTGTGAAAAATTTCCCCGACATATAATAGAGCCGGGATATTTTGATAACCGGGCTGTACATGCAGCGATGGCATCCGGGTCCTGATCGATAGAAATCAGCTTTCCTGTAATCAGGCGCTGAAGAATGGCTTCGCTGTGTCCTCCGCCGCCGGCAGTACCATCGATATAAATCCCATCTGGCCGGATATTGAGCGAATCGATGGTTTCAGCAAATAATACCGGCTTATGGGAAAATGTAATATTCTGCATCGGATTCACTCCCTCCAGATTCAGATTCCCAAAAGATTCATTGCTTCCAAAATGTTTTCTTGAGACTGGCTGTCATTATACGCTTTCCATCTGGCTGTATCCCAAATCTCAGCACGTGTGGCAGCTCCAATAACGGTGACCTCTTTGGAAAGGCCTGCATATTCCCGCAATGATTGCGGAATCAAGACCCGCCCCTGCTTATCCGGCTCCACTTCTCCGGCACCAGAAAAGAAAAAACGCTGAAGACTGTGCGCGTTGGCAATCGGCAAAGATGCCATCTTCTCTACCAGACGTTCCCAACGGACAGGTGAAAAAACAAACAGGCAGCCATCTAGACCTTTTGTTACATAAAAGCGATCACCCAAGTCCTCACGGAATCGTACAGGGATCGTCACCCTGCCTTTGGCATCCATATTATGTGGAAATTCCCCCATTAACATAGCTGCTGCCCTCTTGTCTTTCATACAGTAAAACCATCCGTTTTTAAACGGTTATTAACACTGTATGCCACTTTTATCCACTATCTACCACTAATAGATAGATTATAGACGATAGCAGGAATAAATGCAATCCCTTTTTGAATTTTATTATGTAAACACATTGAAAACTTTTTTATGAGTTTTTTATAAAAAAACAAAAAAGCGGAGTGAAAAACACTGTTGTTTGTGCTTTTTCCTCCGCTAAATCGCGAAACATCGTATTTTTCAACTTTTTTCGACAGCAATATACAATATTTTGTAAAAGAATTATTAAGAACACTTTATGGCAAATCTAGAATTTAACCGTTATTTAATTCCACTGCGCTGACTGGACTTGATTTCCTGACGGGTCTTTCGCAATTCACTAAGTTGACTTGCCAGATAATCATCTGTGCGCTTCATCAAATCATCAATATAATCATTGCTGGCCTTACGCATTTCACGGCATTTCTGCTGGGTCTGGTTCATCAGGTCATTTGCCTTCTGCTGTGCCTGCTTGACGATTTCATTTTGATTTACCATTGCACGAGATTTTTCTTCTGCTACACGGATAATGATTTCTGCTTCCCGCCTGGCGTCACTGATAATCTGGTTTCTGTCTGCTACAATAGCTCTTGCCTGACGGCTTTCCTGCGGAAGATTTTTTCGAATTTCATCGATAATTTCCCGAACATCTTCTTCATCAAGGATTGCACGTCCTCTGGACAACGGCAGCCGCGTTGCCTTATCCAGTTTTTCCTCCAGTTCATCTAACAGTTCATCTACTGTGATCTTAACAGGCATGTTCATCGATCCTTTCGTGAAATAGTCGCATTGTTCTACCCAAAAATATAATTATTTCTGCTCGATCAGCAATTGATCTTCGCAAATCCGCTTTTTGACATCCTCCAAAATACATTCCGGCACAAAGTTTGAAATATCCCCACCAAACATGGCAATCTGCTTGACAATACTGGAGCTCAGGAACATATGCTCCGAATTGGTCGTCATAAAAAGGGTCTCCATCTCCGGATTCAGCTTTTTGTTGGTCAGCGCCTGCTGGAATTCATATTCAAAGTCTGTCACAGCGCGCAGTCCTTTCACTACTGCTGTAGCACCTCTTTGCCGCGCATATTCTGCCAGCAAGCCAGCAAATCCAACTACTTCCACATTTTCCATCTCTGCTGTTGCACGCTTGAGCAGGTCAATCCGCTCTTCTACGGTAAACAGCGTTTTTTTGGCGGGATTAATCATAACAGCTACAATCACATGGTCAAAAATCTTCCGTGATCGACTGATAATATCCAGATGTCCCATTGTCACCGGATCAAAGCTGCCCGGACAAATTCCAATTTTCATAGGTTGCTCCCAACTTCCTGTGATATGTTTCCCTCAGTCTGTTTCTGGACGACGATAGAGTGTCAGATATATTTTTCCATAACGGTATGAACGCACCTTACGGAACGCTCCGACTTCTTCGGGCAGGTCTTCATCTGTGGGATGCTCTGCCACAATCGTGCCGCCCGGTGCAGTAACCTCTGCTGCAAGCGGGAGAGCAGTTTCCAACTTTCCGCTGCGGTAGGGCGGATCTAACAGCACGATATCAAACGGCTGTTGTTTACGAAGCAAAAAGGCCTCAAAATCCATCTGGTATGTTTTCGAACGCGACTGCATTCCAAGCGAAGCAATATTACGCTGCACAACTGCCATAGAGGCGCGTGATTCATCTACAAATACTGCCTCTGCTGCACCGCGGCTCAGAGCCTCCAAACCCAACTGTCCGCTGCCTGCAAACAGATCCAGTACTCTGCGTCCTTCAATCTGAAATTGCAAAATATTAAAAAGTGCTTCCTTTACGCGTTCCGGGGTAGGACGGACGTCCAGACCTTCTCGGGTCTCCAGCCGTCTTCCATGCGCTTCTCCTGCGATAATTCTCATATCAGCAACATCCTTTGTCAATTGCGGCCCAGCTCAAAAAACAGAAATTTCACAAGCTGGCCGTCAGAAAATGTCTTTTCTATTATCCCATCAATTGGCGATTCTGTCAACTATATCGCAAAGTGCGCTTTATTTTACGCTTTTCCCAATCTGATTTCTTCTTCTGCACCGAGCACTTCACCGATTTTCTCGCGGAAACACAGATCTGCTTCATCATCCATTCTGGTTTCCGAACGGTTAATAAGTACCAACCTGCGCCCCCCATAATACTGCACCAAACCGGCTGCCGGATACACTGCTAGACTGGTTCCGCCAATAATCAGCAAATCTGCACATTGCAGAGAACGCACAGAGCCCAGCAACACAGATTCATCCAATGGTTCTTCATAAAGCACTACTTCAGGCTTAACGATGCCGCCGCAGTCGCAGCGCGGCACGCCGGCACTTTCTGTCACCTTTTCCAGTGGCCAGGTACGGGCACATTTCATACAGCGGTTACGGTACACAGAACCATGCAGTTCCAGCACGCGCTGATTGCCCGCCTTTTGATGCAGACCATCAATATTCTGTGTGATAACAGCTTCCAGGCGCCCTTCCTGTTCCCATTTGGCCAAAACACGATGTGCTGTATTAGGAGCTACCTCTGGAGCTACCATCTTTTTGCGGTAAAAGTCAAAAAATTCTTCCGGGTGCCTATTAAAAAACGTGCGGCTGAGCATGGTTTCCGGAGGATAACGAAAATGCTGCCGATACAAACCATCTTCACTGCGGAAATCGGGGATTCCACTCTCTGTGGAAACCCCCGCTCCGCCAAAAAATACGATTCGGCGACTCTCCTGCACCCATACTGCCAGCTGTTCCAAATCTTTCCGACTGCCCTTCACCAGACCCACTTCCTTTCAAGATTCCTATTATCTCATCAAACGCCGGATAATGCGGTCAAATTTGCCATACGGCGCGTAACGCATGGGCAGATCGATTCTTGTTGAGCTGAAGAGAACGCTTTTGTAGTGGGTAAACACATCAAACCCGGCTTTTCCGTGATATTGGCCCATCCCGCTCTCTCCGAGTCCACCAAACGGCAAACGAGAGCTTGTAAGGTGCATGACGGTATCATTGACACATCCGCCGCCAAATGGTACATGCAAAAGCACATCGCGTGCATTCTCGCGGCTGTTCGTAAACAGATACAGCGCCAGCGGCGTGGGGCGCGAAGCGATTTCTTCAATCACATCGTCCAATGAATCATAGGGAATTACCGGCAGAAGCGGACCAAACAGTTCTTCCTGCATCACAGCATTTTCCCAGCTCACACCTGAAATCAACGTAGGAGCTATTTGTCGTGTTATCTCTTTGAAACGGGCACTGCCTACGGTTCGTAAAGTACAGCCTTCTTCCTGTGACACCTTCAGCAAAGAAGAAAGGCGATCAAAATGTTTTTGATTGATAATAGCACCATAATCCGGGCTGTCCAGAGGCTCTTTTCCATACAGCTTTTGAGCAGCCAGAAGCAGCTTGTTCTCCAGTTCCTGCTGGCGGCTGCGGCTTACCAGCACATAATCAGGGGCCACACAGGTCTGGCCTGAATTCAACAGTTTGCCCCACATAATCCGGCGTGCGGCCAAATCAAGGTCGGCGGTCTGATCCACAATTACCGGGCTCTTTCCGCCAAGTTCCAGCACGACAGGCGTTAAATGTCGTGAAGCAGCTTCCATCACAATGCGTCCTACCTGCGGACTGCCTGTAAAGAAAATGATATCCCATTTTTTCTCCAGCAACAGTTGATTTTCTTTTGCTCCGCCCTGAAAAACCGCTACTTCTTCTTCTGAAAAAGCTTCTTCCAGCATTTTTTCCAGCACACGGGAAACTGCCGAAGAATATCGGGAAGGTTTCAATACGCACGGACAGCCTGCTGCAAGAGCAGCCACCAGCGGCGCAAGGCTGAGCTGCACCGGGTAATTCCACGGAGAAAAAATCAAAGCCATTCCCATCGGTTCTGCCAGCCGCATCCCTTTTGAAGGGAACGAAGCCAAACCACCGCTGACGCGCCGGTCACGTGTCCATCGCGGAAGTTGCCGAATCGCTTCTCGGATTTCAGAGTATACAACTCCCAGCTCTGTTGCATATCCCTCTGAATGAGATTTGTGCAGATCATCATACAATGCTTCCAGAAGCTCTGATTCCCAAAGCTTCATGGCACAAAGCAGCCGGTGCAGGCGCTCACGGCGCCCCTCTATCCCCAAAAATCTTCCGCTGCGCACAGCATCGTGCTGTCTTTGACGGATAATATCCAGATTTTCAAGTGAACTCATTGATGATACACCTCCCTAAGGCTTTATGGTCATTATACCCCATTTCTCATGGAATTCCCAGCATTATTTTTGATAATCCTGCACTTATCAAAAAAAAAGCAGTCGAAATCACCAATTTTTCCCCTATACTATCCCTTGTTCAACCTCCGAAAAGAGCGTATTTGGCAAGCACCCATCGGAAAAATCGATAATTTACACTGGAGGAACATTGATTGGAGAAAAAATTTATGGATACATTTGGGTATCTAGCAGAGAACAGAATGAAGACTGGCAGCTGATTGCTATGCAGGAATCCAATTTTTCAATCAATCGGAGTGAAAAGCATTGACTGTCTGGGACGCAATTATAAGGAATTTCTGGAGCAATGGAGGCTTCTCACCAAACAGAAAGAAGTAGATATATTGTCGTGCTGGATATACCTCTGCTAGATACTCGACGCGAAAATGATTTGATCGGTACTTTGATTGCAGACATCGTTTTACAGCTGCTCTCTTATGTGGCGCAAACAGAACGGGAAAACATCCGTCAGCGTCAAGCCGAAGGAATCGCTGCTGCAAAAGCGCGCGGTGTCCACTTTGGCAGGCCGCCCAAGCCCATTCCCTTGGAATTTCCGCTAGTACTACAGCAGTGGCGCAACGGAGAAATCAACTCACGCGAAGCTGCCCGACGGCTTTCGGTGGCGCAAGATACCTTTTTGCGCTGGAGCCAGCACGAAAAATAACGATTTTTGTTATAAAAAACGCAGACACGAATGATTTCGTGTCTGCGTCAGTTCAAATTCACCTTGAAATGCGGCCGGAACTGTCTACAGATAGGGCCGCAGATTTTCCAGAACCACAGCATAGGCTGCCGGGCACATGTGGATGCCGTCCAAAGTAAATTCCTCCTTCAGGCGCCCCTGCTCATCCGTAAGGCCCTGGTTGACATTGATAAAAGTACCGCCAAATTCTTCGGCCAACTGGGCAACCGCCTGATTTGCACGGTCAATTGCTTCATTGGTTCGCACTTTCAGTGCTTCTGCGCTCCAACCCTGCTGCGCGGCTTTTGCATCCGGGTTCACCGGATAATAGGCCATCAGATACAAATCACAATCCGGCAGAGATTCACGCAGGCGGCGCAGGATTTCCCGATAGTTCGCGGTCAGATGTGCCAGCCAGCCCTCTGGAATAGCCGGGTCGTTGCGGATATCATTGGTACCGATGTTGATGAATACCTTGCCCGGCTTTAAATCCAGCAACTGGGTATCGATTTCCCGCAAAAAATCGTCAGTCGTAAAGCCGCCTACTCCGCGGTTATATACCGGCGCATCAATTCCAGCTGAACGACACAGTTCATCCACCGGGAACATTTCCATCAGCGAAGAACCAGTAAACAGCACTTTTCCACTGGGAACAAACCGATTCAGCTGGCGGTATTTTTCGATTTTGAAACGCCGGTCATTTTGAGACTGCTCTTCGAACATCCGATCAACGTCCTGCTGTGTATATTGTCTCATGGCAGATCCCTCCATTCATGTTTTTATACTAAAAAATCAGGAAATATCTGAATCTGGTTACGATTTTTTAATTCTGATTTGACGCAGAGCGCAATGTGCGCCCTCACGAACCATCATGCCCACACAACCGCAGCGCAGAGGCTTCTCTGTGTCTCCCCACTCGAAGAATTTTTCTCCGTCAATCCAGACCCGCAGACGGTTTGCACATACACAAACCCGGATTTTGTATTCCTGTCCCGGCTGCCATGTGAACGGTCGGGTTTGCAGCGTGGAATATCCGCAGTCATTCTTCATCAGTGCCACATCCTGCTCACGGAACAGGACGGCATAGGAGCGCATAGCACCCTGTACGCGGACATTCACACCCCACTCTTTTCCAATAATCGGGGTGACGGCAAATTCTGCGGTGTAATCCTCCCAGTCCCAGTTTCCGGTGTACACTTCTCCAAAGTCCGCACAGGAAAGGTGCAGCTGCCCGTCTTGCAGGTAGGCCAATCCCTTCATGGTGGTAAACTGGCTCACCGGGGTATGGCCAAAAGCAAACCACTCTTCCCGCTCACAGGCGGCTTCTACGGTGTAATCGGGGGCACCCTCAAAGGTCAGATCATCCAGGAAAACACACCAGCTATCATCGGATTCCACCAGAATTCCCGCTTCGCCCAGCAGTGCGCCTTCCATCGCGGGGATATCATAGGAAAGCTCTGCCCATTTGCCGGGCACCAGCGCAACCTCTTCCCCGGAATAGACCTGGTCGCTGTGCAGTTCGCGAACATACACACGAACACGAACTCCTTCAGTTTCTGTACAAACAGCGGCTTTGACCGTCTGGCCAGGATAGAGGATCGGTGAAAAGCTGGGGTTATACCGGCTGTCGGAAAAGTCCTTTCGCTCATAGTACGTCTGGCGGTAAATCGCCACAGACTGTGCTGTTTCCTGACCGCATACGCGCAAGGAGCGCTTTCCGGTAAAGGCACGCTGTGCGCTGTTTTCCATCGAAAAGCTACCTGCACCGCGCACGCGCATGGCGTGTGTAGAGCCGGGATATTCAAAATGGCACCGGCGCTGGAACTGGCTGTACAGCTCCCGCCACAGGGGTTCGGGTTCTTCTCCTGCCGCGTCGTAGGCCAGTGATGCGATATAATCCGCACAGCCGGGCAAATCCAGGATATTCAGCGAGCCCACGGTGCTGGAACAGATGAGCAGGTCATTGATGGGAGCGCGCCACTTTTCATACGAAATGGCTTGCAGTCCGCCGCGCACACCCATAATGCAGCCGGCATTGGCAACATTGCAGTCTGTATCCCAGCCGCACATGTTGCAGATATTGATGGTACGGTCAAAATCACCCTCTCCATACAACAGGGAAAGGATTACCACGCCCGCATTGGGGATGATATGGCAGTTTCCGGGGTAGCGGTCATACCCGAAATTCTGCTGCAAATAGCGGAAGGCAGCGCGCCAGTCCCCCGGATTCTCGCGGTGGAATTTGCGCATGGCCTGTACCACGCGGGCATACTCACAGTCAGCAGGGATATACGAGAGCGCCTCGTCAAGAATCTTTTGCAGGTCATTTTCTACAAAGGCCCAGCTCACCGCCACTGCAATAAAAATACCGCCATAGATACCGTTCCCGTCATGCGTGACACTGGCAGCGGCGCGGGCATAGCGGGCTGCCAGGTCGGGGTTGCCCGGCGCCACCAGGCCCCAGGTATCAATAAAAATCTGTCCGCCGATCTGCTCTGCCATGGTGCTGCCGTTCTGTTCGATGGAGCCGCTGCGCGGTGCGGGGATTCCGGCGCGCAGGTTCATATAGGCCGTGTGTTCGGTGGAAATACCATAGCCGCCCCACCAGAAAAAGCCGCGCTCCCAGGCGGCATAATTCAGCAGCGCAGTGGCTACGTCCTGCGGCTGGAGGTCATAATTTTCAGCGGTATCACGCAGTGCACGCAAAAAGAAAATCGGCCCGTTGCTGTCATCGTCAGCGGCAAAATTGATGAAATCCGCCGGATATCCGTCCAGCTCTCCATAAGTATCCCGAATTTTTTCGTACGTCCAGCCTTCGATATTGGCGCCGGCACGGATACCGATTATTTTTCCCAGCCAGCCGGCGTATACCTTTTCCTGATATCCCTCTGGAATCTTCATATTGTACTCCTCCTTTACCGCCTCTCCTATGAGAGCTTCGGTAAATTTATTGTAGCATAAGGCGCAGCTGGCTGCCAAGAATTTTTTCAAAATCTGTTTATCTTGCTGGAAGTGCCGATTTTTCGGCAGTTTTCCCGGGAAGGGGCGCCGGGGTTTCCGCTTCCTCCTGGAATTCTGTCATATCGCCCCAGTAGCGTTTTGGCATGTGCGTCATGCGGCAACGGGGGTTTTCCCGCTCACGGATGGCAACGGTATCGTAAAACTTTTTCCACATGCGCCGGTATGCACGCTCCTCCTCATTCGGCGCATCCGGGGTGAATTCTTCCATAGGGAGAATCTCTGCACGGCCGGGCTGATGAATGAGCGCTTCGCGGTGCGTTTTGTCGTACAACAGGAAAAGCTCTTCGGGATACCGCGAACAGAAGTGATGCTCCAACAGCGGAAGCACGCGATTTTTTGGGGTAATCGAAGCGGTCATCACACGGTCGTGAATGGAAAACCGTACAAACCCCCGATACAGATGTGCTTCGTTATAAAGGTGTTTCAACGCTTTTTGCAGGGCGTTGACCGTATCATCTGCCAACAGATCGGCGATACCGGCGCCGTATTCATACCCTCGGGCGATAAACCGGCACAGGAGAAGCTCTTTTTCCGGGACGCAGGTCAGGTATCCGTCCCGCACCATCTGCGCCCCGCGCCTGCCCAGCTTTTGCGGCAGCGATTTCCATACACGGCGGGCGTGCGCATCCTGGGTTTCAATCCATTTTTCCAGATACAGGGTCGCGGGGTCTTCTGGCGTGAGAATTTTCACCGGAAATTCCCGATGGGTATAGATTTCATAGATACAGCACAAAATTGCCCGGAAGCTGCCGTCGCACCGGTATACCAGATTTTTCTCGGTCATCTCTTCCCCCTCCTTTCCCCTGCTATGCCGGAAGAAAAATGCCGGCTTTTTGGGGTTCCAGCAACGAGGCCGTATCAAACAGCGAAAGCTGTTCCATCTGCTGCTGCGGCAGCAGCGCCCGCCCCTGTTCAGTAATCAGATTTCGCAGTGCGGTATCGGGCGTGACATACAGCCCGCGCATGGCTTTTCCCTTGCAGGTAAGAAAATACTGCGCCCGTTTGAGGACTACGCCGAGCTTTTTCAAATCGGTAAAATCGAGCGATGCCGCGCGCCGGGCTGTCATAATAGCGCGGGCGCTCTTCACCCCAATGCCCGGAACCCGCAGCAGCGTATGGTAATCGGCGCGGTTCACCTCGACCGGGAATTGTTCCATATGATGAACGGCCCAATTACATTTCGGGTCGATCAGCGGGTTGAACTGCTGATGCGCTTCATCCAGCAGCTCAGACGCCGTAAAGCCATAATACCGCAGCAGCCAGTCGGCCTGGTACAGGCGGTGCTCCCGCAATAGCGGCGGTTTGGTATCGGCAGGCGGCAGCAGTGCAGTGGAATTCACCGGTACATATGCCGAAAAGAACACGCGTTTGAGCTGGTATTTCTGATACAAACTCTCTGTCAGGCGCAAAATCTGCCAGTCGGTCTCGGGGGTAGCCCCGATAATCATCTGTGTGCTCTGCCCGGCCGGTGCAAATTTCGGCGCATGGCGGTACCGCACCATCTCGCAGGAATTTTCCTGAATTTTGCCCGAAATCAAGCCCATCGGATGCAGGATGGAATGTTTTGATTTTTCCGGAGCCAGACGCCGCAGGCTTTTTTCACTGGGCAGCTCGATATTGACGCTCATACGGTCGGCCAGCGTACCCAGATGGGAAAGCAGCAGCGGGTCGGCTCCAGGAATGGCTTTTGCATGGATATATCCGCCAAAACGGTATTCCTCCCGTAAAATACGCAGCGTTTCAATGAGCTGTTCACAGGTATAGTCCGGATTTTTGATAACTCCGGAACTTAAAAACAGCCCTTCGATATAATTACGGCGGTAAAAACCGATGGTCAGCTCGGCCAGTTCGCGCGGGGTAAAAGAGGCGCGCCGTGTCTGGTTTGAACGACGGTTGATGCAATATTCACAGTCATAAATACAGGCATTGGAAAACAGGACTTTGAGAAGGGAAATACACCTCCCGTCTGCCGAAAAACTATGGCAGATACCGCAGGCAGCGGAATTCCCCAGACCGCCCCGCTGCCCGTCGCGGTCTATCCCGCTGGAAGTGCAGGCCGCATCATATTTTGCAGCATCCGTCAGAATTTCCAGTTTTTCCAGTGCAGTCATTATAATCGCCTCTCTAAATCGAACATATGTTTTAATTAGAGTATAACAGATTCAGAGTGGTTGTCAAGAAAAAAATCGAACAAATTTTCTGTTTTAAGCAAAAAAACATGGCAGAGGGGGCCTCTGCCATGTTTGCTGTTATATTTTGTTGATATTTGAAAATCAGGAAAGGCCTTCCCGCTCCATACGCCAATCGGAAAGCTGAATCAGATCGCTTTCCAGCGCAGCGGAAATAAATTCTCTATTCGTCATCAGATAGCCATGTGTGGGATCCAGTGTACCGTCCATTGCTTTGAAAACATATCCTTCAGCCTGCGCGGTTTCAATAATCTTTCCTACCTGATCCAAAGTACTTTGCTTTCCGAAAATATTATGCATCAGAATTACATTACAGTCATTATGAATTGCATTCATGGTATTCTGATAAATCGTGGCGCCACTTACATTATTGCCGGATGCATCGCCGGAATCGCCATCCCAGTCATAATAAATAAATCCACGACGGGTCATTTCCTTGATGATATCCTTATAAACTGCCTGGTTATATCCATTGCGGCTGCCACCGGGGAAGCGGAAGAAATTAGCGGGTTTCTGTCCGGTTACTTCCTCAATATGAGTATACATCTTGTAAAAATCATCCAGGAAAGAATCTACCGATGCATAAACCTCTTTCATCACGTGGGAATAAGTGTGTACAGCTACTGTATGTCCTTCATCCACACAGCGCTTCATCAGAGAAGAATACTGATCCTGGTAATCAGACTGGCGGCAATTGAAGAAAGTTGCTTTGGCATCATATTTTTTGAGCACATCCAGCAAAGGTGCTGTCAGATCGCTGGGGCCGTCATCAAAAGTAAGGTATACTACCTTGGAGTTATTTTCCAGCACATGCATTTTCGGGCGGTCTGTCACATACAAATCAGGATATTTCGACTGATAGGCCGGCGCATCCGGTTCAGGTGTGGGGATACTCCCCTGTGAAACCGGCTCTTCTGTAGGTTCTGGTGTAACTTCTGGAGAAGGGGTCGGTTCCGGCGTGGCCTCCTCTGAAGTTTCTGTTTTGTCGGGTGATTCTGAAGTTTCAGAAGGGGTTGGGGTCTCGTCAGAAGAAGAAATCCCCTGTTCACCCGGTGCAACAGGGATCAGCTTGTCACCTATAAAAATAGATGCAACAATGACCAGGGCAATCAGGACAGCTGTTAACACAACTGCCGCTGCCCGGTTGTGTTTGACTCTTCTGCGACTAGATGCATAACGATACTTTTGCTTTTTCATAAGAAATCTTTTGTCCTTTCTCAACCTGCTTTGGTTTGCTTTTATTCTGTTTTCACTCTTCTGCTGTCAGTCCGCATTGAACCCAAAAAGCATACCTTGATGCAGGGATCCTCTGACACACACCATACTAGCACAAGGCTCGAATTTTGTCGAGATGTTCCTGAAATTTGTCATTGATTTGTTTAATCTGTAACAAAGTTGTAACCCTTTGCATCTATTTTTCAACTGCGATCTTTTCCTTCTGTATAGTGCAAGAAATAACGGCATTTTATCACGAAATGTCTGATGCCCGGCGCAAAGTTTTGTGATAAAATAGAAAAAAATCGGTTTGCCGTTTTTTGGCAGCTTGTGCCGGAAATTTTTTGAAGGAGGTATACATTATGAAAGAACAGATGACTCATGCTGAAGCAATGGAACGAGCGAAAGCACTTGTTGCAAAAATGACCATTGAAGAGCGTGCCTTTCAGCTCACGTACCGTGCGCCGGCAATTCCCCGCCTGAACATTCCCGAATACAACTGGTGGAATGAGGCCCTGCACGGCGTCGCCCGCGCTGGTACTGCTACCATGTTCCCGCAGGCAATCGCGCTGGCCGCAACTTTTGATGAGGAATTTCTCCAAAAGATAGGCGATGTGATTTCCACCGAAGCACGCGCCAAATACAATGCCTACAGCAGCGAGGATGACAGAGACATTTATAAGGGTTTGACACTCTGGTCTCCCAATGTCAACATCTTCCGTGACCCGCGTTGGGGCCGCGGCCATGAGACTTACGGTGAAGACCCCTACCTGACTGCACGCATGGGTGTTGCCTTTATTAAAGGTTTACAGGGAAACGGAAAATATTTGAAAGCCGCTGCCTGTGCCAAACATTTTGCCGTGCATAGCGGCCCGGAAAAAATCCGCCACGAGTTCAATGCAGAAGCCAGCCGGAAGGACATGGAAGAAACTTATCTGCCCGCCTTTGAAGCATGCGTCAAAGAGGGCGATGTAGAGAGCGTGATGGGTGCTTACAACCGTGTAAACGGTGAGCCCTGCTGCGGAAGCCATACGCTGCTGGCTAAAATCCTGCGCGGCAAATGGGGGTTTGAAGGCCATGTCGTTTCTGACTGCGGTGCAATCATGGACTTCCATGAGTTCCACAAAGTCACCCGCACGGTGACAGAATCCGCAGCATTGGCACTGAAAAATGGCTGCGACCTGAACTGTGGCTCTGTTTTCCTGCATGTGCTGGAAGCTTTGCAGGAAGGTATGATCACCGAAGAGGAAATCACCACTGCCTGCGAACGCCTGATGGCTACCCGTTATCGTCTGGGCCTGTTCAGCGACGATTGTGAATACGATTGCATCCCCTATTCCGCCAACGACACAGAAGAGCACCACGAACTTGCCATCAAAGCTGCACATAAATCCATGGTATTGCTGAAAAATAACGGAATTCTGCCGCTGGATGCTGAAAAGCTCTCTACCGTGGCGGTGATTGGACCCAATGCTGACAGCCGCGAAGTGCTGTGGGGCAACTATCATGGAACCGCTTCCCGCAATATTACCGTACTGGAGGGCATTCGCGACGCGCTGGAAGGACATGCACGCGTGTATTATTCTGAAGGATGCCCGCTGTATCAGGATGCTGCCGAAGGCGGACTGGCACGCAAAGATGACCGTATCGCCGAAGCCGTCCATATTGCAAAAATGTCGGATGTCGTCATCCTTTGCCTGGGTCTGGACGGCAAATTCGAAGGCGAAGAAGGCGATGCCAACAATCCCTATGCTTCCGGCGATAAAATCAATCTGGAACTGCCCGGACGCCAGCCCACACTGCTCAAAGCGGTACTGGATACCGGCAAACCGGTGGTTGTGGTGCTGGGCACCGGCAGCGCGCTGACCTTTAACGGGGAAGAAGAACGCTGTGCTGCGCTGCTGAACATGTGGTATCCCGGTGCACTGGGAGGAAAAGCGGTTGCTGATGTACTGTTCGGCAAAGCTGCGCCTTCCGGCAAACTGCCTGTCACCTTCTATCGCACCACCGAAGAGCTGCCTGCGTTCACCGACTATTCCATGAAGGGACGCACCTACCGCTATATGGAGCAGGAAGCCCTGTACCCCTTCGGTTATGGCTTGACTTATGAGCCTTTCTCCGTTTCCGGCCTTTCCGTAAAAACGTTGGAAGATGGCGCTGAGGTCACCGCAACCGTGCGCAATGAAGGAAACAATACCGGAAGCGAGACACTTCAGGTATATGTAAAAGATCTGGAATCCCCTCTGGCTGTACGCAATCACAGCCTGGCAGCATTCCGCTGCGTCACATTGAACGCTGGCGAAGAGCGCACCATTACACTCCATCTGAGCCGCCGTGCTTTTGAAGAAGTAAATGAAGAAGGCGAGCGTGTGCTCGAAAGCCGCCGCTTCCGCGTTTATGTTGGATTCAGCCAGCCGGGCAAACGCAGCGTAGAGCTGACCGGAAAAGCCCCGCTCGAAGCGGAAATTGCATTCTGAAAATGATTGTACGAGAGGGTTTCGGTGGAATTGAGAAAATTCTGCTGAAATCCTCTTGACAAATTTTGTTTTTTACAGCAAACTTAACATATGAACTTCTCTATAAGAAGCGATTTATGGTACGGAAAGGAAGTTATCTGATGAATTATCTGATTGGCGTAGATTTGGGTACCAGCGGTACCAAAACAGTTTTGTTCGATACAGCCGGCAATGTGATGGCCAGCAAAACCGTGGAATATCCCCTCTATCAGCCTCATAATGGCTGGGCAGAGCAGGACCCCATGGACTGGTGGAATGCTACTGCCGTGACCTGTAAATCTGTTATCGAAGAAAGCGGCGTTGACCCTGCTGATATCAAGGGTGTGGGCCTTTCCGGCCAGATGCACGGCCTTGTAATGCTGGATGCCGACAACAAGCTGCTGCGCCGCTCGATCATCTGGTGCGACCAGCGTACCGCAAAAGAATGTGAAGAAATCACCGAAAAGGTGGGCGCAGAGCGGTTGATTGAGATCACCGCCAACCCTGCACTGACCGGTTTTACCGCCTCCAAGATTCTCTGGGTGCGCAACAATGAGCCCGATGTATATGCAAAATGCGCCCATATCCTGCTGCCCAAGGACTATGTACGCTTTATGCTGACCGGCGAATATGCAACCGAAGTTTCCGACGCCTCCGGTATGCAGCTGCTGGATGTACCGAACCGCTGCTGGAGCGACGAGGTACTGGAAAAGCTGGAGATCGATAAATCCCTGCTGGCCAAGGTTTATGAATCTCCCGAAGTAACCGGTTATATCACCCCCGAGGCCGCTGCTTTGACCGGCTTGAAAGAAGGCACCCCTGTGGTGGGCGGCGCCGGCGACAACGCTGCCGCAGCTGTGGGCACTGGTGTGGTGGAAGATGGTAAAGCATTTGTCACCATTGGTACCAGCGGCGTGGTATTTGCACACACCTCTGATATCTCGATCGACCCCAAGGGCCGCGTACACACTTTCTGCTGCGCCGTTCCCGGCTGCTGGCATGTGATGGGCGTTACCCAGGGCGCCGGTCTTTCTCTCAAATGGTATCGTGATAATTTCTGCACCGCAGAGATGGAAACCGCCAAGGGTATGGGCAAAGATCCCTATTTCCTCATGGATCAGCAGGCTGCCCGTGTGCCGATCGGCTGCAACAAGCTGCTGTATCTGCCCTATCTGATGGGCGAGCGCACCCCGCATCTGGATCCCGACTGCCGCGGCGTATTCTTCGGTCTTTCCGCAATTCACACCAAATATGACATGCTGCGCGCCGTTATGGAAGGCGTTACGTTCTCTCAGCGCGACAGTGTGGAAGTTCTGCGCGAAATGGGTGTACAGATTGATGAGATGCTGGCCTGCGGCGGCGGCGGAAGCAGCCCGCTGTGGCGTCAGATGCTGGCCGATACCTTCAACTGTGAAGTAAAAACCGTGGTCTCCAAAGAAGGCCCTGCACTGGGTGTAGCCATTCTGGCAGGCGTGGGCGCCGGTATCTACAAGAGCGTAGAGGAAGGCTGCCGTGCAGTCATCCGTACCAATCCCCCGCAGGCACCGGTGGCAGAAAATGTGCCTGAATATGAAAAGTTCTATCAGATTTACCGCGGACTCTATCCGGCGCTGAAAGACTCGTACCACAATCTGGCTGCGCTGTGATTCCGCTGATTTTTGGGAAAGAAGGAAGCTGTTATGAAAATTCAAAATGTAAACGACGCGTCGTTCCGCAAATACGGTAAGATCATCCGCAATGTGGACTGCACCCAGCTGATCGCCGAAATGGCCAAGACCCCTGCTCCCGAGGATGCTGTAACTTATGTTCCCAGCGTGCCCGAGCTGGAAGCTCTGCCGGTATTCGCCGATATGCGTGACCGTGTGTACGGCGGCATGCCTGTACAGATCGGTTACTGCAATGGTACCAACAACAAGCTCAATGCGCTGGAATACCACCGCGATTCCGAAATCAACGTGGCCTGCACCGATTTGATTCTTCTCATTGGCAGTGAGCAGGATATGGACCCCGAAACCTTTGAATACGACACCGCCAATGTGGAGGCATTCCTGGTGCCTGCCGGTACAATGATTGAAGTTTATGCTACCACCCTGCATTATGCACCGTGCAGCGTAAACGGCGGCGTATTCCGCTGTGTAGTGGTACTGCCCAGAGGCACCAATCAGCCGCTGGCTGTTGTTCCCGAAAAAGACCAGGAAGATGCACTGCTGTTTGCTGTGAACAAATGGCTGGTTGCTCACCCCGAAAGCGGCCTGGAAAAGAATGGCGCTTTTATGGGAATGAAGGGTGAAAATATCACGCTGTAATAAAATACAAAGAGAGGCATAAGAGTTCGGTGGTTTTCCTGCTCTTATGCCTCTCTTTTTGTGTTTTTTCGAAAAATATTTACAAAAAACTGCACAGTTAAAAGGTTTTTTCTGTTGTATCAGCAAAGAGTTTGTGCTATCATTATATACAGCTGTATTTTAATTCGCAGCAATCAAAGAAACGTCAAAAGACAGGAGCTAATCATCAATGAAAAAACTAACAGCCTGGCTGGTATCGCTGGTATTACTGGCTGCCGCCATCCCGGTGTGCTTTGCAGAAGTAACCACCGCAAAAAGCACCGCAGAACTGGAAGATCTCAACATCACGCTGGAAATACCAGAGGGCATGTATGTCTTTACAAAAGACACCGAAGCCCAAAGCGGCGACTGGCTGCTGGCAGGGTATGAAAACAGCATTGAAAAATTGCAGGAGTTTGAAGAAGATGATTCCGGCAATGTAATGGCGATGGAACTGGTTCCGGAAGATAAATCTTACAACATTGCTATTACCCGCAAATATTCCGACCAGACCCGTGAAAACTATAACTTAAACGATATCTCTGAAGAACAATTACAGAAGCTGGCTGAATCCAATTCTTTTGAGGACGAAGAAAATGGTGTTGTCTCTGTCTGTGAAGTATACAAGCAGAGTCAAATCCCTTTCCTGAAAGCCACTCTGACCGGCAATTCCAATGGAACCCCGATACATGAGATTTGCTATGCAACCATTGTAAATGGATACAGCATCTCTGTAGACCTGTATAGCAATGCGGAAATTTCGGAAGAAGCGCAGACGTTGCTGAAGGATCTGGTAGACAGCATCAAAATTACAAACGTCTATGAAAAGCCAACACAGGATGAACTCATACTTCAAACACTGGTTATGGCTGTCCCGATTCTGGCTATTTTCCTTGCAGCAGCCATCTTTATTCTGGTATTGCGTCTTCGTAATAAGAGCCAGGAGCGCCGTAAAACCGAGCTGGGAGACCGTCTGGTTGCCTACCGTAAAAAGCAGGCACAAAAATCCGCCGAAGCTGACGCAGCTGCTCCTGTTTGCCTGTTTGAAAATACGACTTTTTGCAGCGATGTTGCTGTGAAGCAGTTCTGTATGTTCCATTTCTTCCACAAAAATATTATTCAGAATTCCATCTTTATGCTGTTGGGCATCATCAGCGTTGCCATGGGACTTTTGTATGGTGATAACTGGCTTATGCGCCTGTTGTTGATTGCTTTGGGCGTCTATATGGTTGTACAGCCCTTCCTCGCACTGGAACGAATGAAGAAAACAGAAATCGGGGTTTATCAGAAATCCAGAACCCGAGAAGCCCATTATTTCTTCTTCGAGGAAGATTTCAGAATCGCAGGAATTCAGTCGCCTTCCCTGTATCCATACTTCCAGATTCTTTCGTGCTATGAGGCTGACCATTATTTCTATCTGTACTTTACAGATGAGCGCGCTTATCTGGTGGCCAAAGACGGCTTCACCAAAGGCGAAATGGAAGAATTCCGGAAATTCCTGAAGGAACACACCGGAAAGGGTTGCCATATCCGGTAAAACTAGACATACTTTTCCGAGTCAAGAAGACGGGGCTTTTAAGCTTCCGTCTTCTTTTTTTCTACGGCATATTCTCTGCACAAACGGCAAAAACATTGAAAAGAGGGATTTTGAAATTTATCTTTGTGCCACACCAATCGAAAAGAACGGTTCATTGCACAATCTGTCAGCGGTATTTCGAACAGTTTCTTCTGTTGAATCGCTTCCTGTGCAAGCAGACGGCTCAGGATTGCTGCCCCCAGCCCTGCCTCTGCTGCCCGGAGAAGAGCCTGTGTATTGCTGCACACCCAGCGTTCTTTATAAGGTACGCCCTTTTGTTGCAGGGTACTTTCCACCATCGCACGTGTTCCACTGCCCGGCTCGCGCATAAGCAACGGATACCGTCTGCATAAATCTTCCAGCGTTATCGGCTGGGGGGTAGGCTGTGCAGCAACTGCAATCAGCGGGTCTTCCATAACAGGCGTTGTTGCCAGTTCTTTGCGGCTGATTTCCCCCTCTACAAATCCAATATCCAGCTCTCCCCGCGCTACTAACTCTTCAATCGAGCGGGTATTTTCTACGATTACGGTAGAGGGGGTTCTCTCGTCTTCTTGCATACGCTGCAAAATTTCGGGTAAAATGCAGGTGCCCACCGTAAGTGTAGCCCCTATGCGCAATATCGGCCTTTGTGCGCTGGTATTCAGCACATCTTCCATTTCACGAAACAGTCCCAGAAGTCGTCGGGCATATACGGCAAGATTTTCTCCTGCTGTTGTCACGAACAATCGGTGATTCAATCTCTCAAATAACAGCACACCATATTCTTCTTCTATTTCACGCACCGCTTCACTGACTGTCGGCTGAGAGATATACAATTTCTCTGCTGCGCGGCGCATGTTTTGTTGATCGTAAACTGCCAGAAAAATTTCCAGATGACGCAGCGTCATGATTATCATTCCTTTTTAAAAGAATACTTATCATAGGGAAACACCTATCATATTGTCTTTATATTACTAGTATACAAATCAAAAATCAAATGATAAAATAAAAAAGAACGAAAAACCTGTGCAGCAGGACAAATTCATGCAAGAAAGAAGTTGAAGTGAATGGCAAAACTGAAGCAGGCAGACATTACCCGTGTAAAAGCAATGGGATTTTTGTGGAACCGCGGAACAGAAAGCTTTTCTGGAAGAGTTTTAACAGGCAATGGTGTGATTACAGCAAAACAGCTGGCTAAAGTGGCGGAATGTGCTGAAAAATTCGGCAGCGGAAAAGTAACCATGACCAGCCGTATGACGCTGGAGCTTCCTGGAATCGCGTACGAAAATATTGAACCTGCACAGCAGTTTGTTGCAGAAGAAGGTCTGATGTTCGGTGGAACCGGCGCTAAAATTCGGCCTGTTACTGCATGTAAGGGAACTACCTGTGTTTACGGAAACTTCGATACACAGGGTATGGCTCAGGAAATTCATGAAAAATATTTTCTGGGATGGAAGGATGTTAAACTCCCCCACAAATTCAAAATTGCAGTTGGCGGATGTCCCAACAGCTGCATCAAGCCCAGCCTGAATGACTTTGGTGTAGAAGGACATCGTGCTCCTAAAATTGATCTTGAAAAATGCCGTGGATGCAAAGTCTGTATGGTAGCTGCTTCTTGCCCTGCCAAAGCCGCAAAAGTTGTTGACGGTAAAGTTTTGATTGACGATACCGTTTGTACCCGTTGCGGTGTTTGCAGCAGCGGAAAATGTCCCTTTGGCGCAATCGCTGCACACAATGATGTTGTGTACAAAATTTATGTTGGCGGTACCTGGGGCAAGAAAACCCGTATGGGCACTGCTCTTTCCCGTATGGTCAGTCGCGAAGAAATCTTCCCCATGCTGGAAAAAACTATGCTGTGGTTCAAAGAGAACGCTTATCAGAAGGAGCGTCTGGGTGCAGCTATTGACCGCGTAGGAGTGGACAAGCTGGAAGCAGCTCTGTTCAGCGATGACCTGCTGAATCGTAAAGAAGAAATTCTGGCAGCAGAAATCAAGCAGAGACCGTAAATCCATCAAAACAAACTGAAATTTTCTTGCATCAAGGCCCTCACAAATGCTTGTGAGGGTCTTTTTGTAAGCAAAAAGCACTCTTTGTTGTAGTTTATAGATAAATATTTTAATCAAATGTTGACACTTAATATAATTTGTTCTAAAACGAATTTTTTTTGAAATTACCCCTTGATTTTTTCTAAAGGGTCATGTATAATAACATACGTTGCCGGTGAGGCGGCGGACAAGTGAAGATGGAGAGGTATTCTAATGGTAAGGAGCCACATTGGAAATGTGGTGTGCCGCAAGGCATTGTGCGTTCGAGTCGCATCCTCTCCGCCAGAAAAAATTCCGATTTCTTTCGAAATCGGAATTTTTTGTTTTGTAAGAATCACAAAAATAATATCCAATAAGTAAAGGGGCTCTTTCTATCCATGAAAGAACCCCTCTTACTCATTATGAATTTTTTTCAGCCCTTTTCCGGCAAATTTGATGATAAATCAACATTCCCCCTGCCGCTGCCAAACCTGTTACAACAAAGACAATAATAGCCAGCATATAACTTTCCGTTCCCAGCGCATCTCCGACAATGGTAGAAGTAACAACAGATGGAATTCGTCCAACCGAAGAAAGCAGCAAAAATGTAGGCAGTCTCATCGTCGTAATCCCGATGACATATGTGATCACGTCTTTTGGGGTTCCTGGAATGAAAAAGAGCAGGAACACCAATAGATTCCGCTTTTGGGGATTATGCAGAAATTTTACCGATTCCAATTTTTCCCGGGAAACAAATGCTTCCACCATCTTGACGCCAAAAAATCTGGTAAAGAGAAAAATAATTATCGTACCGACAACAGCACCTAACAGGCACAAAAGTAACCCTTCTACATTTCCAAAGACATAGCCTGCTGCAATCTCCAGTGGTTCTCCTGGAATCATGGCTACCACGACTTGCAGACAGACCATCCCCACAAAGGCCAAGCGTCCCCAAATTCCGTGTGCATCTACCCACTGACGAAACGCCTCCGGCTCTCCCAGCCCGTCCAGCATAGGTTTTCCAACAAAAACAGTGATCAGCGCAAAAAACACCAACAAGATTGCCAGCGAAATGATACTCACCAACTTACGCCTGCGAAGGTATTCCTTCCTGCTCTTTTCGCTGTCTGTATTTTCCAAAACCGACTCTTCCGGCTTTGATTGAATTTTTTCACAGTTCACAGCAACTCTCTCCTTTTTCGACCGGATTCTGCAATTGCTTTCTATCATATCTCTCCTATGTCAAAACCACAAGGGAAAAAGTGTAAATCTTTTATGACAAGAAGCAAGATCCGTCTTCTCTAAAAATATACCTTCTTTTTCCAGTACAATCATCAGCAAATCATGACTATTTTCTTACAATAATGAAAGAAAGCGAAGTCAATTTAGAAACAAAAAAAGATAAAATAGGAATAGTTTTTATTGGAATTGTAATATAAAATTTGGAGTAGAAATGTACTTCCTATTTGGGGAAGAAACCAAGATACAAAGGAGTTGTTTAAAATGGCAGAAGCCAGCCGCCGTGATGCATTCAACGACGTAAAGAAAGAAACCAAAGCCATTGATACTTCCAGAAAACTGAAGGTTGCTATCATTGGTACCGGATGGATTGCAGATTCCCATGTTGTGGAATACAAGAAAATGCCTGACATTGAGCTGGTTGCTCTGGCTGACTTGGTTGACGGCAAAGCGAAAGCATTTGCTGACAAATGGGAGCTGCCGGATGCCCGTATTTATTCCAGCCACAAAGAGCTGATCGACAACGAGAAAGACATCGACCTGGTCAGCATTTGTACTTATAACCGCACCCATGCTGAATGCGCAATTTATGCCCTCGATCACGGCATCAACGTGATTCTGGAAAAGCCCATGTGCGTAACGCTGGATGAGGCTGCTGAAATCATGAGAGCTGAAAAGAGAAGCGGCAAGCTGCTCTCCATCGGCTTCCAGCCCCGTTTCGACCCCAACATGAAGCAGGTTCGCGAAGTGGTTCAGTCCGGCGTACTGGGCAAAATCTACTACATCCAGACCGGCGGCGGCCGCCGTGCAGGTATCCCCTTCCCCTTCGGCACCACTTTCCTGGAGCAGAAGACTGCTGGTATCGGTGCAATGGGCGACATTGGCTGCTATTCTCTGGATATGGTGCTTAACGCTATCGGTTATCCCAAGCCGCTGACCGTTTCCGGCTATACTTCCGACTTCTTCGGCAAGAATCCCAACTATAGCGGCTATGTAAAGAGCGATCATTCTGATTACTCCAAGCTGTTCAACGTAGAAGATTTTGCTGCTGCATTTGTCCGTCTGGAAGGCGATATTATTCTGGACTTCCGCATTTCCTGGGCAATGCATATGGATACTGCCGGTGATACCCTGATTCTGGGTACTGAAGGCGGCCTGAAGATCCCGTCTGCTGAGTGCTGGAGCGGCAGCATCGGCGGCCCCATGAAAATTTTCCATTCTATCGGCGGCAACCTTGTCGAGACCGAAATCCCGCTCGTAACCGAGCAGGAGCATGCTTTCTACGACAAGATCCGCAGCATGGTCGACGCAATCAAGGACGGCGGCACTGCTCCTATCCCCACTTCGCAGATTCTGTACAACCAGGCTATTATCGATGGTATCATCCGCTCTGCAAAAGAGAAGAAAGAGCTGACCATCGAGCTGCCTGAGATCTGATAAGATATTCTTTTTATTCCGGCGGCTTTTACGCCGCCGGAATTCTGATACGATTCCACATTGGACGTGGAATCAAAAAGGCGCCGGGCTTTCCCCTGTGGATTTGCTGGGCAGCAAGCCGGTTTGTTGGAAAACCGGTATCATGTTGACAGGAGTTGTTTATTTATGAAAATCAATTTGCAGCTTTGGTCTGTAAAGGACGACACCGCAGCCGATTTCTTCGGAACCCTCGAAAAAGTAGCAAAAATGGGATATACCGGCGTTGAGTTTGCCGGTTTTGGTGGAATTGCCGCTGAAGATATGAAAAAGAAGCTGGACGAGCTGGGACTGGAAGGCGTTTCTGCTCATGTACCGTATGACCAGCTGACCAATCATCTGGAAGAGACCATTGCTTATCTGAAAACCATTGGTGCTTCCTTCATTGTCTGCCCTGGTGCAGAAGTGAACAGCGTAGAAAACGCCAAGAAGATTGCAGCTGAATTCAACCGTATCGGTAAAATCTGCAAGGAAAACGGCCTGCGCTTTGGATATCACAACCATGATTTCGAGTTTAAGACGGATAACGGCCAGTATCCGCTGGAAGTTCTGTTTGAAAACGTAGACCCCGAGTATGTGATTCAGCAGCCCGATGTTTTCTGGGTACAGTATGCCGGTCTGGATGCAGTAGAGTATGT
Source organism: uncultured Clostridia bacterium (assembly GCA_946484175.1). Taxonomy (GTDB): domain Bacteria; phylum Bacillota; class Clostridia; order Oscillospirales; family Acutalibacteraceae; genus Heritagella_A. The sequence goes on from CAMLSX010000016.1 coordinate 42,591, forward strand.
GCGCAAAAACAAAGATCGCTGCCCCATCATCCACCTCAAGCAGATTCGCGGCAAAGATAACGTGGATGCTCAGGACGGCACCATCGATTTTGCTGAAATCAAAAAGATTTGCAGCGATGCAGTATTTGTCTATGAGCAGGAGGAATACCCCACCGGTACACCTCTGGAGTGCGTAGCTCATTCTGCAGAGCATTTGACCGCCCTGTAATGTAGCGAATTCCCATTCATATTATCAATCAAAAAGCCGACAGGAATTCCTTTTGGGAAAACCTGTCGGCTTCTTATTTTTGGAAAGCTGCCTACGCTCTGGTTGTAGTTAAAAGATCTGCCTCTTCGCTTTTCGATACACAGAAGGAGAACAACCAATCTGGGCCCGAAACGTGGTATTAAAATGCGACAGACTGGAAAACCCTGACTGAAAAGCAACTTCTGTGATACTCAGGCTATGATCGGCCAGCTTTTCCAGGCTTTTTTCTACCCTGACGTAATTGATATATTCTGTCAGGGTGTGACCGGTTGTTTTTTTGAACAGCCGGCACAGATATACATGAGTAAACCCTGCAAAATCAGCCAGTTCAGGAAGCGACAGAGGGGTGTTATAATGTGCTTCAATGTACCCGGCAACCGGAAGAATTTTTTCCAGGCGCGCTGCCCCCTCTTCATCCGGAATTCCCGCAGAAAGCACATGATTGCGCAGCAGCAGCCCCAGAATGGTGATAGATGCCGCATGCAGGAAAATCTCACGATACTCCCGATTCTCTTCATATTCACGCTGCACACGCCGAATTTCTGCCAAAAGCTCTTCGTGAAATGGCTTCTCTCCATTCAGAAAACAGAAATCAGCTTCTTCTCCGGCAATAAAGCGATGGATACTGTCGTTTCCCAACGCCTGTGAATCGTACAGTTTATTCCGGCTGAATTGTACCAGCATATGACAACTATCTTTTCCTGCAAATGTAGCATGCGGCACCAGCCGGTTTACAAACAGTCCCTGTCCCTGCTGCACCTCGATTTCCTTTTCCGAAAAGCGCCAGCGAATCATCCCTTTCGTCACATACATCAATTCAATTTCAGGATGTATATGAAAATCAGAAAGCTGGCGTTGCTGCACACTTTCCGACATATATATATTCATCCCGATTCCGGGAAAAGAATTGATGATCCGTTCCATGACAACTGCCTCACTTTACATATTCTATGAAACAGTATACCACAGGTGCTTTCTGGTGTCTATGAAAAGCCTGTTTCGAACAGAAAAGGCCGATGCTGCACAAAACAGCATCGGCCTTTGTTTATTTGGATTTGATGGGGATTAGTACATGCCGCCCATGCCGCCGTCAGCAGGCATTGCGGGAGCAGCCGGAGCGGGCTCCTTCTTATCGGCAACCAGGCTCTCGGTGGTCAGCACCATCGCAGCCACGGAAGCAGCGTTCTGCAGAGCGGAACGGGTTACCTTAGTCGGGTCAACCACACCGAAGCCGATCATATCGCCATACTCTTCGGTAGCAGCGTTGAAGCCATAGCCCAGCTTCTCGGAAGCCTTGATGTTGGCCACGATGACAGAGCCTTCCAGACCTGCGTTAGCAGCGATCTGACGCACGGGCTCCTCCAGAGCCTTCAGCACGATCTGCACACCAGTGCGCTCGTCGCCGGAAACTTCGTCCAGCAGCTTGGCAACATCGTTAATGGTGTTGATGAGAGCTACGCCGCCGCCAGCAACGATGCCTTCCTCAACAGCAGCCTTGGTAGCAGCCAGAGCGTCTTCGATGCGGAGCTTCTGCTCTTTCATCTCAACTTCGGTAGCAGCACCAACCTTGATAACAGCAACACCGCCGGCCAGCTTTGCCAGACGCTCCTGCAGCTTCTCACGGTCAAAGTCGGAAGTGGTGGTCTCGATCTGGCCACGAATCTGGTTCACACGAGCCTTGATAGCGTCGGGATCACCCATACCGCCAACGATGATGGTGTTCTCTTTGTCAACCTTCACCTGACGTGCATGGCCCAGCTGATAGATGTCAGCATCCTTCAGTTCCAGACCCAGATCAGCAGTGATAACCTGGCCGCCGGTCAGAACAGCGATATCCTGCAGCATCTCCTTGCGGCGATCACCGAAGCCGGGAGCCTTCACAGCGACGCAGTTGAAGGTGCCGCGCAGCTTATTCAGGATCAGGGTGGTCAGAGCCTCGCCCTCTACGTCCTCAGCGATGATAACCAGCTTCTTGCCGGACTGGACAATCTTCTCCAGCAGGGGCAGGATTTCCTGAATGTTGGAGATCTTCTTATCGGTAATCAGGATGTAAGCATCATCCATGACAGCTTCCATCTTGTCGGTATCGGTAGCCATATAGGGGGTGATATAGCCGCGGTCGAACATCATGCCCTCTACAACCTCGGAATAGGTCTCGGCAGTCTTGGACTCTTCCACGGTGATAACGCCGTCAGCGGTAACCTTCTCCATTGCTTCAGCAATCAGGTTGCCGATGAACTCGCTGGCGGAAGAAACGGTAGCAACGCGAGCGATATCAGCGGTACCGTCAACAGCCTTGGAATGGCTGCGCAGAGACTCTACAGCAGCATTAACAGCCTTCTGGATGCCGCTCTTGATTACCATGGGGTTGGCACCGGAAGTAACGTTCTTCATGCCCTCCTGAATCAGAGCCTGTGCCAGCAGGGTTGCGGTGGTGGTACCGTCGCCAGCCACATCATTGGTCTTGGTAGCAACTTCTTTCACCAGCTGTGCGCCCATGTTCTCGAAGGGATCGTCCAGCTCTACTTCCTTGGCAATGGTCACACCGTCGTTGGTGATGAGGGGAGCGCCGAACTTCTTATCGAGAACTACGTTGCGGCCCTTGGGTCCCAGTGTAATCTTTACAGTGTTGGCCAGCTGGTCAATACCATTTTTCAGTGCTTTTCTGGCGTCCTCGCCAT
>CAMLSX010000017.1 GCA_946484175.1 uncultured Clostridia bacterium
ATCAGCTCATGTAATTCAGCCATATCTATTTCTCCTTATCCTTGCGCCGCAAGTAAGCTGTTTTTGATATCTGCAACCATATCAGAATAAACGTTGTCGCTTATATGCGTGAAGAAATACAAGGTCCCCGTATAGCCGGTGTACCCGGTGCCTTGCTCCTTTACCATGCCGCTCTTACGGCGCGTGTCATCAGGTGCAGCTGAAAATGGATATTCGCGGTTTAAGATTTCGAAGAAGCTATCGATATCACTAATGCTATTGTCTCTTATGAATGCTACTGCTTTTTCTTTTGCAATAGCCATATCCGAGTATTGGAAAACGCCCGAGAGAGATCCGTCGTCATTCTGTATGATCGGAGCGTTAAGCGCGGCATCTACGAAGCTCTGGCAAACCTCATAATATCCACAGTCGTCATTGTCCTGCAGCAGCTTTGCAATCTCCGTGTTCGGATTATCTTTAATTACTCGAGAGTAAAATTGCTTCTTGTATCTCATGAGTTTCCCTCCGTTTTTTGATTAAAATGGCAACGAATCGTCATCATCAAACTCGAACGCAGGCAATTCTTCAATTTCGGTTTTATTTTGCAAAATGCTGATGAGACGACGGCCCTGCTGCAATAAGTGATCATAAGTAAGAATTGTTATTCCGTTCATGCGACTATTAAGGCCATGTAAAGCACGGTGCTGATCTTCGCACCAGTCATTGCTTCTACCTACCACAATTGTTGCTCTTGGATGGTAAGCTACGATTTCTCTATTATCACGCAAACCGTTTGCTGCTTCTTCGGAAAATACATCTAAGTAGCGGTGACATTGTCCGATCGCCTTGGACACGTCAGCGGTGAAATAATATGAATCATGGCTTGCATCAAAATTCAGGACAGAAAAAGATGGTTTTTTCAGTTCAATAATATCTCTAAAGCCAGATATCACGGATGTTGCAAGTAAATCGACGTTGTCATTTCGGGAAATTCTACGTTCTCCGTCCTTCATAACATACTGATTCCCGAAAATCCACCCATTCCTTTCACACCAATCCTGATAAAACTGTTCACTACTTTCGATTTCAAGGGCGGCCTCTAATTCATCCATTGCCTTAATTAAACTTTTGATTTTGATAGAATTGCGAAAAGCAAATGCTAAATCATCAGAAAAGTCGATTGCGTCGATATGCTCTATGATATCATCGTTTTCCAAAACCGAAATAAGGGCTTTTGCAACATCGGTAGTATCCAATCCGGACAAATCAACCTGCTGTTCATCGCCGAGTCTTACAAGTAGAAAATTCCCATTTTCAGGAATTTTCTTTAGTGCGAGTAGTTCATTGATTTTATCTCTTAACAAAATAAGACCAGTTTCTTTGATGTTAATCTCACATTCTGGAACTGTAATTCCTGATGCCTTTTTGCTTCTTGTGATTTTAATATACAGATCCCGTTCTCTTGAGGGATCTGAATGCTTAATAAAAAAGGTGTTAGAGAGATCTCGCTTTTTGAGCTTGTATGCAGTATCGTTGTTTCTCCCAACTCAACATTTTCGTTGCCTTTTGCTGCTTTTTTGTGCAAAAATTTTGAATCCATCGCGAGCATCTCCCGTTACTTCTTAGCGTAAGATGTGTTCTTGCCTGCACCATGCTTGACTATATACCCATCTGCTGTTAGTTTTTTCAGATGTCGCTCCACAGTAGATGCACTAAGGCTGGGGCACAACTCCAGAATTTCCTTCTTTGTGAACTTGCCCAGTTTGTTTTCAATGGCGTTTTTCACGGTATCGAGAGAAGTGGGGCTAACGATTTGGATGCGATCGTCGAAGTCGCGGTATGCGGCGATGATGGTGCTCAGCAGATATTTGACGAACGCAGTGGGATCGTCCTGCTGCTCGTGCCAGCCAACCTGTGAATCCTCCAGTGCTGCATAGTAGGCATCCTTGTTCTTTGCGATCTTAGCTTCCAGCGAGATATACTTACCGACCTCATAACCTGCGCGGTACAGCAGCAGGGTTGTAAGCAGACGGGACATTCTGCCGTTGCCGTCAAGGAAGGGGTGGACGCAAAGGAAGTCGTGAATAAACACGGGGATAATCAGCAACGGATCCACTTTACCTTCGCCAATGGCGCGGTTGTATTCATCGCAGATCACCTGCATGGCTTCCGGTGTTTCATAAGGCGCCAGGGGTGTGAACAGGGTGAAGCGTTTGCCTGCTTCATTGGTGGCGCTAATATAGTTCTGTACATTCTTGAAGCTACCACCGAAGCCAGAATCGGTATGGCTGAGCAATATCTTGTGAAGCTGCAGAATATAATTCGGTGTCAGCGGAATATAATCGAAGTTTTCATGTACGATGTTCAGCGCGTCGCGGTAACCTGCGATCTCTTTCTCGTCACGGTTACGGGGCGCTGTGCGCTCGCTCATGAGCTGACGCAGACGGGTCTCCGTTGTGCGTATTCCTTCGATGGAGTTGGATGCCTCGGTACTCTGTACCTTGGCGATCTCAACCAACCGCTCAAGCTCTTGCGGCTTCTGTTTTGTATATGTGGATTGTCTTCCTTTGTACTCATGAATGAGAGACAGATAGTTGATGACCTCATTATCCCATGTCCGATTTTCCAGACCTGTATAATCAAAATGGCGCATCTCGTCACCTCCATAATCTATTCTCGTCAATTATATCGTATGTGACGAGAAAAATCAATAGGTGAAGCGAAACTTGCAAAAGTTCTGCTCCACCTAAAGTTGCAAAATACCTTTATTTCCATTTACTTTCATCATAATATCATGTGTATTATTTTGATGAAAGTTTTTTTACAATTTTTGACCATTCCATGCGTTAGCGCGGACGGTTTTGTAATGAGGTTACCTGTTCTGATCGTTTAATGGTGCCATTTTTGGCACCCTGCGTGGTGCCACACGCTCAGGACTTGCTGTGAAATCTGCGAAAGTTACGGAAAACAGTTTGTTTTTGACCCATAAATCCTGAAAAATACGGATTTTATGCAAGAAACGGATATTGCAGACCCCTTCAAGGGGATAGGTCAGGCCTCCTAAGGGTTAGTTGTGAGTTCGATTCTCGCCGGGGGTGCCAAAAAATGACGCCGCAAGCCGCTTTTTCGTGGTTTGCGGCGCTTTCTTGTTATCCATTCTTCTGTGTTTGCAATTCGATTGTTTATGCATCTATCGCTGTATGCCTGCTAATTTTTCAGAGTCTTGCTAATCAAATGCGGCGATTTGTTAATACGATTTTCCAGAACTATTTTTCCGATGGATCCCATGCCAGCAATGCTGTCAATGTCTCCGCGATTCAGCTTATATATTTTTTCACAAATTATGAACTTTATATTTGAAAAAAGGGTTCTTTGAGATATATAATGTAATATAGAAATAACCAAAAAGAAATTTTATGAAAATAGTCATCGATTTTGTGGAGCTAACAAAAAACACTGAAAACAGGCTTTCCAGATGAATCTTTTAAAGCCGCGGATCGTTATCTGGATTTTGGAAAAGGCAGCAAAACAAGGGATATTTGAAACGAGAAAACAGAAAAATTCATTTTTGCAGTTTGTAAACATTTGGATTATCTTCTGAAATTATTTTTTATTATTTTGGGTGAGGATTGAATGGATGTATTCCTTTAAAAGGAGGAAATATATGGATCATAACAAGCAAAAATCAGAGGAGAAAAAGCAGCCCCCAAAAAGCATTGTTGTAATGGGCGGTTCTTTTAATCCGCCGACTTTGGCACATCAGAAAATATTGATAGCAGCGCTGGAAGCTTTGAATGCTGATTATGGAGTATTTGTCCCATCCTCCCACACTTATGTACAAAATAAAATGAGGAAGCTTAAGCATCCAAAAGAAGTGCTTTCGGAACAGCTTCGGCTGCAAATGCTCCAGGTGATGGCTGCAGATGATCCCCGGCTTGGGGTAAATGATTTGGAATTTCATCGCACGGAAAAGGCATACACATACGAAACCATGGAAGCGGTACAGGCACAGTATCCTGAAGCAAAGCTGTATTTTCTGGCCGGTGGGGACAAGGTGGAGATCATCGCCAGATGGCACCGTATCCGGGATTTTTTGGAACGGTTTTCCATTATAACCATCAGGAGGGACGGAGAAAATCCCACAGCCGCTATTGAAACCCATCCTTTTTTGCAGCGTTATCAAGATCGTTTTCTGGTGATTGAATCGCCGGAAGGTATTGAGGGAATCAGTTCTTCTGCTGTTCGCGACAAGCTTCGCTTTGGAGACCCCAGTGCAGAGTTTCTTTGTCATGCCGGTGTCTGGACATTACTGCAAAAAAATGGTCTGCTAAAAAAGCCCACTATTCCTGCTTTTCGCGATGAATACAGATTTTTGAGTAATTTTTGGGACGCACCTATCACCTATGAAGGCTTAACCTATTTGAACAATGAAGCGGCATTTCAGGCTCAGAAGAGCGTGCAGCCCGAAGATAAGCTCGCTTTTACTGCGTTGGGTTCCAGCAATGCGAAGCGATTGGGACGAAAGGTTCCTCTTCGCCCCGACTGGGAAGACGTGAAAGTCGGAATCATGGAAGAAATTGTTCGGGCTAAATTTACCCAGAATGAAGGGTTAAAACAGCAGCTGCTGGCAACCGGTAATATGATCCTGGAAGAAGGCAATACCTGGCATGATACTTTTTGGGGAATCGATTTGAATACCGGAGAAGGCGAAAATCATTTGGGAAAGATATTGATGAAAGTACGCGCTGAGCTTGCAGAGTCAGGTAAATAAAGTATGGAATTATGGGATAATATTCCTCGTATATCTGGAACAGTTATCGGGACTGATATCAGACGCAGACTTCTGTTACAGGCAATTCCTAAAAATACACGGAACATCTGGAACTTCTCTCTGTATTACAGAGCTGGCAGACGATCTCTACCATGACTGCCAAACCAACAAATATATCTGTTCTCTTGATGGTATCTGGGAGAAAAATATATGGACTGTGGTTATATTCCACACTGACAGTTGGAAAGGAGCAAACTGCTTGGAAAATAAAACAATTCATAAAGAAAACTATTCCGTTTATCAGAATCGGATTATGGAACTGCTCTCTTGCCGAGCCGGTTTTCCACCAGAAAAGGAACCTCTGGCAACGGCCTGCGGATTGCAGCAGAAATTCCATGCTGACGGTTCCTTCCGGCCTTTTTACGGAGATACTGTTGTATTTCAGCTTCCAGAGGACAGCAAGCAATTTCTGGGAAAACTACAGTCATCTCTGTATCGTCTATCAGGAGAAATGTTATCAGAACCACTCCCGGTAGATACCATGCATATTACCCTTCATGACCTCCATGCTTCTTCTGGATATCAGGATATTCAATCAGTGATAAAATCCCATTCATCGCAAATGTATGAAAAGCTTTCTTATATCACGGGCCAGGGACAGGTCCATTTATCTGCAAAGGGCATGATAAGTATGGTTTCCAGCTCTATCGTCATGCTTTTTGCGCCAGTGTGTGAAAAGGATCACGACACGATTCAGAGAATGTATGAATGTTTGGAGGAAGTACGCTCTCTTCCCTATCCGCTGACACTGCATTGCACTCTTGCTTATTATAAGCCCGGTTTCTATACCCCGCAGGAATGGAATGATTTGTATCAATTCATCAATCAGTGGAATCGTCAGTATTTGGATAAATTTCACTTGGTGCTGGACTGTAACAGAATTGAGTATCAATTTTTCAATTCCATGCGGGAATACAGAAACATATTTTATGATTCACATATTGCCGATACAGCACCCTAAGCCTCTTTATTCTGCGGCTGCTTTTAGCCACGACCAGTTCATCGCTGGCCGTGGCCTTTTTCTTTTCGTATTTTGGATGTATAAAAAACTCCCGTTCAACTCAAAATTGAACGGGAGTTTTTATGATTGAAAATCAATGTAAAATCAAATTCCAGCCCAGTTGGCTTTCTTGTAATATACGAAAAACGCCGCAGAGCTCAAAGTCCAGGTCAGGGGATATACCCAATAGACTACCTGGATACTGTGAGTGAGCGGGATTCCAACGGCCAGGCAAGTAACACGCACTGCACACCAGAATAACGTCACTCCGGTTTTTTGAATCATTGAGCCGAAAGCAGAAATACCCTTTCTACTATTTTCGTAGAAAGGGTATTTCTGGGTTTTGATGGTGAACTTATAAGAGCTTGTTGGTTAAAAAACTTCTTATCGTTTTATCAGCAATACTGATTCATAAGGGCGAAGATGATATTGCTGCTGCGGGTTGGTGTCCGAATAATTGGAAAGCAATACCTGATAACCTTCCAGCGATATCGGGCAGTTCCAGACACAGGGTTTGCGATAAAAATTGTTGATACAGAGCAGTGTCTCATCTTTCCAATTGCGGCAATAGGCCAATACAGAATCGGACTGTTGGTCAAGCGGCGTAAAATCGCCAAACGCGAAGACATCGTATTTCTTGCGCAGCTGGAGTAAAGCTTTATAATACGAGAAGATGGAGGCCGGGTCTTCCGTCTGGGAAGCCGCATTGATAGAAGCATAATTGGGATTGACTGCAATCCACGGGTTCCCGGAAGTAAAACCGCCGTTGCATGTCGTATCCCACTGCATGGGGGTTCTGCTGTTATCACGTGAATGGACTTTCAGAATCGCATAGATGCTTTCTTCACTCATTCCTTTATCGCGCAAAATCTGGAAATGGTTCAGGCTCTCGACATCGCGGTACTGTTCCAGCCGGTTGAAATTGGCGTTGGTCATGCCCAGCTCTTCACCCTGATAGATATACCGTGTTCCGCGCATGCCGTGTATCACTCCGGCAAGCATTTTGGCAGACTCTTTCCAGTACTCCCTTTCATCCCCAAACCGGGAAACAACACGGGGCTGGTCGTGATTGCACCAGAATACGGCATTCCATGCATTATGCTGCGCCATTCCCTGCTGCCACGAAAAAAGGATTTCTTTCAATTTTCCAAAATCAGCTGGCACGAGGACCCATTTCTCATTCCCCATAAAGTCCACCTTTAAGTGATGGAACGAGAAAACCATCGATAACTCACCACTCTCGGCGCCGGCATATCGGAAGCAATTTTCCATAGAAGTAGAGGACATTTCACCCACCGTGATGATTTCCGGGTCCTGCCCAAAGCTTTCACGGTTCAGTTCCTGCAAAAATTCGTGGATACGGGGGCCATCCGTATAAAAGCGCCGTCCATCCCCCACTTCGTCATCCTGATACTCTCCCTTGCTGATGAGGTTAACCACATCAAAGCGGAACCCCTTCACGCCTTTTCCCATCCAGAAGCGCACGATATCCTGCACTTCGCGGCGCACTGCGGGATTTTCCCAGTTCAAATCCGCCTGGGTTTTATCGAACAAATGCAGGTAATAACGATCCAGCTTTGGAACATATTCCCACGCGCTGCCACCGAATTTGCTTTCCCAGTTGGTTGGAGGCCCGCCGTTGTCTTTTCCTTTTCGGAAAATATAATAGTCCTGACAAACCGGATCGCCTTCCAGTGCTTTCTGAAACCACCGGTGGCTGGTAGAAGTGTGGTTGAATACCATATCCAGCATAATCCGGATTCCATATTTATCGGCTTCGGATACCAGCTCTTCAAAATCGTGCATAGTACCATAAATCGGGTCGATTTCACGATAATCAGCCACATCATAGCCATTGTCATTCTGAGGAGATACAAAAAACGGGGTCAGCCAGATATAATCTACACCCAGCTCTTTCAGATATGCCAGTTTTTGAATCACACCACGCAGATCTCCAGTGCCGTCTCCGTTGCTATCCAAAAAGGATTTGGGATAAATCTGATATACAACACTTTTCTTAAAATCCTGCATCATATTCGCCTCACTTAATAACGCACAACGGTTGTTTCTGCTGCTATGGCCTCGATTCCCGTCAAAAATTCAGGGGTGCAGTCCACCGGGTCTGTAATCAAAAATGCAGTGGTGGTAGGATGTCCAGCCTTGCGGATTTTATCGGGATCAAAGGTAATGAGCTTGTCGCCAACATGTACACGGTCGCCTACTTTTACATGCAGCTGGAATCCATCGCCATTCATGGAAACCGTATCGACCCCCACATGGATCAATACTTCCATACCATTATCCAGATGCAGGCCGCAGGCATGCTTGCTGTCTTCTATCACGGAACAAATCGTAGCCTCTGCCGGAGCCAGCACCACATTTCCGCTGGGTTCAATGCCAAGGCCATCGCCCAGAATCCCCTGTGAAAACACTTCATCGGGAATCTCGGAGAGGGGAATCACCTTTCCTGAAAGGGGCGCTTTCAGTTCAGGAGCGGCTGCCTGTACGCTGCCATCGGATTTTTCAGCGGCAGGTTCTGCAGCTGTTTCCACAGCCTGTTCCTGCACTGTGACGCGCTTCGATGCAGGAAGCTTCTTTTTGCCCACCAGAAGAGTCAGGAAGAAAGGAACGACAATCGCAACAGCCATTGCCAGCAGGAAGCTGAGCCAGAATTCCGGCTTGATAGAGAGAATTCCAGGCAGGCCGCCTACACCGATAGAATAAGCCATCACGCCGCTTCCGATAGAGATAACGGCTGCAGCAGCTGAACCAATCATGCCGCACACCAGCGGGAAAACATACTTCAGGTTTACACCGAACAAAGCGGGCTCTGTAACGCCCAGATAGCAGGAAATACAAGCGGGGATGTTGACCTGCTGTGCACGCTCATTTTTCTTTTGCAGAACGGCCATTGCCAAAACCGCAGAGCCCTGTGCAATATTGGAAAGCGCGATCATTGGCCAAAGGTTGGTGCCCTGATACAGGTTTACGAGCTGCGAATCGATTGCATTGGTCATGTGGTGCAGGCCGGTCATCACAACCGGTGCATAGACAAATCCAAACACCGCTGCAAACAGCCACTTTACGCTGGAAGTAAGTCCCATATAAACTGCCGAAGCAATGGCATCGCCAATCTTCCAGCCAATCGGGCCTACGATGGTATGAGCGATAATCACAGCCGGAACCAACGAACAGAAAGGAACCACAATCATACTGACTACTTCGGGGCAATGCTTCTTGAAGAATTTTTCAAGATAAACCAGTACAAAGCCGGCCAGCATTGCGGCAATTACCTGCCCCTGATAACCGATCATCTGCACCTGGACAAAGCCGAAATCCCACACTGGAATTTCTTCTGCGGTTGCCACAGAAAAACCATTGAGCAGCTGAGGGGAAACCAGTGTCAAGCCGAGAATAATGCCCAAAATCTGTGTGCCGCCCATTTTTTTGTGATCGACCAGACGATTCCTACCGGAAGCATATGGAACACGGCTTCTCCGATCAGCCAGAGAAAACTGTATACGCCAGACCAGAAAGTGGATACATCTGCCAGGCTCTGCGTACCGCCATTAAAGAAGTTGATTTCACCGATTACATTCCGGAAACCCAAAATCAAGCCGCCGCAAATCAGTGCCGGAATAATCGGGGCAAAAATTTCGCCCAAAGTGCCCATAATACGCTGCAGCAAGGACTGATTGGTTTTTGCCGCTGCTTTGACAGCCTCTTTACTGACTCCCTCGATGCCTGCATACGCGGTAAACTCGTTATAAAAGATGGCTACATCATTTCCGATAATAACCTGGAATTGTCCGGCCTGGGTAAAAGTCCCCTTTACCGCCGGAATCTGTTCAATCTTCTTTACATCCGCCTTTGCCGGGTTCACCAGTACAAAACGCATGCGCGTCATACAGTGCGAAACCGCCTGGATGTTCTCTTTTCCCCCGATATACGTCAATAATGACTGTACATCAGACTGATATTTTGCCATAAACAGCTCCTCCTTTATTTTCATTATCATACCCATTTGCGATGCTGTCTTTACCCAAAGTTTACTATACTTGTTTAAACAAGTCAACCAGTAAAAATCAACGAACATATTTATATTTTTTAGACATATATACAAATCAAAGGATTACAAATAAATTCAATTGATACCAGGTTTCAATAATGATAAAATAAATTGTTACAAACTTGTTTGAGCAAGGAGGAGTCTTTACGCCGCGTCAGAAATTTGCTCATATTTATTCTGTATTGAAAAAGCGCATCGAATCCGGAGAATACCCGGTAGGCCAGCTGCTTCCTTCAGAAAACACGTTGATTGTAGAATTTTCCTGTTCGAGAAATACCGTGCGCCGTGCGATCTCTGAACTGGTGCGTGAAGGGTATGTTCAGACGCGCCAAGGCTGGGGGGTTTGCAATATTTTCCAGCCAATCGAACCTTCTTCCTACACCATGGGGGTTATTGAATCATTTCGTGAGACTTCAAACCGTACAGGCCAAAAAACTGCCACCCGAGTGGTGCGCTTTGAACCCTGCATTGCAGATAGAAAAATTTCTGTACAAACCGGGTTTGCAGTGGGAACAGAGCTGTTCTATTTGCAGCGTATCCATGACGTGAATGGGATTCCCCTGATTTTCAACCACAGCTATCTTCTGAAAGAATGTATGCCGCAATTAACAAGGAAGATTGCCGAAGGTTCTTTGTATGAATATCTGGAAGGCACGCTGCACATGACTATTATTACCAGCAAGCGCACCATTACCGTAGAAATGGCCACACAGCTCGATTTCGAATGGTTGGAAATGGGCAGCTACAATTGCCTGGCCGTTGTCAGCAATCAGGTATATAACAGTGACGGTGTTTTATTTGAATACACTCAATCCCGACATCATCCTCAAATTTTTCGATTTCAAGACAATGCTATTCGCCGTTCGCATAATACAAAAGAGTAAATAAAAAAGTGGAGCCGTTTACAGAAAGCGGCTCCACTTTTTCATGTTTATCCATAACTCGAAAACCTTCGGATTTTTCCTTAGAGATACAAGCAAAGAACAATATAAAAATTAAATTTTTTCATCACTTATAGAAAAGGCATTATGTGATACCATCAATTTTTTAACTGGAGGTATCTCTGGAACAACTGCTGTTGACTGCCGTTTCATCAGTTGTGCATGCAAAAGCAGCGTACTGATTGGTGTACCTGCCATTAGGCTTGAAAGTGCATAAAAAGCACTTCGGCCAATTTCTGTTCGATTCTGCTGCACAGTTGTCATGGGAGGGATCGTATAAGAACATAAAGGAAGATCATCGAATCCGACAATACTGATATCTTCGGGAACACGCAGTCCCAATTCCTGGCAGTAAATCATCACCGTATGCGCCAGCAAGTCATGGCTGCATACAATTGCTGTTACTCCCTGTTTCAGCAGGCGGGGCAGATGCTTTTGCAGACATTCCGAAAACAGATAGGCGTTTCCTCCTAAAGCCGGGTCATCTGAAAGCCCATATTTACGCAGAGCATGAAAAAAGGCACTGTAACGAATCTGATTGATATACGAGCCAAGCGCGCCGCTGAGATAACCAATCTTGCGGTGCCCCAGCCCTTTTAAATAAGAAACTGTCAAATTCATCCCCTCGCTATTATCTACACCAATGTAGGCAACATTCGGGTTCGCTTTCACATAGTTATCCAGCAGCACGGCAGGCGTCTGGCTGGTACGCAGCTGGTGCAGCCACTCATCTGAAAGCGAAAGCCCCAGAAACAATGCTCCTACATAATTTCGCTGGAGCATATATTCATCATATTGATTGTGTTTTTGCAGATGGTCATCCAGTTCTTCAATTGCGACAATAAAGCCTGCCGGTTCCGCCATTTTTCGAAAACCAATAATAATATCATGTCCGAAATCACTTGGGCTGTCATATGCCATGTTTTTAATGAAAATACACAGCTGTTTTGCTCCGCGTTTTCTGGTAGAACGTGAATAGCCAAGCTCCACTGCCGTTTCAAGAACTGTTTTTCGTAATGTTTCGCTCACGTCAGGAGCACCGTTAAGAGCCTTGGAAACCGTGCTTTTTGAGACTTCCAGCTTTTTTGCAATATCTTCAATTCGGGTCAAACCGAAGGCCTCCTTCCACCTCAAGGGTATTTCTATCTTCATTATAAAGAAACAATATCAAAAAGGCAAACGTTGTTTTTGTATTTTTATCGTGTTTCGCAAAGTTTAGAAGCGTGATGCATGGAAAAGATTTGTTATTTCCCCTAATTTCGGCAAAATAGCCTTGTACAACCTCAACGAATTAGGGAAAAAAGCAAAAAATATTCTTGACTGTAGAAAAAATAAGATGTATATTTTTAATAGCGAAACTTTACGAAACAATTAACAAGGAGGTCTTCAAGTCATGGGAAAACGATTGGTAAAGTTTGCCGCCCTTTTATGTGCTGGCGTGATGATGCTGACCGGTTTTACAGGATGCAGCGTTATTTCCGGCTCAAGCGAGGGTCAGGAAAAGGTTCGTCTGATGGTTTGGTCACCGTCAGAGGACCAGTCCAAAGACAGCGGGCAATGGCTGCAAACCTGCTGTGAAAAATTTGCAGAGCTTCATCCGGAATGGGACATCACATTCGTATATGGTGTAGCTGATGAAGCCGGCGCCGGTGTAGCGGTTGCTCAGGACCCGGACGCCAGTGCAGATGTGTTTATGTTCCCCAACGATGGCGTTCCTACCATGCGTGATGCCAATGCTCTGGCAAAATTTGGTGGAAAATATGCCGAGGAACTGAAAGCCACCAACAGCGAGGAACTGCTGGATTCTCTAACGGTGGACGGAGAGATTTACGGTGTCCCCTTCACCACCAACACCTGGTACATGTTCTATGATAAGAGTGTTTTCAGCGAGGAAGATGTGAAAAACCTGGACACCATGCTGGAAAAAGGGGTTGTTTCTTTCCCGCTCACCAACTCCTGGTATCTGCCGGCTTTTTATTTCGGTAACGGATGCACCCTCTTTGGAGATGGAACACAAGAAGAATTGGGCGCAGATTTTGCCGGAGAAAAAGGCACCGAGGTCACAGAATATCTGCTGGACCTTGTAGAAAATCCCAACTTTAAAATCGATGCTGACGGTTCCGGCCTGGCCGGCATGCGCGACGGAAGTATCAACGCCATGTTTACCGGCTCCTGGGAGGCTAACGCCATCAAAGAGATTCTGGGAGATAACATGGGCGTCACGGCTCTTCCAACCTACACCCTCAATGGGGAAGAAAAGCAGATGTATGCTTATGCAGGTTCCAAGGCCATCGGCGTAAACACTCACACCAAATACATGGTCCAGGCCATCGAGCTGGCTATGTATCTCGGTTCTGCCGAAGCACAGCAGCTGCACTATGAGCTTCGCAACGTAATCCCCTGCAATACTGAGCTGCTGGAAGATCCGGAAATTGCCGCTGACCCGCTGGTACAGGCACAAAACAACACCTTTAACTTCACCTCCATCCTCCAGCCCTTTGTCTCCAAGATGAACAACTGCTGGACTCCGGTGGAAAATATGGGTAAAGCAATCCGTAACGGTGATGTTACGAAAGAAAATGCTGCTGAACAGACCCAGGCAATGGAAGACGCTATGAACAGCGACGGAATTTGACAAAACGAGGTGGTATTATGAAACGGAAAAATATGGAAGGCGTAACCTCTTATACCTGTATTAACGCCCTCCGGTTGGGCGGAACAGAAACCCGGGCTTCCGCGCTGGTTATGGGTTTGGGAAATCTCGTCCACAGGCAGTTTATCAAAGGCGCTCTCTTTCTCCTGACAGAAATTGCATATATCTGGTTCATGATTCAATACGGTTTTTACAACCTGCAAATGCTGATCACACTGGGAAGTGTGGAACAGGAAGAAGTATGGAATGAAGAATTGCAGGTATATTTGTACACCCAGGGCGATCAATCTGTTCTGCTTCTGCTGTATGGTATCGCAACCATCCTGATCAGCCTGATTATGTTCTGGATTTGGCGCGGTACTCTCAAAAGTGCTTATCGGGCAGAATGCTTCGCAAAAGAGGGGCGTCATGTCAACAACTTCATCGAAGATATCCGCACACTGTTTGACGAAAACATTCATCGGCTGCTCATGGGGCCCCCGATGTTCTTCATCACAGCCCTGACCATTCTGCCTCTGATCTTTATGATCTGCATGGCTTTCACCAACTATAGCAAAATTGGAAACCATCTGGTTCTGTTTGATTGGGTAGGATTGGAAAACTTTGCAGCACTGTTTGATTCCAACAGCGTTTTGGGCAGCACCTTCTGGTCTGTGCTGGTATGGACTCTTATCTGGGCTGTGTTCGCCACCTTTACCAACTATTTCTTTGGTATGATTCTCGCCATCGTTATCAACCGCAAGGAAACCCATGCCAAAAGCTTCTGGCGTTTTTGCTTTGTTCTTTCCAGCGCAGTGCCCATGTTTGTTTCTCTGCTGATTATGCGCACCATGCTCCAGCCGGAAGGCGCTGTGAATGTCCTGCTGCGCAGTCTTGGCGTCATCGCACCCGATGCCAGCCTTCCTTTCTTTACCGATCCCACATGGGCTCGTGTAACCGTCATCATTATCAATATCTGGGTGGGTGTTCCCTACACCCTGCTGCAGCTCACCGGCGTTCTCAAGAACATTCCCGCCGATATTTATGAGGCAGCTACCGTGGACGGTGCCGGACCGGTGAAGACTTTCATCCACATTACCCTTCCCTATATGTTCTATGTTACGACCCCCTATCTGATCGCAGCTTTTACCGGCAATGTCAACAACTTCAACGTGATCTATCTGCTCTCTGGCGGCGACCCGGTTACCAACCTTTCTTCCACCGCAGGAAGCACAGATCTGCTGGTTACCTGGCTTTATAAATTGACGGTAGATAAGCAGTATTATAATGTGGGTGCTGTCGTTGGTATTCTTACCTTTATCATCCTGTCTATCGGCGCACTGGTCACCTATCGTCACAGCAAGTCCTACAAAGAGGAAGGAGGATTTTAATCATGGCAAAGAAAAAGAGTGCAAAAGCAGCAAAGCTTCGCAACAATATTATTGTACATACGGTTCTGGCCATTCTGGCTGCAATCTGGGTATTCCCGGTGCTGTGGGTAGTCATGACCAGCTTCCGGGCGGAAAAAGGCTCTTATGTTTCCACCTTCTTCCCCCAGTCCTTTACCTTTGACAACTACATCCGGCTGTTTACCGATACCACGGTGCTCAACTTCCCTCAGATGTTCATGAACACCCTGATTATCGCCATCTGCTCCTGTATTCTCTCCAGCTTCTATGTGTTGTCCGCTTCCTATTGCCTGTCCCGCATCCGTTTCCGGATGCGTAAGCCCTTCATGAACATGGCCATGGTGCTGGGACTGTTCCCGGGCTTTATGTCCATGATTGCCGTGTACTTCATCCTGAAAGCAGTGGGTCTCAGCGAGGGCTCCATGATTCGTCTGGCCCTGATTCTCTGCTATTCCGGCAGCGCAGCGCTGAGCTTCCAGATTGCAAAGGGCTTCTTTGATACCACCCCCTATGCCATCGACGAAGCGGCCCTCATTGACGGCTGCACCCGCGGTCAGATTTTCACCAAAATCACTCTTCCCCTCAGCAAGCCCATTGTCATCTATACCGTTCTGACGGCTTTTATCGGCCCGTGGGTGGACTTCATTTTCGCAAAAGTCATCTGCCGCGCGAACTCTGACCAGTACACCGTAGCGATTGGACTTTGGAAGATGCTCGAAAAAGAATATATCGACAGCTGGTATACCTGCTTTGCTGCCGGTGCAGTGCTCATTTCCATCCCGATTGCCCTGCTGTTCCTCAAGCTGCAAAAATACTATGTAGACGGTATGGCCGGTGCAGTAAAAGGCTGACGGGAGACAGAAATGGCAGATTTTAAACAACAAAAATTCAACAGTATAAAATTTGCCAAAGCTTACCACTACAACGGGCACGATTTGGGGGCTTTCTGCGGCCGGGAGGGAACCACCTTCCGGCTGTGGGCCCCTACAGCCCGTGCGGCAGAGCTGCGGCTATACCAAAAAGGCCATGGGTGCGAAGCCTATTTTAGAACGCCTATGGCTCCAGGCGCCAAAGGTGTTTGGCACTGGGAGACCTCTGAAAACCTGGATGGCGTTTATTATGATTTTCTGGTTGCCGCAGATGGAATCCCGCGTGAAACAGCTGACCCTTATGCAAAAGCCTGTGGAATCAACGGGCAAAGAAGTATGGTCATCGACCTTTCCCGAACCAATCCGGAGGGCTGGGAAAACGACGTCCCACCGCGCAGGCAGCCGGAAGACATCATTTACGAAGTCCATGTGCGGGAATTTTCGTGGGCAGAAAGTGGCGGTTTCCCGCCAGAAGTCCGGGGAAAATACAAAGCCTTTTCCTATGCTGACACTACCCTGCAAAACGACGGGCTTCACCCTACCGGAATCGCCTGGTTGAAGCAGCTCGGCGTTACCCATATACAGTTAATGCCGGTTTTTGACTTTGGCTCTGTTGACGAAGGAAATCCGGAAAGCAGCTTTAACTGGGGCTATGACCCGGTAAATTATAATGTACCGGAAGGGTCTTATTCTACTGACCCAACACACGGAGAGGTGCGCATCCGGGAATTAAAAGAACTGGTGCAATCGCTGCATCAAAATGGGTTCCGTGTCATCATGGATGTCGTGTATAACCACACATATCGCCGTGATTCCTGGCTGGAGCGTACTGTACCAGGGTATTATTACAGGCAATATTCAGACGGAACCATCTCTGACGGCTCAGGCTGCGGCAATGATATCGCTTCTGAACGCTCTATGTGTGCGCAGTATATTATTGATTCTGTTCTCTATTGGGCAGAAGAATACCACATGGACGGATTCCGTTTTGACCTGATGGGGCTGTTGGATACCCGGCTGATGGAAACCATTCGAAAAGAGCTGGATGCCCGATGGGGACGCGGGGAAAAACTGGTATTTGGAGAACCCTGGTCTGCCGGTGAGAGTGCCATGGCCAGAAGATTTGTTCCGGCAGATAAAAAACATCTCGCCGAAATGGACACTGAGATCGGTGCCTTTTGCGACGGCATACGCGATGCCGTAAAGGGTTCTGTGATGGAACACACCAGCAGAGGGTTTGTAAATAAAGGCCGTCGAAAAGAAAGCGATATCCTGCACAGTGTAACCGGTTGGTGTGGAAAATATCGAAAATTTTCTGCCGCTGCTCCGTCACAAATTATCAATTATCTTTCGTGCCATGATGATATGACATTGTGGGATAAGCTGGTATTTACCATGGACTCTCAAAAACAATACAACCGCTTTACGCCGGACATACTGCGGGCAAACCGTCTGGCAGCCGCAGTATGCTTTACCTGCCAGGGCCGGTTATTCCTGCTTTCTGGAGAAGAATTCGCCCGCACCAAGCTGGGCTGCCCCAACTCTTATCAATCACCTATTTCTCTGAATCGGTTAGATTGGGAACGGGCATGGAAAAATCACGAGCTGGCCGAATATTACCGGGGACTTTTTGCTCTTCGGAAAACGCTGCCCTCTCTCTGTGACAAATCTGAATCTGCACGGGAGCGGGTACTTCAAAGTCAAATTTTGCGTCCTGGATGTATACAGGTACTGCTGGACAACACCGGCGGCAGCTGGAAGCAGATTCTGATTGTATATAATGCCTCCAGAAAACCCCAGCCACTTTCGCTGGATGGGGAGTGGTCTCTGTTGGCAGACGGAGAAAACAGTTTTCTCTGGCAAAAAGAACATCCTGTAACACAGTTGGAAGCCGCTCCGGTTTCATCTGTCATTCTGGGCAAAAAATAACCTTAGTAAACGGGGGATCCCCATGAAATTTCTCTATGGAAAACATGACTTTTCTGGATTGGAACGGAGTCGGGAAAGCAGCTGGCTGCTGACCAACGGCCTTGGCGGCTTTTCCTCTATGACCATTGCCGGAGAAGCTGCAAGAAACGACCACGCACTGCTCATGGCCTGTACGCAAGCCCCCAACCATCGTTGGAATGTAGTGCATCGGTTACAGGAAATCCTGACCGTAGGAGAACAGGAAGTTTTTCTTTCTACACAGCAGTTTGCAGAAAAAGAATCGGAAAACGGCTGGAAATACCTGTCTTTTATGGAAGTAGACGGCTTACCAAAATGGTATTTTCAATATCAAGGCGCGCAAGTCGAAAAGTATATCGTGATGGATTGGGAACAGAACATTGTAGCCGTCCGGTACAAGATTGTCAATGAAAGTGGAACCCACTGTATACTGCGAGTTCGGCCGTGGATGCAATTCGTCTCAAAAGGAGAAGACCTTTTTCCAGAGCAGAAATTTTCTCTTTCAGGGGATACCGTAGAATCCGCTGGCATCAAGCTGCATATTGCATCCAATGCGCTGCTCCGGCAGGAAGCCTTACAGTATGAAACCCTTTTTTATTCCTATGACGATTGTGATGGGCGCCGCCCCACCGGCACAGCTGCGGCGATGCTTTCCATAGAAAAAGAAATCCCCGCTGGCTATACCGGCCTGCTGGAAGTGGTGTTTTCTCTGGAGGAAGAACCGCGCTGTTTTGAAGATGTACTTCATCGGGCACAGCATCGAAGAGTCAATCTTCTGCAGCGCTGCGGCCTGAAAGGCCCCCTGGCCCGCCAGCTGGCTGAAAGCGCAGATGCCTTTATCTCCCGCAGGGATTCTACCGGCGGCAGTACCATTTTGGCAGGATACCCCTTTTTCACCGACTGGGGTCGGGATACCATGATTGCTTTGCCTGGCTGCACCCTTTCCACTGGGCGGTATGAAGAGGCCAGAAGCATCCTGTACACCTTTATGGAAAATGAACGGGATGGCCTGATGCCCAACCTCTTCCCCGAAGGAGAAAACGAACCTCTGTATAATACCGTAGACGCAGCGCTGCTGTTTATCAACTGTGTCTATTTATATCACCAGTATACCGAAGACGATGCTTTCGTCCGGCAGGCTTATCCCGTGATGGAGCGGATTATGGATCGCTACCAGAAAGGCACGGAATACCACATTTATATGGATACAGATGGGCTGATCTCTGCCGGAGAAGGGCTGGAACAGCTCACCTGGATGGATGTGCGTGTCGGGGAGCATTTGCCTACCCCACGGCACGGCAAGCCGGTAGAGATTAACGCTTACTGGTACAACGCCGCCTGCATCATGGATGCACTGGCTCATGCAGCTGGAAAAGACGGCAGCCAGTACCGCGAGTTGGCTGACAAAGTCAAGAGCTCCTTCCGCAAAGCTTTCTGGATAGAAGAAAAGGGATACCTTCGGGATGTCCTTTCGGGGAAATCTGATGAAGAACAGCTTCGATGCAATCAAATCTGGGCAGTATCGATGCCTTTCACCATGCTGACCCCCGAACAGGAAAAGCAAGTGGTAGAGGCTGTTGGAAAAGCGCTCTACACTCCGTTGGGACTACGCACACTGGACCCACAGGACCCCGCATTTCATCCAACCTATGGTGGGCCCCAGGAAAAGCGGGATCTTGCCTATCATCAGGGAACTGTGTGGCCCTTCCCGCTCGGAGCCTATTATCTGGCATATTTAAAGGTACATGGTTGTTCAGGAGAAGCTGCCCAACGGGTGCGAACCCAGATGGAAGCTCTGGTTTCCGCTTTGCGCGAGGGCTGTGCCGGACAACTGCCTGAAATATACGACGGTGAAAACCCAACCGTTTCCCGTGGCTGCTTTGCCCAGGCATGGAGTATTGGAGAACTGCTTCGGGTAGCAGAACAGCTGGAAAAAATTAATTTTGAAATCTGAGAGGAGACAACGATGATGGAACAGGCATTGCAGAAAATTCTCAAAGAAAAATTTGAAAAGACACTGGAAACCGCTGACAGCCGGGAAATTTATATTGCCCTGTTGTATTTCACCCGTGATAAAATGGCAGATATGCCCGTAAACGAAGGAAAACGCAAGCTGTATTATGTTTCCGCCGAATTCCTCATCGGCAAGCTGCTGTCCAATAACCTCATCAATCTGGGGCTGTTCGACGAGGCCCGTGAGCTGCTCCACCGCTATGGCCATGAGCTGACAGAGATTGAAGAATCCGAAAATGAGCCTTCTCTGGGCAACGGTGGTCTTGGCCGTCTGGCCGCCTGCTTCCTGGACTCCATTGCCAGCCTGAACCTGTGCGGAGACGGTGCCGGACTGAACTATCATGACGGCCTTTTCTATCAGAAGCTTGAAAATAACTATCAGAGGGAAGTCAAGAACCCCTGGATGTCTTCCGATAGCTGGCTCACCGATACCGGTGTCCACTTTACAGTGGAGTTTGGCGGGTTTACTATGGATTCCATCATGTATGACATCTGTGTGCCCGGATACCAGGGACGCCGCAATGCCTTGCATCTGTTTGATTCCCCCACTGTGGATGAATCCCTGATTGGCGATGGCATTTCCTTTGACAAAACCGACATTCCCCGCAACCTGACCCTGTTCCTGTATCCCGATGACAGCGATGATGCCGGCCGCCTGCTGCGGGTGTACCAGCAGTACTTCCTGGTGAGCAGCACCGCCCAGCTGATTTTGAAAGAGACCAAAGAGCGCGGCGGCGATCTTGCTCACCTGCATGAGTATGTAGCAGTACAGATTAACGATACCCACCCCACCATGATTATCCCCGAGCTCATTCGCCTGCTGGTAAAAGAGGGACTGAGCATGGATGAGGCTGTGAAAGAAGTTAGCCTGACCTGCGCTTATACCAATCACACCATTCTGGCCGAAGCACTGGAAAAGTGGCCCGCCGCCTTTATCGAGAAGGTCGCGCCCCAGCTTATGCCCATCATCAAGGAGCTGGACGAGCGGGCGAAAAAAATCTCCGACGACCCCAGAGTGGCCATTATCGATAAAGATAACCGGGTGCATATGGCTCACATCGACATTCATTTTGGTTACAGCGTCAACGGAGTGGCTGCCCTGCACACCGAAATTCTGAAAGAGTCCGAGCTGCATCCCTTCTATGAGCTCTATCCCGAAAAATTCAACAACAAGACCAACGGCATCACCTTCCGCCGCTGGCTGCTTCACTGCAACCCCAATTTGGCTGCTTATGTAGAAAGCCTCATCGGCCCCGGCTTTAAGACCGATGCGATGGAGCTGGAAAAGCTGCTTTCCTTTACGGATGACGAAACTGTCCTGGAAAAGCTGCTGGCTATTAAGCAGGAAAACAAAGAAGAGCTTGCCGGCTATCTCAAAGAGACGCAGGGAATTGTGCTCAACACCGAGTCCGTATTTGATATTCAGGTAAAGCGCCTGCACGAATACAAGCGCCAGCAGATGAACGCCCTGTATGCCGTATATAAATATCTGCAAATCAAAGCAGGCCACCTGCCGCCCCGCCCCATCACCATGATCTTCGGCGCAAAGGCTGCCCCCGCCTACACCATTGCCAAGGATATTATTCACTTTATCATGTGTTTGGGACAGATCATCGATAACGATCCCGACGTGCGGGATTGGCTCAAAGTGGTCATGATTGAAAACTACAACGTGACCAAGGCTGCCAAGGTCATCCCTGCCTGCGACATTTCCGAGCAAATCAGTTTGGCCTCCAAGGAAGCCTCGGGCACCGGCAACATGAAGTTCATGCTGAACGGTGCAGTCACACTGGGAACCGAGGATGGCGCCAACGTGGAAATTGGTGAACTGGTAGGAAAGGAAAACATCTACACCTTCGGTAAGAGCTCCGACGAAGTGATTGACCTGTACGCCACCCACGGCTATTCTTCCGCTGCCATCTATGATTCCGACCCGGAAATCGCTGAACTGGTAGACTTTATTATCGACAAAAAGATGATCCGTATCGGAGATGTATACGCCCTGTGCCGCCTGTACAAGGAAATTGTGGGCAAAGACTGGTTCATGACGCTGCTCGATTTGAAGGAATACATTGCCGTCAAGGAAAAAATGCTGATGGACTATGAAGACCGGAAAGCCTGGGCGAAAAAATCACTGGTAAACATCGCTAAAGCCGGATTTTTCTCCTCTGACCGTACCATCCAGGAATATAACGACGATATCTGGCATCTGTAAGGAGAAATCATATGAAACAAACAGGCATCCTGCTGGCTGTTTCCTCCCTTCCCACCCCGCATGGGGTGGGGGATTTGGGACAACCGGCGCTGGATTGGATTGATATTTTGGCCGAAAACGGCATTACCATCTGGCAGATTCTGCCCCTGAATCCCACTGGCTATGGAAACTCCCCCTACCAGCCCTATTCCTCCCGAGCTGGAGACGAATTGTACATCAGTCTGGAAACGCTGGCCGAAGAAGGCTTGCTGACAGAACCCCTTCTCACAGAAGAAAACGAATCCCCACGGGTAAAATATGAAACTGTGCGGGCCCAAAAAGAATCATGGCTCAAAAAAGCTTACGCCTCCTTTACCCCGGACGCGGAATACGAGGCTTTTGCCGAACAGGACTGGGTGCGGGAATACTGCGTATTTCGCGCTATGAAAAAAGCAAACTCCAACCGCTGCTGGCTGGAATGGCCCAAAGAACAGCGGGACTGGCCTCAAACGAAGCAAGTGCTTTCCCCGGAATTGGAAACAGAAGCCGGATATCAGGCCTTTTTGCAATATGAATTTTTACGCCAGTGGAACCGGGTGAGGGACTATGCCCACAGCAAAAACATTCAGATTATGGGAGATGTCCCCTTCTATGTGGGCATTGACTCTGTAGACGTTTGGGCTGGACGGGAAAATTTCCTGCTGGACAGCGAGGGCTATCCCACCTATATCGCCGGAGTTCCGCCGGATTATTTCAGCGCTACCGGCCAGCGCTGGGGTAACCCTATTTATGACTGGGACAAGCTGGAAAAAGACGGCTTTGACTTCTGGGTGGAGCGAATCGGTTATAACCAGAAACTATTTGATATTATCCGCATTGACCATTTTCGAGCTTTTGATACTTTCTGGAAAATTCCCGCTTCCTGCCCCACCGCCATTGAGGGTGACTGGATTGAGGCTCCCGGATATGCGGTGCTCGATACCCTGTACGAGAAGATTCCCGGCCTTCAGCTGGTAGCAGAGGATTTGGGTGATCTTCGGCCGGAAGTACTTACCCTGCGGGATCACTATCATCTCAAGGGCATGAAGGTGCTGGAATTTACGCTGGATACCAAAGGGAAACGTGCTTTTGACCGGGAACCCGCCAAAGAAAATCAGATTCTTTATACCGGTACCCACGACAACGACACGCTGCGGGGATGGTATGACTCTCTGAATACAGCCGGAAAACGCAAGCTGCGCCGGTGGCTGAAAAAGCAGGGCTGTACCCAGGGCAATGCAGTGGAACGGCTGATTCAATTGGCCTTGCAGGCTCCCGCAGATTATGTGGTTCTCCCTGCACAGGATGTAATGGAGCTGCCCAACACAGCCCGGATGAATACGCCCGGTACGGTAGGCTCTCCCAACTGGGAATGGCGTCTCACCAGCTTTGATTCGCTGGAAGCCTGCCTGAAGAAAATTTCCCTTTTGATTGCACAAAGAAATTAGAAAAACTCTCTTTAAAAAGAGCACCCCATGATGCAAAAATGCATTGTGGGGTGCTTTGTGCTGCCTGATGTAATTACTGTTAAAAACCCTCTATTTCCTGCTGTATCAATGTTTCCCTTGTTATTTTATAGTAGGGCAGCCATATATAATGTCCTTCTTCAATTTGCATTTTTTCAAGTGAACTTTCGGAATCCGATAATCTTAATGCCAACTCCAATAAAACGCCCGGCATTTCCGGAGCATTTTGAACCGTCCCAAGCAATTCTTTCTTTCGAAGCGCTTCAATCGCAGGTTCTGTGGCATCTACTCCCACTACAGCAGGCAGTGGATCTATCCCGGCTTCTTTCATAGCATCAATCGCTCCCAGAGCCATATCGTCATTATTGGCAATGACCACTTCGATTTTTTCGCCGAATATCTCACACCACAGCTTCATTTTGGCAGCAGCCTGTGAACGGCTCCAGTTCGCCGTATCGCTATCCAATTTTTCCAGTGGAATATCTGCTTTCAGCAATGGTTTGATTGCGTATTCAGAGCGCAGCATGGCATCCTGATGTCCTGGTTCCCCTTCCAGCATAACATACTGTATGGTGCCATCCCCATTTTTATCAATATCGGACTGATCTTTTCTCCATGCCTCCAGAATAATTTCTCCCTGATAAATTCCGGATTCTTCTCCCTTTGGCCCTACATAATATACTTTTTCCCATCTTTGCAAATCTTCCTGCACTGGCTGGCGATTAAAAAATATTACCGGAACATCACGCGATGCAGCTTTATCAATCAGCACCGCGGCAGCTGTACGGTCTACAATATTTACACACAAAACATCACAACCGCTGTCCAAAAACCGGTCGATCTGTTCCAGCTGCACCGTTTGGTTACTCTGTCCATCTGCCAGGTTCAAATTGATTTTTAAATTGCTGACACTTTCTTTTTCCCTTGCAAGTTGCTCCATTTCCTGTACAACTGCAGAAATGAAGGTATCATTCTGTGAATACATCGCCAGCCCTATCCGTACCGTTTTTACTGTCGGAGTGTTTGAAGAATGACAGCCAGACCCCAAGAATAAAAAGCAAACCGTTATCAAAAAGCAGAAACAGGCTTTATGAAGTAACTGGGAACAACAGCTTTTGATTCTCCGGTTCATAAATTTCATCTCCCCTTACTATTGAAAACCGCAGCGACTCTTTTGAATCGGGATGATCTCCCCGGACAGAACGAATGGCTTCTTCCACCGCCATATATCCTACAGCATATTCACTCCACACCGCAATGGCCGACAAAACGCCCTGTTCCAATCCTGCCACAATCTCTCCTGTACAACCAACGCCGTATAATTCCGGGCGATTTTCTCTTTGTGCATAATATTCAGAAATTTTCTGCGTGGAAGCACAATCAAATGCAATGACTTTCCCTACTTTCTGCCGGACGATTTCATAGTTCAATCCGTCCGTAAGGCGCGAATCTGAGCGCGTCCATAAAATCACCTGTACACCTGCATTTTCCAATATTTCCTGCGCCCCCTGCACACGTTCTGAAAATCCCTGACTGTTCGGACAGCTGTTAATCAGCATAACCGTCTGATCCGAATCTGTTTCTAACACTGCCTCGGCCAACTGCTGCCCCACCTGATAATTATCAGGCGAAAAATAGGCCCGCTCCCCTTTTATGGAAGATTCCAGAGTGATTAAAGGAAGCTGAAAAGGTATTTCCTCCAGTGCTTTTTGCATTTTTTGACTATCTGCCGCCATTACAATCAGGGAATCGGTTCCTCTTTCTACCTCTCTTTGCAAAAGCTCTCCCTGTTCTTTTGCACTATTCGCAGAGGTTGGAATCAAAAAACGCAATTCAGCCCTTTGATCGCTGGCTGCCTGCTCCATCCCCATACGCAGCGTATTCAATAAAGCGTTGTCTGAATCCCGTACAATGACAGAAATCTCGATTGGTACACGCTTGGGGAAATACATGGAAAGAGTCGGATATAACAATGTTAAAATAACGGAGATTCCCAGTAAAGCCAATACAAAAAGTTGAATCAGGTTCCGTCTGCAATGCTTCATAGTTATTTCTCCTCTCTGTATTGCTTTACAGATTCCTCGTCCAGTACAGGAATTCGTATACGCACCAGCGTTCCCTCATCCGGTTCACTTTCAATCGTCAAACCGTACTCCTTGCCGAAAGTCAGCTGAATTCTCTCATGCACATTCCGCACACCGATGCCTGACCCCCTGGTACGGACATCCGGACGATTCCGGCTTAACAGCTGTTGTGCCACTTCGGGCCTCATTCCCAGCCCGTTATCCTGAACATCTATCCAAACCTGCTGTTCGTGCCGGTAAGCGTGCACCAAAATCTCTCCATCCTCTTCTGCTTCTGACATTCCATGGTAAATCGCGTTTTCCAATAATGGCTGTACAATCAATTTCAGGGTATACAGCTGCTTGACATCTTCATCTGCCTGGATAGTTGTCGTAAAACGATTTTTAAACCGGATTTGCTGAATCGTCATATAATGGTGCGCATGTTCCAATTCATCTGTGAGAGGGATGATACTGCTCCCCCGGCTGAGAGAAATTCGGAATAATCTTGCCAATGAAGTCACCATTTGTATGGACTCTTCATAACGGCCTGCCTCTGTCATCCAGATTACGGAATCCAATGTGTTGTACAAAAAATGGGGGTTAATCTGGCTCTGCAAAACATCGAGCTCTGATTTTCGTTTTTGCCTTTCCTGATGAATAATATCATCCATCAGATGCCGCATGGTAGAAACCAGCGAATTGATGGTATGCCCCAAATGCTGAATTTCATAGCATCCACCTTCTGCGATCACCACATTTTCTTCCCCTGCTTCCAGTTTCTTGATCGAATTTTCCAGCTGAGAAATCGGGTCGGTAATATGTGAAGAAATACGGAAAGTCAGAAATGTCATCAAAAAAGCCGAAAACAAAAGCAAAGACAACGCGAACAATCCCAACTGATCCAGACCAAGCCCCACCATTTCCATTGGAACCATGCCCACCAGCTTCCAACCCGTGTAACCCACCGTCTTAATAGTCATCTGGTATCTTTGATGCTGAAATGTAATGATATGGCTGCCATCCGCATAGCCGGAGGCTTCCTCATAGTTCTCTTCCATCAGGCCGGCATAAATCAGCTGCTGGCGCGGGTGGTAAATCAGCTCGCCGATATTGCTCACCAAATAAACATATCCCCTGTTAAACAGCTCGGCATCACGGCAAATCTGCTCAATTCCTCCAAAGCTCATGTCAACCAGCAGCACCCCGCTCTCAGTCCCACCGCGGCGTGTCAGCTGTACCTGCCGGCTGAGAGAAACAACCCACGGATGCTTCGGGTCATTGAACAGGTTCTGTACATGCGGGGAAGAAAAATGGAAGTTCTCCATATCCCGGATCGCATTGATATACCAATCCCGTTGATTTACATAAGTACCCTGTTTGAGTTCCTGCAGCGGTGCTGAGGAAACCAGCTGGCCACGGCTGTCAAAAAGAGAGACAGAAACCAGCGAATCACGGTTTTCTTCGTACAATAATTGTATCTGGTCATCCAGGTTCTCTTTTTCCAAATCTGTATTTTTAATTACGCTGTAATACAGCGTATCAGAAACCCGCATCATCCTGCGCAGATAGCTGTCCAGACTCATATTGATTTGCGCCAGAATCCGCTGGCTGTTCCCCTGCATCAATGATTCTGTTGTAACAGCAGAACGCCAGAACAGGCTCATCCCCAAAAACAGGACCCCCACCAGTGCTGTCGTGGTAAATGCCAGCGAAATAACCATCTGGATGCTCATTTTATGATATCGGGCTGTCAGCCGTCTGATAAAAGAACGAATCAATTCTTTCATGACATCCTCCCGGCTTACTGCCGTGCTTTCTCACCCGCACGATATTTTGATGGCGATACGGAAAAGCGGCGCTTAAACACATAGCTGAAATAATTTGCATCTGTATAGCCGATTTTCTCTGCCACCAGATAGGTTTTTTCATCTGTTTCCCGGAGCAGCCGCGCTGCTTCTTCCAGCCGGACTCCTGTCATATAAGAAATAAAACTCATTCCCGTTTCTCTTTTGAAGATCGTTGAAAAATAGGCCGGCGAAAGGTGAAGATATTCACACAGCTTTTCTACATTCAGTTCGCTGTCCTGATAATTCTGGTCAATGAAATTTTTCGCGCGTTCTATCATCCGCCCTGCCGAATCTGTACGCTGCCGGTTCAGCAACTCCCGCAAGCGCTGGCACTTTTCCACACACCAGTTTTCCAGTTCTTCATAAGAGCGAAAACTGTCGATGGGAACCGCACCGGTAAAACTATTGCCAAATACTTCTTCCAGGCCGACTCCTCCGGCGCGTGCCAGACGAATCAGGTGGGTAGAAAATTCCATCAAAAAAAGCTGGCACTGCGGAAGGTCCATTCTCGTTCCACGGATTCTGCCAATCACTTTGCATACAACTTCAGAAACCTGGGGCGCTTCTCCAATCTTAATAGCGGAAGCCAATTGCTGCTGCTCTTCTTCCTCCAGGGTAATGGATGTGCTTAAATCCGGCTCCAGATCTCCAATATACAAAACCCGCTGGCCTCCCAACAGCACACGATATTCGAGTGCTGCGCGCGCGCCGTTACAGGACTGATACAGTTCTGATAACCGCTCGCTGGGCAGTCCTACTCCAACCGCTACATTCAGCCCCAGATAAGCCTGCACCAGGCTGCGCAGGCGCTCGAGCTCCTCCAATAAAGGATATACTTCTTTGGTGGGCGCCAGCAGTGCTACGTCATCGTTGTATAAAGCCGCCCGGAATTTCCAACAGGAATCCTGGTTTTCCAGAAACTGCTGCACAGAAAGCAGCACTTCATCATGCTGTGCAGAATGTGCTTCCTGATCCAATCGAAAGATTGCAGCTGTCCACTCTCCCTCCGGCATTTCCAACTCATATCCGGCGGCACGCTCCTGAATCTGTCGGTCAGAAATGCGTCCGTCCAGCAACCGGGTATAAAAAAGCTCTCGAAGTACTGGAAGGCTCTCTTCGTACCGGCGGCGCAAAGCCTCTACATCTCGCTGTTCCGCACGTTCACGATCCATCTGCTCTTTCAGGCGAATCAACACCTCATTGAGTTCCGCGGCATTGATAGGCTTGAGGATATATTCAAAAACGCTCATTCCAATTGCCTGCCGTGCATATTCAAAATCATCAAAGCCGGAAAAAACCACCGCTTTTGCAGCGGGAAGAGATTTTTGCAGTCTGCGGCACAATTCCAACCCGTCTATAAACGGCATTTTGATATCTGTCAGAACAACATCCGGTTCCACTGTTTCAGCAATTTCGAGCGCTTCCTGACCATTGGAAGCCTCTCCCACCAGCGTAAAACCCAGCCTGTCCCATTCAATTTTCCGGCTGATTCCTGCCCGGATTTCTTCTTCATCATCTACCAGCAGAACCTGATAGCGTCCCGTAATCTTTTCCATATTTCATCTCCTCCACCACAATTTTAAAATATGCACTGTTTTTTATAACATTATTTTGGTTTATTATACCATATTTGATATTCGTTTCCAACAGCACAAGACGGTACACCGTCATCATGACGCTGCACCGCCTTGTGGAATCAATGGTTTTTTCAAATAAATCTCTGGGGGAATTTAAGGTACATGGTTTTTAGGACTTTGGCAAAACAACAATTTTCAAGATTTTTGGCGAAATACTTTCCTGTCGAATCTAAGGGGTGGAAGGATGCAAACTGTATCCAGAAGGAGTCTGAATTCCGGATGCAGCTTGCGCCCCTAATCCTTCCTGTCCATTATCTTCAATCAAGATTGTATCAGGCTTTTCCCGAATTATTTCTTTACCAGATACTTGCGCATATCCAGTGCGCAGGCGAACAGGATAATGCCGCCTTTGATTGCATATTGCAGGTTCTGATCCATGCCGATCATGGGCAGGCCAACGAAGATCAGGCGGAGCAGCAGCACGCCGATGACGACGCCGCGAATTTTACCAATGCCGCCGACAAAGGAGACACCGCCGATGACGCATGCTGCAATAGCGTCCAGCTCGTAGTTAAAACCAGTATTTGCGGTATTGGAGGCCACACGTGCACCCTCTACAAAACCGGCAAAGCCATACATGGCGCCAGCCAGCGCAAAAACCAGAATTGTGGTAACAAATACATTGACGCCGGAAACGCGCGCGGCTTCTTCGTTAGCACCCAGAGCAAACATGTTCTTGCCAAAGGCTGTCTTGTTCCAAATGAACCACATGAGGATGGTGAGCAATATTGCATACCACACATAGTTGGGAATCGGTACGACTGCACCGTTGCCTACGGGAACCGAAACAATGGAACCTTTGACAAAATTGGTATAGGATTCATCCAGACCGGAGATGGCGCTTCCCTTGTTATTCCCCAGCTGCACATACAGCAGCAGGCAGGTAAAGAGAATCAGCTGTGTTGCCAAAGTCACGATAAAGGGATGCAGTTTGAATTTTGCTACCCAGAAGCCGTTAAATGCGCCGATCAGAGCGCCCAGGCCTACCGCAATAATGATAACGACAAACACAGGCAGAGGCTGAAGGCCCAGCCACATCTTATTGGCAACGCTTACAGCCTGAAGCAGGGATGCCGAGACACAGGCTGTAATGCCTACGGTACGGCCAGCGGAAAGATCGGTACCGGTCAAAACGATACATCCGCCAATGCCCAATGCAACAGGCAAATATGCGGCTGTCTGGGAAATCAGGTTAATAATAGAACTAGGGGAAATAAAGCTGGGCTCTGTAATTGCTATGTAAATAGCAGCCAGCAGCATAATGATCAGCAACGCGTTATTGAGCAGCGCATTTCCAATTTTCTTTACATCCAGCTTTGGTTTGCTGAAAGTTTTTGTCAGATTACTCATGGCACTCTCCCTCTCTTACACATACTTGGCAGCCAGTGTCAAAATCTCTTCCTGGCTGGTGTTCCGGGCATCTACCTCACCGGCGACCTGTCCGCCGGACATGACCAGAATTCGGTCGCAAACACCCAACAGTTCGGGCATTTCTGAGGATACCATGATAACGCCCTTCCCCTCATTGGCAAGATCAATAATCAACTGATAGATTTCGTATTTAGCGCCTACGTCAATACCACGGGTAGGCTCATCCAGCAAAAGCACTTCTGGTTTTGTCAACAGCCAGCGGCCAATAATGACCTTCTGCTGATTACCGCCGGAAAGAGAACGGATCTGTGTTTTCTGGCTGGGCGTTTTAATATGCATGGCCTGAATCGCCCAATCCGTATCTTCCTTCATTTTTTTATTGCTCAGACATACCCCGGCAATCAGGTAATTTTTCAGGTTGGAAATCACCGTATTCTCGCGAATGTCCCGGATTCCAAAAATACCCGTTGCACGTCTTTCTTCTGTCAGCAGCGCGAATCCGTTTTTAATGGATTCTCTGGGAGTTCGGTTCTGAATCTCTTTTCCATGCAGACGGATATGGCCGCCTTCACGCGTCATAGCGCCAAACAGATTTTCCAAGACTTCCGTGCGCCCGGAGCCGTCCAGCCCGGCAATTCCCAAAATCTCACCTTTACGCAGCTGGAAGGTAGCATCTTTCAGGCGGGTATATTTTCCCGCGATATGCTCTACATCCAAAATCACTTCTTCGGGATTGTTGATTTTTTCGGGGAAGCGGTTGGTCAGCTCACGGCCTACCATCAAACGGATGATTTCATCCATGTTCAGCTCTTTTGCCGGACGTGTTGCCACCCAGGTACCATCGCGCATGATGGTGACATCATCGCTGATACGCAGGATTTCTTCCATCTTGTGGGAAATATAAATGATTCCGCAGCCTTTATCCCGGAGCATATTGATGATTCGGAATAAATGTTCAACTTCTGATTCTGTCAAAGACGAAGTCGGTTCGTCGAATACGATAATCTTGGAATCATACGATACGGCCTTTGCAATCTCCACCAGCTGCCGCTGAGAAACCGGCAGGGTAGACATAATTGCTTTTGGATCTACACGGATTCCCAGGACATCGAAAATTTCTTTTGTCCTTTTATCCATCGCTTTTTCATTGACCATTACGCCGGCAATCTTGGGGTACCGGCCAAGCCAAAGATTATCTTTTACCGTACGGGTAAGCGCCTGGTTCAGTTCCTGGTGAACCATTGCCACACCGTTTTCCAATGCTTCTTTTGAGCTTTTAAAATGAACTTCCTTACCGTCCAGTACAATCGTACCAGCATCGCGGTGATAAATTCCGAACAGGCATTTCATCAGCGTAGATTTTCCTGCGCCGTTTTCCCCCATCAATGCGTGGACAGTACCGGGCCGGACGGTAAGATTTACATGATCCAGCGCTTTCACACCGGGAAACTCTTTACAGATACCGCTCATTTCCAGCAGCACCGGCTGATCCATATCCATTCTCCTCTCTTTTGACAAACTGAAAGACAGGCAAACTGAAATACAGTTTGACAGGAAAGCCGGGGCTGCCGCAACGACAGCCCCTTTTTCCGGGTTCATGATTAGCAAGCGTATGTAAAGGGACTGGTTATTATTTGGAAGAAGAATCGTACTTCTGATAAGGAACGCGGATCTTATCCACACCGTCATCTACGGTGAACTGATCGGCAGCACCATCCATCAGGTCTTTGCCATCCTTCACGTTGCCTGCCAGAGTCGTGATCGTCTTGGCCATACCAGCTGCATCCTGCATAATGCTGGCGGTCATCTTTCCTTCGCTGATAAGTGTACGGGCATCAGCGGTTGCATCGACGCCGAATACGGGGATCGTCTTGGAACCTTTTCCGTTGTTATATCCTGCGCCCTGCAATGCAGAGATAGCACCCTTTGCCATTTCATCGTTATTGGCAATTACCAATTCAACCATATTTTTGTTCGCCTCGGAATAAGCGGACAGGATGGTGTTCATATAGTCATTGGCAGCACCGGCGCTCCATTTACCATTCTGGTCAACCAGATACTTGGTAGAAGCCTTGTCATCATAATAAACCAGTTCAGGCTTTCCGTCTTTGGTCAGCAGCTTGTTGGCGTCTTCCACAGCGAACTGGGTGCGTGCCTCAGCTTCAGCATTGCCTTCTTGGCCCTTGAACATTACATAGGAGATGCTGCCATCGCCGTTGAGGTCCAGAGCATCGTAGTTAGCCAGCAGGTATTCGCCGATCATTTCGCCCTGCATATGGCCTGCATCAGGAGCATTGGTGCCGACAAATGCGCACTTGTCATAGCTGTTCACCACAGAATCATCCACTTCGCGGTTGAAGAAGATAATCGGGATGTTTGCATTCTTTGCGGCATCACAGATTCCCTGTGCAGCATCGGGAGAAGAAGTTTCCACGATGTTGACAATCAGCAGATCAGAACCAGCAGTAATAGCGGTGTTCACCTGATCGGACTGAGAAGGCTGGCTGCCAGCTGCATCCCAGTTGTTGCGCTGGATGCCCATGTCATCGAGCATGGTATCCATTTCATTTCGAACAGTGGAAATGTAAACGTCGGAATAGTCATAGTAGAAAACATCTGCCCGTAATCCTTCGGTTTTTCCGGGCTGATCGGTTTGGCTTCCCTGTGTGCTGTCTCCGCCGCCGCCAGAAGAAGCCGGTGTGCTGGTACAGGATGCGAACATTGTTAACAGTAAAACAGATGCAAGAAGAAGAGCAAGCTTTTTCATAGTCAATCCTCCTAAATTTTTTTAACCGTTTAACTTGTGTGTTGCTTCTGTGCCTATATTGTATCTTTTTTGAGGAATAAAGACTATATAAAATTCTTCTCTGTTACATGAAAAAACTTCGATTTTCGTTTGTATTCCAAACAAAAAATTCCCTATTCAGACAATAAATCTCCTGGTTTCCATCCTTGAAAACCAGGAGATTTATTGTTTTGGATATTCGATATTTTTTATCGTCTGGACATCTGCTCATAAAATTCGTTGTACCACAAGGCGCTGTCTACCGGGGTATTGGCGGGAATATGGTTTCCTACTGCCATGAAGAATCCCGGACAGTTTTTTCCGATATCCATGCAGCGCTTGACCTCCCGGTAAATATCGTCCCGGTCCCCCAGCAGAAGCACCCGGGTATCGGCATTTCCAATAAAAGCATGAGTCTTGCCGTACTTTTTTGCAATGTACTCCATATCAGTAGTGGGCTCCAGTACAAAACCGTGAAAACCACAGGAAGCGATATCATCAATAAACTCCGTATAGGTACCGTCGGAAGTAAACATCACTTTTTTACCCGCTTCCAGCAAAGGCTGTAAATACCGGCGGTAGTTGGGGAAGATATATTTTCGGTACCAGTCCGGATGCAGGAAGGGACCCTCTGTCCACACAATATCATCATGTACCATAATAACCGGCGAATCACACTTGGCCAGAGCCTTCATATACTGCATCACCCAGCTGGCATACCGATCCGCTACCTGTCCAAAGCCTTCGGGGTCTACTCCCGCCGCTGTCAGCAGCAAATCCCAGCCGAACAAATCGATGAGCCCCGACATACAGGTAACGTAAATACCGTTCATATTCACCGCGTCATCCCAGTACTCACAGCTTTCGCGGTAGGTACGGTTGAGAAATTCCACGATTTCCCCTTCATCTTTCTCCCCCAATGCCTTCCATGGATCAAATTGCAGAACATCATCCTCATCCTGAAATTTACTCACACCGCTTTCATGAAAATCACTGCCATCTGCGGCATAGGAAGCATGACCCATATCGGTATAGTATTCCCCCAGCACCTGATGTGCAATCTGGGTATTCCACATAAAATCAAAGTTCCACTGCTTTAAAAATGCCTGCTGGGCTCTTTTCCACGCAGCCTCGTCGCTGTGAGATGTCACTTCGATACCCGTGACTTTGGTGAGCAGCTGAGGATGTCCCAACACCGAGTACTCCGTGCGCGGCACCCGGTCGAATCAGCTCGCGCCACACTTGCGGCGACATCAGCAAATCTTTCTGAGAGCCCCAGTCACTGCCCAGCAGTATTCCGCCAATGCCCGGAATATGGACGATATTTTCCAGCATTACCTTATTTTTATGAATAATAAAATCCAGCAGACGCTTGGCATAGTCCGGGTCACCGGCCAGATCAGCGAGAAAATTTTCGATACCGCGCGCAAAATAGGCCTTTTCAAAGTGACTGCCCCAGATAGTTACCAGCACATAAGCATCGGTATTTTCTTTAATATTCCGTACCTGTTCGGCAAACGCCTCATAGCGCCGGTACCAATCGTCTTGGGCAGGTAATCCGGCGCATCAAAATCTCCGTATTCCTCCGGCACCTGATACCAGTCCCACCAAGGACAAGAAACTGGAAGCACATGGTTTCCCATACCATAATAAATGGCATGTTCCCGCGAAAGCTTTCCTGCTTCAAAAAGACTTCTTAAATCATCTGTAACATACCGCTCAAAAAGCTTATCAAAATATTTTCCTGCCCGTCTCCTGCCAGATGGATGCAGGACGGTATCTTTTCTGTCTGTCTATGAGCAATTGCCGATTTTACCAATTCAAAACGATTCATTTCCAGCTCCCCCTGTGATTTTCGAAATTCTTTTGCCCTTATTATAACAGGCAGACTTTCTCTGTGTAATTGACATTCCGGACTGTTTATTGTATTCTTGAGACATATTTTCGATAAGCAGGGGATGAAATCCTATGAAAACCTATGATATAATGGATTCTCCGGACAACAATTTCCCCTTTGTTGCAGAACGGGGAATTTTGCAGGGATTATTTCCAGAGCATACCCATAATTATACGGAGCTTCTTGTGGCTATGAGCGGCACAGGATACCAGCGTTCCGGAAATGAATATTGCAGGGTAACTCGGGGCACGGTTCTCACCGTGCCTCCTCCATTAGCGCATCAGATGGAAGATATGGTTGATCTAGAGCTGTTTGTTTTAAAATTCGACTTGAACCGGCTGATTTCTTTTCAATATGATTTACAGAATGATCCCGGGTTCCGTTCGCTGTTTATCCAGTGCCCTCCTGCTCTTTATAAAGGAAATACTGTCCCGCCTCTTCAACTGAATGAAAAGCAGCTGCTTCATGTTCTGGGGCTGATGGAAGTGATGTGCCAGGAATTCAAAGAGCAGAAATCCGGATATCAGGTTATCATCCGCACGCATCTGCTGGCCCTTACAGCCTATCTTTCGCGGTGCTTTTTGCCGGAGCATACACCTATTTCCCAACGTATGGAAAAAATCATTCCCACTGTTGTGTATATGGAAGAAAATCTCCACCGCAATATCCGAATTCAGGAGTTGGCCGGAATGATCTATTTATCTCCCCGTCAATATGACCGGGTGTTCAAAGAAATCTATGGGGTTTCCCCTTCCCGTTATCTGGCGGAATTGCGTCTGAATCGAGCCTGTCAGCTGATGGCAGACCGAAATTGTATTCTGGGAGAGATTTGGGAGCAGTGCGGTTTTACAGACAACCCGTTTTTTTACCGGCAGTTCAAAAAGCGCTTTGGGGTCACACCCAAACAATACCGGGCTTGGCTGCTTTCCTCCATACAGGAATAAATCCTTGTTTTTGCAGCTATCTGCTTGAATTTTGCAGGATATTTTTTGACATAATAAACGCCCCACTTGTTATTCAATATATCATACTGAATAACAAGTGGGGTGTAATTTAAATTGCGAGGACTATAATTCTTTTAATAGACCACAATGTCCTTCATCAGCACTTCATCGCGGGCAGCGGTGACGTGGACGGTAAGCTGCCGAATCTCGGGGGTACTGTCGTTGATGAGGGGGTTCTGCAATGCAAAGGGGTCCTGAATCTGGCAGATCTTTTTGTGACCAATACAGGTTCCATGTGCCAATGCGTACTGTCCGCCGCTGGCAAAGTCTGCGGTAATGCGGAAAGCTTCTACGCGCTGGCCTTCTGCGATATCTTCTGCCAATACCACATACTTCAGCTCGGCTGCCTTAATGGGCTGCTCGAAGGTGATCGTATACTTAGGCTGTGTTGCAGGGCAGCCAGGTACTTTTTCCACTTTTGCTGCTTTAGGAGTGGAAAATTCTTTATGAAGCAGCTCTCCAAATTCTTCTAGGCGGCGGATATCGCGCTCATCAATCAGGCCATCGCGGTTGGGAGGCAGGTTCAGGTGGAAGCAGGCATTGGCGCCAACGGAAGTCAGGTAGGTATTGAAAAGGCGCTCCAAAGAATGGGGCTCTTCGTTTTCATGCCAGAACCAGCCGGGACGGATGGACATGTTGATCTCGGCGGGAACAAAAGCCAGGCCCTTGCTGTACAGGATGTTGCTCATGGTACCGATTTCCTGGTCGGTATTATACATATAAGAAAGGTCGCCTTCTTCAGCCAGCGGGCCAGGGCCGGTTACCGGCTCGGCAAAATGGCACAACTCGGTGGGGACAACCGCCCATTCAGAATGACGTGCCACGCCAGCCTCATTGCCGCACCAGCGGATGTCGGGACCAAAATCATTGAAGATAACTGCTTTGGGCTGGAGCTTGTGAATCAGGTCGAAATAACGCTGGAAATCATAGGTCTGCTTTTTGCCATTGGGGCCTTCGCCGCAGGCGTTATCAAACCAGACATAGAAGATCTCTCCGTAGTTGGTGAGCAGCTCAGTGAGCTGATTGCAGAAATAATCGTTATATTCCGGGGTTCCGTAATAACTGGAGTTGCGGTCCCAAGGAGAAAGGTAAAAGCCGAATTTGATTCCCCCGCGGCGGCAGGCTTCAGAAGCCTCTTTTACGATATCTTTTTGACACGGGCTGTTTTTTACACTATGCTCGGTATACTTTGACGGCCAAAGACAGAAACCGTCGTGATGCTTTGCAGTAAGTACCATGCCCTTCATACCGGCAGATTTGATAGCGCGAACCCACTGGTCACAGTCCAGCTTAGTAGGGTTAAAAATGGATTCCGGTTCGTTTCCGTTACCCCATTCCAGGTCGGTATACGTGTTGGGGCTGAAATGAATGAATGCATAGGATTCCATTTCGAACCAGTCCAATTGCTTTTGAGAAGGCTTTACATGTGCCGCCTCACGCAGAAAAGAGATCATGCTGACAACTCCTTCAGCCTGTTTTTCAGGCAATTTTCAAATTCGGTTAGAGTATATCAGATAATCAACCGGTAAGCAAGTGACAAATCCAGAAAATAAAAACAGGGGAATAAATGAAGAAAAAACTATTTTTGTAATTTTTTTATCGAAAATTTCCGGTGTGCATTGTTGAATAGCATTTGATGTTGAAAATTATTGATAGAATCAGACAAAAAAAACTGCTTTTCTTCGGTGTTTGAAACACTGTATATTTCTTTTAAAGAAAATAATATGTTTTTTGGTATGATATACTGAATTTAGAATGCAATTTCAGCTATTATTGTTATGTTTTTAACAAAATCCAAAAATGAAAAATTTCTGTTTGTGTACGCAGAAAAATCTCTGATGCAGCGGACGTTACGTTTCATTTTGAGATGATAATAATAGTTGCCTGGCGTTGTATATTTTATCAATACCAACAGGGAGGAAACAATTATGCAGAAGCGAATCAGCAATTTGCCGTTCCAGGGTACTCCGGAACAGGAAGAAAAGCTGCGTGCAATTATTGCTGCACATAAAGGGCAGCAGGGCGC
This sequence comes from uncultured Clostridia bacterium, assembly GCA_946484175.1. Lineage (GTDB taxonomy): Bacteria > Bacillota > Clostridia > Oscillospirales > Acutalibacteraceae > Heritagella_A. The sequence goes on from CAMLSX010000017.1 coordinate 38,023, forward strand.
AGTTATGCCTGTACTGCAGCAGGCACAGGAGGTATATGGCTATCTGCCGATGGAAGTACAGGCAATGGTAGCAGAGGGTCTGGGTGTATCGCTGGAAGAGGTTTTTGGCGTATCTACTTTTTATTCCCAGTTCTCTTTGACCCCAAAAGGACAGTATAATATTTCAATCTGTCTGGGTACTGCCTGCTACGTCAAAGGCGCTGCCGCTGTAATGGACAAAATCAGTGAAATTCTGGGGATTCAGCCGGAAGAATGTACGCCTGATGGAAAATTTTCTCTTACAGCATGCCGCTGTGTAGGCGCATGCGGCCTGGCTCCGGTGCTTACTGTGAATGAGGACGTGTATGGCCGTCTGACTCCTGACGAGGTTCCGGGAATTCTGGCCAAATACCAGTAAGCTGTCATGCGGGAGCTTTCATTGAATGTGATGGATGTAACGCAGAATTCCATAACTGCCGGTGCTTCTTTTATCGAGATTCGGGTGGAAGAGGATCGGAAAAAAAACGAGCTGGTTATTTCCATCATTGATAACGGAAAAGGCATGAGTGAAGAACAGGTTCGGAAGGTCATTGATCCTTTTTATACAACACGTACCACTCGAAAAGTTGGTCTGGGTGTACCGCTGTTTAAAATGGAAGCAGAGATGACAGGGGGGGATTTCTCCATTCAATCGGAATTGGGAAAAGGAACTGCTGTCCGGGCACGTTTTGTTACGTCTCATGTAGATATGATCCCGCTGGGAAATATTGACAATACGGTACTTTTACTGATTTCCTGCAACCCTGACCGGGACTTTCTTTTTGTCCATCAGGTGGATGAAATGAAGATGGAACTGGACACTCGCCAGCTCCGTGAGATTCTGGGGGAGGATGTCCCGTTGAATTCACCGGATGTCGTACAGTGGATACAGGCGTATTTGCAGGAACAGACAGATTTATTACAAGGAGGAGAATCGACATGAAATCTTTGGCGGAATTGCAGGCAATTCGCGATAAAGCAAGAGCGCAGGTCAGCCTGCGGGAAAATTCTGATAACAGCATCCGCGTGCTGGTGGGTATGGCTACCTGCGGCATCGCAGCAGGCGCCCGCCCGGTGCTCACCACGATGGTAGATGAGGTGGCAAAGCGTCAGCTCAATAATGTGGTCGTCACCCAGACCGGCTGCATCGGTATCTGCCAGTTTGAGCCCGTGGTGGAAGTGGTTACCCCTGACGGAGAAAAGACCACTTATGTAAAAATGACCCCGGAAAAGGCAATCCGCGTGGTCAACGACCATCTGGTAAATGGCAATGTGGTGACCGAGTATACCATCGGTGCCAATACTTGATAGAAGGAGGTTGCAGAAATGTTTCGTTCTAACGTACTGGTGTGCGGCGGTACCGGCTGCACCTCCTCCAACAGTGAGCTGATTATTCAGCGCCTGAAAGAGGAAATCAAGGCAAAGGGCCTTGAAAAGGAAGTCAACGTGGTTCGTACCGGCTGCTTCGGCCTGTGCGCCCTTGGCCCGATTATGATCGTCTATCCCGAGGGTTCCTTCTACAGCATGGTGACCCCCGAAGATGTACCCGAGATCGTAGAGGAGCATCTGCTCAAGGGCCGTATTGTCAAGCGTCTGCTGTATCAGGAGACAGTGCAGGATGACAATACCATCAAGTCCCTGAACCATACCCCCTTCTACGAGAAGCAAAAGCGTGTTGCTCTGCGCAACTGCGGTGTTATCAACCCCGAGAAGATCGAGGAATATATTGCTGTGGACGGCTATGCCGCTCTGGGCAAGGTTCTGACCGAAATGACCCCGCAGCAGGTTATCGATGAGATTACCAAATCCGGTCTGCGCGGCCGCGGCGGTGCAGGCTTCCCCACCGGCAGAAAGTGGAGCTTTGCTGCTGCTAACCACGCTGACCAGAAGTATGTGTGCTGCAACGCTGACGAAGGCGATCCTGGCGCATTCATGGATCGTTCCGTGCTGGAAGGCGACCCCCATGCAGTGCTGGAAGCCATGGCTATCGCTGCTTATGCAATTGGTGCAACACAGGGTTATATTTATGTGCGTGCGGAATATCCCATCGCAGTGCGCCGTTTGCAAATTGCAATCGACCAGGCTCGTGAGTATGGCCTGCTCGGCAAAAATATTTTTGATACCGATTTCTGCTTTGATATCGATCTGCGTCTGGGTGCAGGTGCATTTGTGTGCGGCGAAGAAACCGCACTGATGACCTCTATCGAAGGCAAGCGTGGTGAGCCTCGTTGCCGTCCGCCCTTCCCGGCAGTCAAGGGTCTGTTCGGCAAGCCCACGATCCTGAACAACGTGGAGACCTATGCCAATATTGCGCAGATCATTTTGAATGGCGCTGACTGGTTCGCTTCCATGGGTACCGAGAAATCCAAGGGTACCAAGGTGTTCGCTCTGGGCGGCAAAATCAAGCACACCGGTCTGGTGGAAGTTCCTATGGGTACCACCCTGCGTGAAATCGTGGAGGAAATCGGCGGCGGCGTACCGAATGGACGTAAATTCAAGGCAGCTCAGACCGGCGGCCCCTCTGGCGGATGTATCCCGGCAGAGCATCTGGATATTCCGATTGACTATGACAACCTGCTGTCCATTGGCTCTATGATGGGTTCCGGCGGCTTGATTGTTATGGACGACACCACCTGTATGGTGGATATCGCCAAGTTCTTCCTGGAGTTTACCGTGGACGAGTCCTGCGGTAAATGTACCCCCTGCCGTATCGGCACCAAGCGTCTGTTGGAACTGTTGAACAAGATTACCAGCGGCAACGGCGAACTGGAGGACATCGACAAGCTGGAAGAGCTTTGCTATTACATCAAGGAGAACGCACTGTGCGGTCTGGGTCAGACTGCTCCCAACCCGGTGCTGTCCACCCTGCACTTCTTCCGTGACGAGTATATTGCTCATGTTACCGAGAAGCGCTGTCCGGCTGGCGCATGTAAGGCGCTGACCAACTATTACATCGAGCCTGACAAGTGTAAGGGCTGCACTTTGTGTGCCCGTAACTGCCCGGTGAACGCCATCAGCGGCACCGTAAAGCAGCCTCATGTCATCGATACCAAGAAATGTATCAAGTGCGGCGCCTGCATGGAGAAGTGCAAGTTCAGCGCCATTGTGAAGAGATAAGAAAGGAGTGTGCCTGAAAATGGAAAATATGGTTACTATCAAAATCAACGGCATGCCCCTCTCGGTGCCCGCCGGTTCCACTATCCTGGAAGCTGCCCGTTATGCCGGAATTGACATTCCGACCCTTTGCTTCCTCAAAGACGTGAACCAGATCGGCGCCTGCCGTATGTGCGTGGTAGAAGTGAAAGGCGCCCGTTCCCTGGTTGCGTCCTGCGTATATCCGGTGAACGAGGGCATGGAAGTGTTCACCAATACCCCCAAGGTACAGAAATCCCGCAGATTGACACTGGAAATGCTGCTTTCTGTCCATGACCGCCACTGCCTGTCCTGTAAGCGCAGCGGTACCTGCGAGCTGCAGGCTCTGTGTCAGGAGCTGGGCGTGGAGCAGGATGACCGCTTTGACGGCGACGTACCGGACAGCATTCTGGATGAATCCTGCAGCCACCTCATCCGCGATAACTCCAAATGTATCCTCTGCCGCCGCTGCGTAGCTGCCTGTGAGCAGCAGCATGTGGGCGTTATCGGCCCCAACGGCCGCGGCTTTGATACTCATATCGCCTGCGCTTTTGAGCGTCCCCTGTCCGAGACCACCTGTGTGAACTGCGGTCAGTGTATCGTAGCATGTCCCACCGGCGCTCTGCAGGAGAAGGACGAGTGCCAGAAGGTGCTGGACGCTATCAACGATCCCGAGAAGATCGTCATCGTTCAGACCGCGCCTTCTATCCGCGCAACCCTGGGCGAGTGCTTCGGAATGCCCATCGGCACCAACGTGGAGGGCAAGATGGTTGCCGCTCTGCGCCGCCTGGGCTTTGATAAGGTCTTCGATACCGATTTCGGCGCTGATATGACCATCATGGAAGAGGCTACCGAGTTCATCCATCGTGTGAAGGATAACGGCCCTCTGCCGATTATCACTTCCTGCTCCCCCGGTTGGGTCAAGTTCTGCGAGCATTACTTCCCGGA
>CAMLSX010000018.1 GCA_946484175.1 uncultured Clostridia bacterium
CGATTTCCTGCTTTTTCTGCCGTGTAACGGCGTTTTGGCGCTCCTGCTCATGCTGCACCTGATAGATGCTGTAATGGATAGCCCAGAGTTTTTTTGTATCGGCGTGCAGGGGCTTGATCTTCTGCTGCAACATCTGATATTCCGTTTCCAGCTTGGCTTTCTCTCTGCGCCACGCATGGACGGAGATTTTCCCGTCTAACCACTGATCTTTCAGCTTGCGCTCAGCCATGTAAAATGTCCGCAGCACGTTCTCATGCTCTGCCTTGTATTTCTGACGAGATTTCTCAAAGCGGATGGTTTTCAGCTTGTCGGCAACGGGTTTGCCTTGCTGGTAGTAGTCCGCCATGCGGAGCAGCTCGTCCAGTTCCTTGATGCGGGCCTGTTTCCCGGATGCAGATTCTTTCAGCGTGTCAATCTGTTCCTGCATAGAGTTCAGCAGCGCGTCCAAATCCTCGGTGGTGCGGAGCTGCTTGGATTCCAAATAACTGACGGTTTCCGAAAACTTTTTCAAGTTTCCGATTTTAGCCTTGCCGCTGTATGCGCCCCTGTTACGGTCGTCATAGTAAGCGGACAGTAGTTCTACCAGCGTAGGCGGTTGGGGCGCGGAAAGCTCGGCTTTGACCTCTTTCAGCCAGCCGATCAGGGATGCAATTTTCTGCTTTGCCTCCCGCAGCATGGAGTTGGTTTTCCTGATCCAGCGGTTGAGGTCGCCTTTGTCGGTACGGATACCCTTTTGCTCCATCGCCTTGACGGTGGGGCCTTCGTGGACGGTGGGTAACTGCTCCACACCCTGACGCTCATAGCTGCGATGGTCGATGCGGCAATCCAAACATTTCTCCGCGAATTTGGCGTTGCACAACTCCGCCCATGCCTGCCGCCACTGCTCCAAGGTGTCGGGGCTGCCCCAGTCGGTGGTGGGCACAGCGTTGAACACATAATCTCCAGCCTCGTCCCGGATGCGCTCGCCGTGCTCGTCCAGCACATATTCCCGGCGCTGTTTATTGCCCCATCTGCCGTCCGGCAAGATGGGCCGGATGGGGCACAGCACATGGAAGTGCGGGTTCTGGATGCCGCCGTCCTCTCTGTCTGGCTGGTGTACGGCGAAATCCACTACCATGCCCCGGCCAACAAAGTTCTCCAACAAAAACTGCCTTGCAAGGACGATGTTCTCCTGCATGGAGAATTCGTTCTGCAAAGCAATGTCAAAACTGTATGCAAGCTGTGCTTTCTTACCGCGCTCGGCTTTCTCTACGGCATTCCAGAGGGTTTGCCGGTCTGCATATTCCGGCGGGGCATGGGGCGGCAGAAGGATTTCGGAACAGATCACGCCGCCTTTGCGGGTGTAGTCGCTGTCTTCGCCGTAATACTCGCTGTGCAGTTTTTCGCCGGAGCGGTAGGCGGCGGATGCCACAACCGACTGCCCGGCGCTTCGTTTGATCTGCGTTACATGAAAATGGAACAGTGCGATATTTATCCCTTTCCTTTCTGCTCGGTGGCGTTTTGGGCGTTGACGGCGGACATGAGCAAACTCTTGACTTCCGGCAAAGTAAGTGCTTTTTCCGCAAAGGCGTAGAACTCGGTTTCGGTCAAAACCTTTGCCAGCGGCTCCACGCTTTCGATGGCCGCGCCGCGGGTGATGAGCCGGTGGGCCCGCTTGCGGCGGTCGCCTTTCTCGTAGTAGCTGCGGCGGTTTTCCAGCTGCTGTTGTTTGTGTTGAAGCTGGGCAAGCTGGCGTTCCTTGGCGGCGATTTCGGCTTCCAACTCCGGGATGGTTTTCTGTTTTGGCATGGTACATGACCTCCTTAAAAAATGGTGGGTAAAAACAAAAAGACCGCCTACCGAAAAATCGGTAAACGGCCTATTTCTAAACTGTACTGTTGTTTAGCTTTTTAATTCATCTTATTATACAGCTAACCTTCAGGATGGTTTTCACAAACTTACTGTCAACGGGTAGTTTGTATTGAATATTATAAATGTTTCGTTAGGTTCTAGAACACCTCGATATTTTAGATGGATTTTTTGATTCTCTCCAATTCCCTTCTGTTGAACAAAAGCATACCCAGCAATTTTCGAATAACGTTGTCCAGTTCACAGCAAACATGCTGCACAGCCCAGTTTTTACGACTGTACTCAGAATAGTCAAAAGCGAACCGCCCATCCATGAACTCGAAAGCATATGTTTCGACTACTGTTTCAAAGGCTAAGAAATCGCCGTGCGCAATTTTGTTTCTCATTTTTCTAAAAAGTTCAGCCTGTCGCTTTGTATCGCTTTCTGGATCAAGCGGCTCAAAAAACTGCGGCAATTTAGTGTCGAGTTCACTTTCTTTGCGATTTTCGAGAAAAAGCTGGCATAACGAAAAAGCTTTCACCAAATGATTCGCATTGTACTCATTATCCTTGTGGATGGTATTGACCAAGTAATCGAAAAGCAAATAGTCATTCCTTGAGCACAAGAAGCTGTCAAAGAGTTTTCCCCACTCCTGCAATGCCAAAATGTACGCAGCAGCTTCCTCACCACCCCAGAAAATGCGACAATGGTCAATTTCGTCGTGGTTGGATGAGAAAATCCATTGCGGCACAGGGCTTGGGATTGCATAGTCTGTTTGGTCTGAATAGGCCATGAAGTTAATAAAGTCTATGATTTTCTCGGAATAGTCTTCTTCACATAACCGCCCATCAAAGCAATTGGTATCCCACCCACCAAGGGGCATGTCCGTGTAATCATAATTTTGATAAATGCAGATCATTAGGTCTGCAATTTTTATATAGTGTTCTTGTTCAAACTTCTCTGGAAGGGCCCCATCTGAAAACAATGTTTGATACAAATTGATTATTCCGCAAGGATAGTTCGTCCCTATCTTTTCTTGATAGATTTTGTCTGCTTTCACTGCCAGTTCGAGCTCATTGGCCAGAGCGCCTCTCCATTCATCGTGTTCTTCGCTTGGCAGATTGGCTATGTACAATCCAAGTTTTTCAGATATACAAATTGGTTCAATTTTGCCGTAAAAGTTTAATACAACCATTTTCTCTCCTGAAAACTAATGTGCATAATTTGTAACCTATCGTTTTCCACGTTCTTTGCGGCTGAAAACATAGTCGTTAGCTTTTGGATCATAATGAGATGACATTCCTACGATATCGTCTGACGCTATATAGTCCATATATGCTATCCAAGCATCTAATGGAATACGATAAAGGACTTTATTGCGATCAAAATCAGATGTTACGCTGAAGCTATCGATTATTCCGTCTTCATTAAATACAACGAAAAACATGTAAGAATGTATTAGCCAATTGCATACATTCTTTCCTGCAACAATAACTTCTTTCTCGTTTTCCCAGTCATGACTATCTTCTTCCGGCCATCGATGGAGCTGATCGACAGGCTTAAGCGGCTGAACCGAAAAGACTTTCAGCGAATAGTTTTCAGCTTCGTCGCTGAGTTTTCCACCGCAATCAATCAGTTTTCGAATGATGAACGCGGAATAGAAAATTGCCTTTTCGATGACTGTATATGTGGCGTCATCATTCTTCTTGAAGTGCTCCGCCGTATTGTATTTGATAATCAGGTTTTTACGTCTGCGTAAATCTTGTTTCCACGGAAAGCTTTCAAAAATCATAATAACACCTCAAGAACTTCTTCAATTCTATATTGTGTAGCAATATTGGGCAGACTGATTTCAAGCGTTTTAATGCCTCTAGCATAACATCAGGCAAGGGTAAGTGCAAGAGCTCAAACCGTAAGTTCCTTGATTCTACGGGCTTTCCCAGTGCTTGTCCATAAATAACACCTGTCTTTGCAGAACTGGGTAGTGCGGCAGGAATAGCCGCATAGCGGCGCAAGGGGTGCAGCCCCTTGTACGGAACGCAGTGACGCAAAACAGCCCGGACTTCCATCGTCCGGGCTGTCTGCCTCGCAGAGCGCACGCATACAGGGTTTACCCTGTATAGAAGTGCGCCCTTGTTACCAAGGGATGATCGAGCGGTTCCTCACGCTTTTCGCAGGAACCCCTGCTGGAACGCACCGGGAAACTGGAACTTTTTCTCCAAGCCGCCGAAAGAAACAGTGATAAACCCTTTGTCGATGTTCTGCACAACGCCCGCGCCAAACGCTTTATGTACCACAGCGGAACCCACTGTAATATCAGAGACATCCACCTGTGGCACAGCCTTGGTCGGCTCTGGGGTGGCTGACACGGGTGGGACAGACGACGGGTGGTAGGTTGGACGCGCCGGTGGCACAATATCCCGCCGGATGGTCGTAGTAACCACCGGGCTGCGTCCTGCACGCCTGCTTGGCTGGGGTTTCGGCTCCGGTTCAGGTATTTCGTCCTCATCTTCTTCCGCCGTAGTGGTGTCTGCGCCAAAATACGGTGCGTCCGGCACATCCTCTGCGCTAAGGGCGGGTGCTTCCTCTGAGCTGACCAACTGCCCGGCCATTATGTCGTAATCCTGCCGGGTCAGTACGGTGCTGTACAGACCGATGCTCTCGCCCGCATGGCGGTCGATGCCGGTGTAGGACAGGCTGGCATCCTCATACCGCTTGAATTTGTACACGGCGTCGTTCATCAAGGCTTCGTTGAACACATTCAGCGAAACCAACAGCTCAAAATCTTTCACATTCAGGCCTGTCACTTTTTTGAACAGCTCCGGCTCCAACTGGGTGATAACATCTTTCAAGCTGTACTCGCGGTAGTCGGTCAGGTACATAAACACCGGCACACGGGTGGCAAACTTGATCAGCTTCTCCTGGATCATCTTGCGCTTGGATTTGTACTCTTTTTCTTCCTCCGAGAGCTCTTTCTTCTGCTTGGGCGTCAGTTTGTCGCTCTCCTTTTTCGCCTTTTTGACGGCTTCCGACTTGTTGATGATCGTCTCAATATCATCGTTCAAGCTGCGGAAACCCTCAATCCGCATCAGCGCATCCATCGCCTCTTTGTTGGCCAGCAGGCGCGCCAGCGTCTCATTGTCTACATTGACCAGCAGCGCAGACTCCCACCGCTTAGCCAGCAGCGTGGCGGAGGTGCCCGCCATCGCAATGTCCAGAATTTCGGCGGCATTGACCTGCCGCATGGCGCTGCCATCGTAGGCTAGCACCGGCAGGAAGTTGATAAATTCGCCGACTTTCTTTTCCGGGTTGCTCTCGCCCACATTCAGGCGGCAGCTGTAATCGGAAATTTGCTTCAGCGCCCGGTCCAGGGCAAAGTCAAAGACATAGCACTCTTTTTTGATGATCTGCTTTTTGCCACTGTCGTCGTTGATTTCCCAGGGGCTTTGCACGCGGAACGCCGCCTGGAAATAGGTCTCCGGGCTGGACAAGTTGCGCAGCATAAAAATGCCGGTCCACGGCTTGATGGTCACACCGGTGGTCAGCTTGCCACAGGAGAGGGTGATGGTTTTGGTGGAGAGCGGGTCACCCATCGACCGCCGCACCGGCTCTACTGCACGGACGCCGATGCCTGCCTCAGTACCGGCACAGACATTGACCGTGTAGTCGTTGTAAAAGGCGTTTTGGCGCTGTTCCAGCAGGTTGGCCATTGCATAGCAGGAGGCCACATTGGGCAAGAACCACAGCGTATGGTTCAGCACGTTCAGCAGGCGCGTGTCCGAGAAGGGCATGGGCGGCTTTTCTGCGCCGAGCTTTAACTCGTCCACGGTGGTTTCCAGGTATGAGCCGCGGATCAGGTCCAGCCATTTCTGCACGTAATCTTCATAGACAAAATGGGCGTTTTCGCCCTTGCCCTCGGCCGAGAAAAAGACGTTCAGGTCAAACTCGTCAAATTCGCCCTGCTTGGCAATCTGCTGGATGCTGTCCGGGATTTTGTAGGTAAGCATGACCATGCGGGGCAGGGCGGCGTAGGGGTTATCCTCTCCCACCCAGTTTTCCTTGGCCCGCTGCTCGTCCGAGTAGGTCCAGTTATAGATCTGTTCCTCGATAAACTCGCCGGAGTTCAGCGCCCGGAACGGCGTGCCGGACAGGTACAGATAGTACATTGTTGTAATCGGCAGCCAGGTTTCATCGTAGGCGTTGCCGCGGTCGTATTTGCTCAGGTCCTCATCGTAATTGTCCTCGTCCTGCTCAAACAACTTACGGGCGTTTTCTTTCCAGGCTCCAAAGTGATACTCGTCAAAGATGACCAGGTCCCAGTTGGTAGTATGTACCCATTCATTGTTGGCCTTGATGCCGCCGGTCTCTTTGTTGACGCCGAGAAAATCCTGGAAGGAGCCAAAGCAGACGATAGGCCTGTTTTTGTCCGCCCGCTGGTACTGGTCGTTGATGGTGTCCTGCAAATTGTTTGCATCGCGGGAGATAAACTGCCAGCCCTCAAAGTCCACATGGGACATCAGGTCCTCGCGCCAGGCGGTCTGTACAGCGGGCTTGAAGGTCAGGATCAGCACCCGCTTGAAGCCCATCTTTTTTGCCAGCTCATAGGAGGCAAAGGTCTTGCCAAAGCGCATTTTGGCGTTCCACAAAAATTTGGGCGTGCGGTTGGAGCCTTCCTCATAGGCGGAACGATAGTAGGCGATGGTGCGGTTGACTGCCTCCGCCTGTTCCGGGCGCATGGCAAAGGTCTGGGTGCGGTTCTCCACATTGTCGGTGTGGTTGCGCACGGCCACAATGGCGGCCTGCACATCTTGCACCGTGCAACGGAACCATTCGCCGCCCACGCGCTGCACGCCCTTGCGCTCCAACACGCGGTGGACATCGTGGTCATTGAAGCAGCTGCCATCCGGGTACATGGCGCTCTCCCGCAGCACGATGCGGTAGGGTACGCTGCCGTCCGGCCGCTTGGTGGGGTACTGCTGTGCTACACGCCGGTCCACATCCACGGTGGTGTAGCCAACTTTCAGCAGGCCACGGTACTGGGGGTTGGTGTCCTCGTAGGCGTAGATCATGGGGTGGGTGGTGGGACGCTGGGGGAAGAATACCTGTGCCATTACTCGTCACCACCTATGTCCATCGGCTTAATCATAGACTCAATAAAGTTGGTTTCTTCATCTGTCAGGCCATACTTGGCATAGAGTTCTTCATCGCTCCAAGTCTTGGAAAAGTCCTGGACTGGAACAAAACAAAAGCTGGTTTTTGTAATCATTATTGATGAACAGGCCTGTAAAATCAAGAAACGAACAAATTTGGTTTTAAGATAATCAAAAAAGTTCACCGTTTCACTTTTTGTGTCAAAAGCATCTACAACAATATAAGTTTCACTACATACTTCTTTTGGTTCTAATATTTCCAGGACAGACAGAACACGTGCCTGACCTGATTTATCTCTTTTCCCTGCATGTTCAAAAAAGACTCGGGAAACAATTACTTTCCACTTATCAATCAAAGCTGTACCAGCAGTTACTTTGGCTCTTCCAATTTTCCCCTTGCCACCGTTCCAACGTAAAGTAAGTTCTCCATGTCCATCAGGCCGGGCATAAGTTCTCAAGCCAAATGGCTTTTGCGTACTAACTGTCGAATCCACAGTAATTGGGTGGTTGGATAGAACTTTCTTTACTATGTTGACTGCTTTATTTGAACGGATAAGTATCTGATATTCATTCAAATATCTTTCACTCGCATCAATATTTGTTCCATCATGGTTTGTCACCAAGCAAGGACCGTGGTAATCTCTATCCCACAAGAAGTAGCAGACTCCTCCTGAAATATCGACACCTGGGAAACAATCTTCTGCATTCACAAAATCATGTAGCTCTTTAATCCGGTGGTCCTCTAGCATGGCTTTTCGAAATTCGCCAAGGCCACGGCCACCTGAAAACCATCGAGATGGTACAATCATAGACAAGTACCGCGGCTGTAATTTTTCTGCTTGTTTGACAAATTTTTGATAAATCGGAACAGCACTCGCATTATTTCCACCATCACTCAACTGATATGGCGGGTTTCCAATGATCACATCAAACTTCATCTTAAAAATTTCCTCCGGCCGGGTCGTGTGGATAAACTCGTAGGCGTGACTTTCCAGCCCATCGCCGCGCTTGGCAGCGCCGTATTCCTGCTCGGACGCGCCGCAAAAGACGCATTTGCCGTTTTTCCACACGTGCTGTGTGTTCTTAAACCGAATATTGCCCTGCACATCCTCAAAACAGGAGACCGAGTATTTGCTGTTGGGGTATTTCGAGCAGTACACGCTCCGCCGCCCCAACAAGCTGGTCAGTTCGGTGATGGCAATGCCAAAAAGCTGCTTGTGGAAGATATGGTCCACCCGCTGCTGTAAATCGGGGATTTGGTCCTCCAGCCCCACCAGCAGCCGCTTGGCAATTTCCCGCAGAAACACGCCTGATTTGCAGGCCGGGTCGAGAAATGTGGTGTTCGGATCGCGAAACAACTCCTGCGGCAGCAGGTCCAGCATGGCGTTAGCTACCTCCGGCGGCGTGAACACCTCATCGTTGGAGAGGTTGGCAATGCAGGACAGAACATCTGGGTTATAAGTAGATGTGTACAGATCGTTACTCATAGTCAGCCAACCTCCTGTAATCTGTGGGCGGATATTCCCGCACCGGGGCGGGGATAAACGCCTGCACTTCCTCGTCATACTGCCAGCCGACCATGTCCAGGCTCATCTGTTCTTCATGGCCTTCCAGCAGCTGGCTCAGCTCATAATCGCGGCGCTTGACCAAATTGCCGGTGACAAGGCTCCACTCGGCAAACACGATGGGGCTGCCGTCCGCCTGCCGCAGGGTCAGCGCATCGCCGCACAAAATGTTTTTGCGCAGGATGAACTTGACGGTTTCGCGGCACTGGTCGTTGGCTTGGCTTTTGGCGTTGGCTGTATACTCGGTGTCCCAGATTTCAAACAGTTTCTGGCGGCAGATTTCGGCGTTGTCCTCCAAAATATCTACGCCGTACAGGCTGGTGATGGCGATGACGGAGTATTTCTCATAATCCGCCGGGCTTTTGCCGTACTGCCGTTTGACCACCGCCAGCTTGCGGCGAAGGATTTCGGTCAAAAACGCCCCCTCGCCGCAGGCTGGCTCCAAAAAACGGGAGTCGATGCGCTCGGTCTCCGGCTTGACCAGATCGCACATGGCCTTGACTTCGCGCTCGGCGGTGAACACCTCGCCGTGGTCGGCGACGCGTTGTTTGGATTTGACCTGTTTCGCGGCCATCTCCGCGCCTCCTTTCCAAAGTCAGAAGGCACGGGGATCTTTTGCCAAAAGGTGTACCTTCCTGTAAAATCGGTATTTTTATAGTCAGATTCATTTTACCACGGATTCATGCGGATTTCCAGCACGGAATTGTGAACGACTTTGCTGTTAAACGAACTCTTTCCGTCTCCATCCTCCGATGCGAGAAAGTACACCTTTCTGTAAAATCAGGCGCTTACAACAACTTGGCCTTTTCGTAAATTTCTGCCCGGTAGCGGAATGTGGAAAGCGGCATCCCGCATTCTTTAGCCGCTGCTGTGCCGGTGATCTTCCCGGCTTTCCAGCGTTGATAGGCGCTGTGAAAACCAGCAGGCAACGGTTTCGGTGGCCTGCCAAAGCGAACCCCCCGCGCCTTTGCGGCGGCAATGCCCTCGGCCTGCCGCTGGCGGATGTTGCTGCGTTCGTTCTCCGCCACAAAGGAAAGCACCTGCAAGACGATGTCAGATAAAAACGTGCCCATCAGGTCTTTGCCCCGGCGGGTATCCAGCAGTGGCATATCCAGCACTACGATGTCGATGCCTTTCTCTTTCGTCAGTATCCGCCACTGTTCCAAAATTTCCGCGTAGTTGCGCCCAAGACGGTCGATGCTCTTGATGCAGAGCAGATCGTCTTTTTTCATTTTCCGCAGCAGGCGTTTGTACTGGGGCCGGTCAAAGTCTTTGCCAGACTGCTTGTCCATGTAAATGTTTTTCTCCGGCACGGCAAGCTCCTGCAATGCGATGCGCTGCCGGTCCTCGTTCTGGTCTTTGCTGCTAACGCGGATGTATCCATAGGTAATTCCAGCGATTTATCTCACCTCCCGGCGCTTTTGCCAAACAATGTCATACCCCAGCACATCGGCCAGTTCCACCGCCTCGCAATAGCGCAAGCTACCGCGTTTCAGCTTGTCCGACAGATTGGGAACGCTGCTGCTCCAACCGTATTCATCGGCCAGGATTTCCACGGCCTCACTCATGGTCATACCAGCCCGGATAATATACGACTTAATCTCGTTTCGGTAAATCTCTTTATTTCTCATAGCTTTTGCCCTCCTTTTTTCGTTTGCTTAGCGATGAAGCCGATGCGCTGATGAGCGTACTGGGTTCATTGCTGGGCAATGGATAATGGTATACGAATAACTGTTTTCTTTGCCGTATGCGAAGCCCTGTTCATAAGTGGCAGAGTTCGGTTTTACCGTTTCGCGTGGATTTTCGCGGGTTGGGATAATTGTACGCCGGACAGTGTACCCGCTTCGCTGTCTGGCGCATCGTACTTTGATAGCGTTATCAATATAAAAACGCCGGATTTTTCGCTGTTTTCACTTCCTTTGAAAATATCGCTACACTTTTGCCGTTTTTCCCGAATGCCGTTCCTGCCCCTGCCTTTTCAGCGGCGTATTCCGGCATTGGCACGCTCTCCCATATTTTCAAACAAGCGGGGTCATGGCGCTGCTTCCCTTGCCGGGGTATCCCATTCGGACGGTCATGCAGTTTTCAAGGTGCTGTTGTCTCTCGACAAATACAGTTTAACGAAAAATCGGGACTGCTCCCGTATATCCAAGAGGTTGGAAAATGGGTGCGAAAAGCGGAAATTTCCACGCTTATAGAAATCTGTGCTATAATAGGAAGCAGAATGAGAGGGGGCGCGGATATGAATATCAAGCTGACTATCCCGGAGCGGCTCAAAGATTTGCGGACAGAGTGCGGGCTAACGCTGGAACAGCTTTCCGAAGCGACGGGGATTTCCCGTGCTGCCCTCGGCAAATATGAGGCGGACGATTTCAAGGACATCAGCCCGTTCAGCATCGCAGCGCTGGCAAAGTTCTATGGGGTATCCGCCGATTACCTGATGGGACTGACGGAAACAAAAAATCACCCAAACACAGAGCTGGATGCTCTGAATTTGGGTGATGATGCGATTGAAGTATTGAAAACGGGGCAATTCAACCACCGGCTGCTGTCGGAGCTGATCTGCCACAAAGATTTTCAGCGTTTGATGCTGGACGCGGAAATTTATGTTGACCGCATCGCAGATATGCGGATCAACGACATGAACGCCGTACTGGAAGCCGTGCGTCAGATGGTGCTGGCAAAGCGAGAGGATAGTGCGAACGATCTCTATCTCCGCACGCTGGAATTGGCGCAGGTGCCGGAGGAAGAATACTTCGGCCATGTAGTTGCGGATGACCTGGCAGGGATACTTCGTGATATTCGGGAAGGCCACAAAACCGACAGCACAACGGCAGATGAACCGTCCGCCGCTGCAAAAGTCCAACAGCAGTTACAGACTGCCATGAATTTTGAGGGCAGCAGCGACGAAAAGAAGGCGCGGGCGCTCTTGGCTACCCTTGGTATTGACTACGATGCCATCACCAAGGAACAGTTTGTCAATCTGATTGAGGTGCTACGGCTGTCGAAACACATGAAAAGTTCCATAAGTCAGCGGGGCAAAAGCAACATGACACACGGAAAAGGGAAAAGAAAGCGTAAATAGGCAATAAAATACGCCGTATCCAGCAAAATCTGCTGAATACGGCGTTTTTCTTCGTTGCCCAATCCTGTCTGACAGATGCCCGAATCGTAATTTTTTCAAATTACTTTCTTATGAGCACCTGTCCGATCCGGGGGCTTTTTGTAAATTTTGAATTAGCACTCAACGTTATAGAGTGCTAAAATTTACAATTTATATCTTAATTATTCATAATTTGGACATAATCTTTCGGTATCATACAGACAGTTCCGAACCACTTTAAAGGAGGGGTTATCATGAACGCTCAGAAATTTACGCAAAAATCTTTGGAGGCGATCCAGTCGGCGCAACAGCTGACCATTGAACGCCAGAATATGCAGCTGGAGGAAGAACATCTCTTTTACGCCCTGCTCACCCAGGAAGACGGATTGATCCCTCAGCTTCTGCTGAAGATGAATTGTAATATACAATCCCTGACGAAGGAAGCCGAAAAACTGCTGGACAAGTTCCCCCATGTTTCCGGCCCCGGCCGGGAAGCAGGCAAAATTTATGTTTCCGCAGATGTAGATCAGGTACTGAACGCCGCCGAAAAGACCGCCGACACCATGAAGGACGACTATGTTTCGGTGGAGCATCTGTTCCTCTCTCTGCTGGAACACCCCAACCAGAACCTTTCCCAGCTGTTTAAAACCTTCGGCATTGACAAAAACGGCTTTTTGAATGTGCTGGTGTCTGTGCGCGGCAACACCCGTGTGACCAGCGACAGCCCCGAGGCTACCTATGACGCTCTGAAACGCTATGGCACCGATTTAGTGGAGCGGGCCAGAAGCAAAAAGATGGACCCGGTTATCGGCCGTGACGACGAAATCCGCAACGTCATTCGTATTTTGTCCCGCAAGAGCAAGAATAACCCGGTGCTCATCGGTGAACCCGGTGTTGGTAAAACCGCTATTGCCGAAGGATTGGCGCAGCGTATTGTCCGCGGTGATGTTCCCAACACCTTGCAGGACAAGACCATTTTCTCGCTGGATATGGGCGCACTGATTGCAGGCGCTAAATTCCGCGGTGAATTCGAGGAGAGATTGAAGTCCGTCCTCAACGAAGTCAAAAAGAGCGAAGGCAAAATCATCCTCTTCATCGATGAGCTGCACACCATTGTGGGCGCGGGCAAAACCGAAGGCTCTATGGATGCCGGCAACCTGCTGAAACCCATGCTGGCCAGAGGCGAGCTGCACTGTATCGGCGCTACCACGCTGGACGAGTACCGCCAGTACATCGAAAAGGATGCCGCTCTGGAACGCCGTTTCCAGCCGGTGCTGGTAAACGAACCCAGCGTAGAAGATACCATCGCCATCCTGCGTGGCCTGAAAGAGCGGTATGAAGTGTACCACGGTGTAAAGATTACCGATAACGCCATTATCGCCGCCGCTACTTTGTCTGACCGCTATATTTCCGACCGTTTCCTGCCGGACAAGGCCATCGATCTGGTGGATGAAGCCTGTGCTACCATCCGCACCGAAATCGACTCCATGCCCACTGAGCTGGATGTGATTCAGAGAAAGATTATTCAGCATGAGATTGAGGAAGCTGCCCTGAAAAAGGAAAGCGACACCCTGTCTCAGGAGCATCTGGCCGAAATCCAGAAGGGGCTGGCCGAGATGCGTGCAGAGTTCAACTCTCTGAAAGCCAAATGGGAGAACGAGAAGAACTCCATCGGCAAAGTGCAGAAGCTCCGTGAAGAATTGGAAGCATTGAACACTGAAATCGAACGGGCTCAAGAACAGTACGACCTGAACAAGGCCGCTGAGCTGAAATATGGCCGTCTGCCCCAGCTGCAAAAAGAGCTGGCGGAAGAAGAAGTCAAAGCCGAAAACGGCCAGCATCAGACCAGCCTGCTCCGGGATAAGGTCACGGACGAGGAAATCGCCCGGATCGTGGAACGCTGGACTGGTATTCCCGTTTCCCGTCTGATGGAAGGCGAGCGTGAGAAGCTGCTCCATCTGGAAGACATCCTTCACAAGCGCGTGATTGGACAGGATGAAGCCGTTACCAAGGTGACGGAGGCCATCCTTCGCAGCCGCGCCGGTATCCAGAATCCCAACCGTCCCATCGGTTCTTTCCTGTTCCTCGGCCCTACGGGTGTTGGTAAAACGGAGCTGGCAAAGGCGCTGGCCGCTAACCTGTTTGACGACGAAAAGAACATTGTTCGTATCGACATGACGGAATATATGGAGAAATTCTCCGTGTCCCGTTTGATCGGCGCACCTCCCGGATATGTGGGCTATGAAGAGGGCGGCCAGCTGACCGAAGCCGTCCGCCGCAAGCCCTATTCTGTGGTGCTGTTTGACGAGGTGGAAAAGGCTCATCCCGATGTGTTCAATATCCTGCTGCAAGTGCTGGATGATGGACGCATTACCGACTCTCAGGGCAGAACCGTGGACTTTAAGAACACGATTATTATCCTGACCTCCAACCTTGGCTCCCAGTATCTGCTGGAAGGCATCGATCAGGACGGTAACATTACCCAAGAAGCCCGGAATCAGGTGGAAGACCTGCTGAAACACAGCTTCCGCCCCGAATTCCTGAACCGTCTGGATGAAATCGTGTTCTACAAGCCGCTGACAAGGGACAATATCACCCACATTGCCGACCTGCAGATTGAAGATTTGAACCGCCGTCTGGAAGACAAGCAGCTTTCCTGCGAGGTAAGCCAGGCCGCGATGGAGTATATCATCGACAATGGGTACGACCCGGTTTACGGCGCACGTCCGCTGAAGCGGTTCATCCAGCGCACGGTAGAAACCCTGATTGCCAAGACCATCCTGAGCAGCGACCTGCTGCCCGGCTCGGTTCTGACAGTGGATGTGGAGAACGGCGAACTCAAGGTGGGCTATCGCCTGCCCTTGCGGAAAACCGAATAAGTATATGGCAAAAGGCAGCCCTGAAAACTCAGGCGCTGCCTTTTTTGTATATGATAAAATTCGAATTTACAATAGATGACGGCTTACCCACAAAGCCAACGGGAAAACATAGAGCATGGACGCGGCCACAACACCGCAGACAAGATAGGCAACATAAAAGAATTTCACCACGCGTTTTGCTCGCAGCAGCCGCTTTTTCCAGAAAAGAAGGAAAAGCACTGTCACGCCAATACCCAGCACACTCAGAATTGCACCGGTTTTCCATCCGGGCGGGCAATAAACCAGCTCTACCTGGTTTTCCCCTTCCGGCAGCGAAAGAGAGAGATACCCTCCGGCAGTGCGGTACAGGGGAACCTCTTCCCCATTGACAAACGCCTGCCAGCCCGAATCCCATGAAAGGGGAACGAACAGCGTTTTCGATTCTGCAAGTGTACAGTTTACAGAAAAATGACTCCCGCTCCCCTGCAGTTCTGCCCCTTCTGCATTGTCGCAGAGCGCCTGCATTTTATCGGCATACAGGCCAAACACCTCAAAGGATTCCGGCGAAACAGGCCGGGTTACCTGTACGGTGATATCCACAGTCTCCTGTGAAAAGGTGCCTAAAGATAGAATGCCGTTTGCCTTTTGCGTCGGATATTCGGTTTCCACAAGCTGGCCGTTTACCAGGACCCGGCAGCTCCCGTTGACAGATTCTTTCAGCCTGTTGCTCGGTGCACTGGCACAGTCAAAGTAAAGCAGAACAGGCTCGTTTACCTGTACCTTCCAATGGTATGTTTCGGATGGGATTGTCCCGGAATCCGGCAGGGAGGTTTCTGGCTGGCACAAAAAGAAGGGATTTTCACTCTGCGGGAAAAGCGCCTGCGCCAGCTGCCGCTGAATTTCCATACGCGAACCAACGGGCAGTTCTTCCAGAAATCCGGGATCACTATCTGTCAGAATCGCATCCGGCAGGACAAAGGATACCGGAGAAACGGTAAGCGAACCGTCAGAAGGGTCGGTCTCCACACAATAACGGTTAGCCAGCACAGCGTCAGAGAAAACGGTGCCGCCATTGGAATTTACTTCCATCCAGTAACCGGAATAGCCCAGACGCCGCTGCGCGACAAGGGTTGTTTCGGGCGTGAGAGAAGTATAGTGAGAGAGGGATTCAAACCCCATAGCGGAAAACAGGTTGACATCAAAATATTTTTCCGCTGTTTTTAGCCGAAAGAAACCTTCCTCTTCTATGCTGTCTGAAAGGTTCATGGCCTGTTTGTATTCTTCCTGTGAGTTATCAACCGAACCGATATAAATACCGGCATTGAAGAAACATTCCACCGCCACCATGATGCTTAAAAAACAACCGATCGCCCGGCGGTTCAGATGCCCGCTTTGATAGAGGAACAGCAGCAGAAAATACACCAGTGCCGCCGCCAGAAGGACCAGAGCCAGCGCCGTCAGGGATGTATTGTTCCCCCACAGCGTTTTCACATAAGAGGTAAAATACACCCGCAAATTAGAAAGAGAGGCTACCACAACAAATCCATACATCAGCACGGCCGCTCCCGCCAGAATATACGCCGCCTTTTCTGAATCAACAATTTTAGGTGTAAATTCCTGTTTTATCAAAAAGGCAGCCAAAAGCAAAAGCAGCAGATTCAAAATGTAGCCATAACGCGAAGGAAACGCCTGATAGCTGCCCGTATGCCACATCCGATTGACGGACTGTAAAAACAGCGGGACACACAGCAGCAGACAGCTCACCAGCAAACAACGGATATTGGCAGACGAAATAGAACGTCTGCGCAGAAAAGCCAGTGCTGCAAACGGGATGGCCGCCGTAAAAATGGTCGGTAAAGTCGTTGCGAGCGGCGAAAACAGGCCTCCGCTGCCCAGGTTTTGCAAGGAAGTGCTCTCACGTGCAGAAAATAACACTTCCAGCAGGGAAGGCAGCCACACCACCGCCGTACTCAGCACAGAAAGCAGCGCCCCCCAGCACACCAGCGCAGCTGACGCAGCGCGTTTTTCAGGCGGAACCACCAGCAGAAGAAACAGGCTGTAACAAAGGAGCAAAAAGGCAACCACCATATAGCTCAGGTAGTAATTGACCACCAGCATGGCAGAAAAGGCCAGCACAAACGGAAGAAGGCGCCTTTTTTCCTGAAGCTGATACAGCGAAAGCAGCAGCAGCGGGAACAGCGCCGCCATATCCAGCCAGACAAGGTTCTGATAATACAGCAGGCAAAAGCCGGAAAAGGAATAGAGGATCCCCCACAAAGGTGAAAGGAAGCCCAATTTGCGGAACAGCAGCCCCGCTGTTCCGGCACAGGCAGACATTTTGAACAGCACCAGCCAGTTCATAAACCACGGCAGCGACTCTGCGGGAACCAGCGTGCAGAGAACAGAAAACGGGCTGGCCAGAAAGAAAAAGAAGATCCCCCAGAAATTGATCCCTCCCGCTCCCGGACTGCGGAACAGGTCTCCCCCTTCTATCAAAATGCGGCGGAATTCGGCCAGCAGCGGAACCGTCTGCTGGTCCATATCGCACCACGAAAGGCTCTTTTCCCCAAAGGGAGACAAGCCAAAAACAGCATATACCGCCAGCAGAATCCCCGCTGTGCACAAACAAGGAAAAAGCCCGCGCAGCACCGAGAAAGCAGCGGTTTTATTGGAATGTTCCCATTGCATTTTCATATTCTTCATGACACACACGTCCTATTCTCTGAGGGTCTGGCAAAGATAAACTACAAGAATTATACTATAGGCAGAACGATGACACAATATTATTTTTCTTTAAAGTAACAGATGTTATTCTGTAATCACTGATTTTTATAAAACCATCGCGAAACGCAGAGCTTCTTCCCTCTACAAAGAAACCGCGAAGCACAGCACCCAATGGCAGCTGTTTCTCCGCGGTTTTCCTTTATATTTTTTTATACATCAGGATTTCATCCTCAAACTGCCCGTGAATATGGAAAAATCCGGGGAATTTTCCGTATTCCATGAAACCCAGCTTGTGATACAGGGCAATAGCTCCGTCGTTGCCGTCCCGCACGCCGAGATACAGGGTTTTAAGCTTGCCGGTTTGCCGGGCAAAGGCAATCAGCTCTTTCATCAGTGCTTCGCCAATGCCCAGCCGCCAGTATTTTTTGGCGACAGAGACGGCGACTTCTCCCAGATGGGCAATCCGCTCCCGGGAAGAGGCGGAAATGCTGCCCACACAGGCGACCTCATTTTCCACCAGCCCCACCAGCATTACCGAGGTTTCGCTGGCATTTACTGATTCAATAAATTCCTCTTCTGCTTCTACTGGCATTTGCATCCCGTCTTTTCCAAACAGCAGGTTGTCGCTTTCGCCCCCCACCTGGTTCAGATAGGCGAGGATGTTTGCCGCGTCGCCTTTTTCCGCTTTCCGAAGGGTCAGCTCCCGGCCGTCTTTCAGCTTCATTGCCCGTCCCCTCCAAAAATCTCCTCCGCATACCGCACCGAGGCCATGGCGTCCTTGGAATAGTAGTCCGCGTGGATCATGTCGGCATATTCCGGGGTGAGCACTGCGCCGCCGACCATAATTTTACACCACGGAGCGTCCCGGTGCAGGGCTTCAATGGTCTTAGCCATGTTTTCCACGGTGGTGGTCATCAAGGCGCTGAGCCCCGCCAGTACCACATGGTTTTCCACCACAGCCTGCACCACCGTTTCAATGGGCACATCTTTGCCCAAATCGATCACCTCATAGCTGTAGTTTTCCAGCAGTACCTTTACGATATTTTTGCCGATATCGTGGATGTCCCCCTGCACGGTGGCCAGCACGATTTTTCCCTTTTTCTCCGGGCGGGAACCGGCGCTTTCCAGCGTTTCCCGTACCGCTTCAAAAGCAGCTTTAGCGGCTTCGGCGCTCATAAGCAGCTGGGGCAGGAACAGCGTCCCCTTTTCAAAGCCCTGACCCACCACGTCGAGAGCGGGTACCATGTCCTCGTTGATCACGGCCAGCGGCTCCCGGTGGGCAAGCTCCGCCTTTGCTGCGTCATAGGCGCTTTCCTTAAGCCCCCGGATGATGGACTGGGACAGGGAAACGTCTGTTTTTGCGGCAGCAGGCGAAACAGCTGGAGCCTGCGCGTATTTTTCAATATAGGCGGCGCACTGCGGGTCTGCACCGGACAGGGCACAGAACGCGTCATAGGCCCGGAGCATGGCCTCGGAGTTGGGGTTGATGATGGCTGCGCTCAAGCCATTCTGCAAAGCCATGGTGAAGAAAGCTGCGTTGACGTTTTCCCGCTGGGGCAGGCCAAAGGACACATTGGAAACGCCCAAAGAGGTATGCACGCCCAACTCGTCCCGGAGCAGGCACAGAGTTTCCAGTGTCACGGCGGCAGCCTCCCAGCCGGTGCTGATAGTCATGGCCAGCGCGTCCACAATAATATCGTGCTTGGGGATGCCATAGGTAGCGGCAGTGTCCACAATCTTTTTAGCAATGTCAAAGCGCCCCTGTGCCGTTTCGGGAATCCCGTTTTCATCCAAGGTCAGGGCGATCACCGCGCCGCCGTATTTCTTCACCAGCGGAAAAATGGCCTCCATGCTCTCTTTTTTACCGTTCACAGAGTTGATGAGAGCTTTTCCGTTATAGATTCGCAGGGCAGCCTCCATCACTTCCGGACTGGAGGTGTCAATTTGCAGCGGCAAATCAGAAACCCCCTGCAGCTGGGAAACAGCCTCGCACATCAGGGCTTTTTCGTCGATTTCCGGCAAACCTACGTTCACATCCAGCACATGGGCGCCGCTTTGCTGCTGGGTTACGCCTTCCCGCAGGATATACTCCATATCGTGCTCCCGCAGCGCCTGTTTGAAGCGCTTTTTTCCGGTGGGATTAATACGCTCGCCAATAATCACGGGTTTTTTGCCGAATACCACTGCCTGTGCATAGGAGGAAATCACGGTACGCTTTTTCTCCGTCAACGGAACCAGGGGAAGTTCCCGGCAGCGCTCCACCGTTTTCCGCAGATGTTCCGGCGTGGTGCCGCAGCAGCCGCCGATAATCCACGCGCCGCCCTTGACGATTTCTTCCATCAGCTGTGCGAACTCGTCGGGGTGTACGTCAAACACGGTTTGGCCGTTTTCCCGGCGGGGAAGCCCGGCGTTGGGGTTGACGATGATGGGCAAAGAGGTGCACTCTGCCAGCTTGGGCAGCAAAGCCAGCATCTGCTTGGGGCCAAGGCCGCAGTTAAAGCCCAGCGCGTCTACGCCCAAGCCTTCCAGCATGGCCGCCGCAGCGGGAATGTCGCCGCCGGTGAGGAGCTTTCCGCTCTCGTCAAAAATCATGGTGACGAAAACCGGCAGGGAAGTGTGTTCTTTTGCGCCCAGAATGGCGGCTTTCACCTCCATAGTGTCGCTCATGGTTTCAATCAAAATCAAATCGGCGCCGGCTTTTTCACCGATGGCGGCAGCCTCACCGAAAGCAGAAACCGCTTCCTCAAAGTCCAAATCGCCCATAGGCTTCATGAGCTTTCCGGTAGGGCCGATGTCCATCGCCACCAGCGCAGGATGGCCGCACTGGGAAACTGCCTTTTTGGCGTGGGAAATACCGGCGGTGATGATGGTTTCCAATTCCTCACCGGGGAATTTAAAGCGGTTCGCACCGAAGGTGTTGGATTTTACAATCTGGCATCCGGCGGCGAGATAATC
The DNA here is from genome assembly GCA_946484175.1 of uncultured Clostridia bacterium. Taxonomy (GTDB): domain Bacteria; phylum Bacillota; class Clostridia; order Oscillospirales; family Acutalibacteraceae; genus Heritagella_A. The sequence continues at coordinate 20,184 of CAMLSX010000018.1, forward strand.
CGCATGAATAGACGTAATCAGATCGGAGCGAGAGAGGTTCCAAGTTTCGGGAAGCTCTCCGGCCTTGAGGCCGTTTTGCTGTAAAATGGTACCCATCGCGCCGTCGAAGAAAATGGGATGGGTGCCCAGCTGAGAAAATACAGGATTCATAGGACAAGTCCTTTCTATGTGAATGTTCATAGACCAGAGGGTTATTCTTTTCGGAAGGGGCAGTTTTTCGATTTACACCCCATACATTTGCGGATATGGCAGTCAGTCTCGTCATGGGTCAGGCCAATAATCGCCGTCACCGATTTGGTGGGCGCCAGCATACAGGATTCCGTGGCCGTCAGCCCAATCCGTTTCGGGGCATCCAGCATGGAGAGCAGCGTGTGCTGCCACTGGATGGGAAAATCTCCATAGCCGGGGCTGTATCGCGGGCGAAGAAACAGCTTTTCGCCCTCCACACTTTTCCGCAGCCCTTCCTCCTGCTCGTCACAAAAACTCTCGATGGCAGCGGCGGCACAGGCCTGCAAGATGACCGCCCGGCTCATAGTGGTAACGGAATACCGCCGCATCAGGTTATCTGCTTGTGCCCCCAGTGTGGCGGCAAACAAAAAAGCTTCTTTACATTCTCGCAGGTGCCCCTGCAAATCCTTGCTGCAAAGGGGCGTACCGTCAATCGTCAGCTGTCCGTTTTCGCCGTGCACCACCGGCACCCGCAAAAAACAGGCTTTCGGTGCGGCAGCGGAAAGGAGTTCCCGGCTGCACACATCGATTTCCTCCAGCAGACGCTCTTCCGGTTTTCCTTTAAAAGCCAGATAGCGCAGCACTTCTTTTGTATCAATCTGCAACCTGCTTCCCCCTTACCGAAGAATGTGGGACAGGTTATTGACAATAGCACCGGCAATTTCCGGGTTATTCATGGTATACAGGTGGATGTGCTCCACGCCGTTGGAAAGCAGATCGATAATCTGCTCGGTGGCATAGGCGATGCCCGCCTGCTTCATAGCCAGCGGGTCGTCGGAGAATTTTTCTGCAATGCGGCGGAACCGCTGGGGCAGCTGGGTGCCCGAAAGCTCACAGGAGCGCTTGATTTGCCGGCTGTTGATAACGGGCATGATACCGGCGATTACGGGCACATGAATTCCCTTTGCCAGAATTCGATACATAAAGTTATAGAGTACATTATTGTCAAAGAACATCTGGGTGGTCAGAAAATCGCACCCACATTCTACCTTGTGCTTTAAGTAGTCGATGTCATCCTCCCGGCGCTCACATTCCACATGTCCTTCGGGATAGCAGGCAGCACCGATGCAGAAATCACCCTGAGACTTGATGTCTTCGATCAGCTCACAGGCATATTTGTAATGAGTAAGGGCGGGAATAGAGTCATCTTTGGGAAGATCTCCGCGCAGCGCCAGAATGTTTTCCAATCCGTTTTCCTTCATCAGCTTCAGCTGATTGCGGATGTCCTCACGAGAAGAAGAAACGCAGGTCAGATGAGCCAGCGCCGGGATGCCGTGCTGCTCCTGAATGGCAGAGGCAATTTCTACCGTGCGCTTGGAAGTGCTTCCGCCCGCTCCATAGGTAACGCTGATAAAATCAGGGGACAGCTCCGCAATCCCCTGCACGACTTCCCACATTCGCGAGATATCCGCGCCGGGTTTCGGGGGGAAGATTTCACAGGAAAAGGTAATTTTTCCGTTCTGCAAGAGCTCACTGATTTTCATAACGTACCTCCAAAAAATTACTTGAAACCGAACAAAAACAGGGGCTTCTTTTCGGTTGATATTTGATTATATCACAATCCGCGACAAATTGGAACTGCAAAACTGCCGTACAATACAAAAAGAGACCGGAAAACCGGCCCCTATCTACACGAAAAATTTTTTATTTTCCTTTTGCTATGGATGATTCGGCTTTCCGGTTTACGGTATAAATGCCGCCGCATACCAGCAGCAGCGCCGCCAGTGTTTTGACGGAAAAAGCCTGCTCCCATTCACCCAGAAAAACAGCCGACAGCAACACACCAAACAACGGCGTTAAAAAAGTGAAGATGCTCACGCGGCTGATGGGATTGTGTTTGAGAAGGATTCCCCAGACCGAATAGGCTACCGCAGAGATCAGCGCCAGATACAGCAAAAGCAGGTAGGCTTCCGGACGTCCGGTCAGGGCAATCTGCCCACCTCCCACTGCACCCGCAGCAATCATCAGCAAACCTCCCACGGTAAACTGCCATCCGCTGAGCATGACCACATCGAACCGGCCCGAAAAACGCTTGATGAGGATTCCGGAAACCGCATAGGAAATCTGCGACAGAAATACAAAGCCTTCCCCCAGAAAAGACACGTCGAAAAGGCTGCCGGTATCCTGACCCGAAAGATTCATAATCAAAATTCCGGCAAAGCCGGCGGCACAGCCCAAGATTTTCGCCAGTGTCAACGATTCATAATGAAACAGCAGACTCGCCATTAAAATAGAGATAAAACCGCCCATACCGGAAATAATCGTTCCATGCACCCCGGTGGTGTGCGCCAGGCCGATATAAAAGAAGAGGTACTGCACAGCAGTTTGCGCCAGAGAAAGCGCAAAAATAGAAGGCAGCGCCTCTTTTTGCGGTCGGAGAAAGCTGCGGCGGAGCAGGCTTTGAAACAGCACCACCAACAGCCCAGCCAGAAAAAATCGGATACCGGCAAACAGAATGATGCTGCTGGTATCTGCGCTGCCAATAGAGAACATCTGATAGCCGATTTTGATCGCCGGGGTGGCGCTTCCCCACAAAAAGCAGCTGAGCATGGCCAGCAGGAATACATTTTTTCTGTCTGTCAACTTTCCGAGTGTTTTCATAAAAGCCCTCCGAATCCGGTAAAATCATAAAAAAAGTGCCTTTCGGCACAATATTCAGTATAACAGGAAATTGTAAAAAAGCAAGGCCCGGCGCTCTCCTACAGGAAATGCCGGGCTTTGCTGAAATTTTTATTCATGGAACAGCACTGCGCCGAAATAGGTCACGGTGTTTTGTCCGTTGATATATTTCATCCCACCGCTTGCTGCAAGCTCAGAGACAGAAATACAGTAAGCTTCCAGTGAAGCCAGCGCTTTCTCGGGGAACCTACAGGGCTTCTCTTCCCTCTTTGCGCATACAGGACACAGCCGGCAGCCTCCTGCCCCAAGCAGCAGGGAATCGGCGCCGATATCATCTTTCAATTCATCGCGCACCCGCTGGGTCAAATCGTTCATCTTCTGTCCGGCTTCCATCATGCCCTCAAAATCATAGCTGTCTTCCAGCTCTCCAATGGTCTGGTACACCAGAAGGTACTGATACCCCTTTGCACGGGCAATCAGCTCTTCTGCTTCTCCTACATACGGCGGACACATCCAGCTTTTCCCATACATCCCGCAGGCATTGCTGGCACACATATCCCGAAAAGAAAGTTCAAACCGCACCTCTTCCATGGGGACTACCGCCGCGTTCTGGGCACCCATCTGCAAAATTCTGTCCACCATTTCCTGATGATTCATCATCTTGATTTCACTCCCCACTGCATCTTTTTCAACATGTTTCGGGCGTCGTCTATGGAAAAGCCTCGCCCGTCCCGGGTATCCTTTTCCGTATCCCGGGGATTGCTCCCCAGCTCTGCATACAGCTGATTGGCTCCGGTCATCAGGCACAGCTCACCCGGCTCATGAACGCACATGGCCCGGGGCGGCCTTGCAGTCAAAGTTGCCACCGCGCAAATCAGCGCCAGCCGCGCCGCAGAAATTTCACCCTTTTCCGCCAGCGGCGTTCCGGGAACCGCTGTGCGCTTCATCACTGCCATGACCCCTACCGGATAGTCGTGAACCCGCACCATTTCGTCTGCCAATTCTTCGTTGGTATGTTCGGGGCCGATGGGCTCCACACAGTAATACAGCTCCAGCCCGGCGTTTTTCACCGCGTTCATGGTGCGAACCCGGTCTTCCAGCTTTGCGCCGGTGTCGATGCCTTCCCGCAGGCGGCAAATGTGATAAACACCGGTAAATCCGGCTTCTTTCAGCTTTTGGGCATATTCTGCGTCAAAGTCGGCAATATTGGCCACCAGCCGCATGTCCGGCGGCAAAACTGCCCGGACAGCTTTGCCGTATTCCAGAAACAGCTCCTGTGAAAACTGAGCGGTAGTCATCAGGAATAAATCCTGAATATCGGTATCGGCCAGCGCTTTCGCTTCCTCCGCCACTTCTTCCAGACTGCGGATAAAACTCTCTTTTCCACACATGGAATCCTTTGCCATACTGCAAAATTTACAGTTCACACCGCAGGGCTGCATATCCAGCCCCATTTGGGCAAAAATCAGGCCTTTCTCTTCAAAGGCCTTTCGGGAATACTGGTTGGCCAAATATAACAGCTCATAATACTCCCGGCTGCCTACCGGCGTTTCCAAAAGCTGAACGGCTTCTTCCCGGCTCAATTTTTCTCCGGCTTCGATTCTGGCTTTGATACTATGATCCATACTGCACCTCTTTGATAACTTCCCCATACCATGCTTTTGCCTGTTTGATGCTCTTTCGCAGCTGCATTCCTTTTCCGGCCAGCAGCACCAGCTTTCCCACTTCCTCTTCTGATACAGTTTCCTCATAAGGAGAAAGCTGGATTGCCGAGGAAACACAGTCCACCAGATACAAACCCTCTGTTGTCTGAACGAAGCCCTTCATCCGGTAGGTTTCTTCCCCTACCAGCGTCAGAAAACCTTTCAGCTGTGTCAAAGTCGTTTCTGCACTGAAAAGGACACAGGCTTTCTGCAATGTGATGTCCTGAGACGCCAGCGCTTCATCCAGCTGCGGCTGTGGCTGTGGCTGAACCAGTTCCAGCCATTCCGGCAAGAAGTTTCCGAAAGAGGTTTCCTGAATCGTAATCCCCGGATTGATTTCCAAAAGCAGATTTTTGACCTCTTCTCTCTGCTCCTCGGAAGCCAAATCAATTTTATTCACCAGTGCCAGACTGCTCACCGCCACCTGTTTGCGGCACATACGGGCGGTTTCCACCACCCGGCAAAACCGGCAGGCATCTATTAGACAGATGCTTCCCCGATAGGAAATCCCGGAGAAATCGGGATTCGCCAGAATCTTCTGGATATTGGTGGGGTCAGAAAGCCCGGACGCTTCCACCAGCACCACATCCGGAGAGGCTTCTGTGACTTGATGAAGCACCGCTTCAAACTGGTCTAACCGGCAGGAACAGAAAATCGAACCGTTGTTGATTTCCGCCATTGCTGCATCCAGTTCCTGCAGCAAGGTACCATCAATGCCGGCCTTTCCGAATTCGTTGATAATCAGATATACCCGTTTTTGGGAAAACAGGCGGATAAAATTCCGCAAAAGCGTGGTTTTTCCTGCTCCCAAAAATCCGGTAATCAGATACAGTTCCATGGCGGCTCCTTTCAAAAATAAGAGCCCCGTGCGTTTTCACGCCGAGGCCCTTTTTCGCACAAATATTACAGCATTTCTTTAATGGCTGCGTCCAGCTCTTCGCTGCTGGGAATTACAGAAGAGAACTTCAGCTGTCCGTTGATATAAATGCTGGGCAAGCTCTTGACGCCCATCATTTTAAAGCGAACGATGTTCTCCTTTTCGGTGAACTTGTATTCCACCATATCGATTTCGGTGCCGAAACGCTCCTTTGCGGCAACAGCAGCGCCCATCATATAGGTACAGGCAGCACAGGTAGCGCTGTCCAGGGTGCACACTTCCACCAGCGGACGCTCCAGATGTTCATAATCCGGAAGCTGAACATCAATATTAAACGTATCGGAAATATAGTTTTCCACCATCTTCCGCACGCTTTCGGTCTCCAGCGCAGCCTGTGCCACACCGATGGTATTCTCCACAGGAACGGCATAGGGCATATCGCAGCCGGGCGCCAGGATAAAGTTCTTATACTCCGGCAGCTGTGCCAGCAGATCCACTGCATACTTCATGTTATCCTGCTGGGTACCATGGAGCATAATGGAAGTCAGGGGAATGTTGCCGCCGATTACCACGTCATACTTGTCAGTAATTGCCTTTGCAGTAATAATATCCACATTCTCGTCCACGGAAACGGAATCCGGACTGGTCTGGCACATGGCCTCGATATTCCGGGCTGCATCGCCGCACACAAAGAAGGAGGAGAAAACACCCTTGGAACGGATATGGTCAAACAGCTCCGTATAGGGGCCGGACAGGAAATCCTCAAAGTGAGAGGTGGAAATCTGGGAAACCAGCGGGTCCACTACAGCAATCACGTCCATACCGGCTTCAATAAAATAATCACTCATCAGCTTGCCGCACTCGGTGCAGAAAGCCAGCAGATCGTTGACATAGTCCTCATCATCGTACATATCCATGAACAGATCGTTGCCGCGAAGATGAGAAGCCAGTGTAAAGGGGCCGCAAATCAGACCATATAAAGCCGTGGTTTCGCCCACAGCTTCCTTCATCCGGCGCATAACGGACAGCACCAGCGGAAGTCTTCCCTGATTGGGCTTGGGCAGCTTGCACTTGCAGGGAACGGTCATGGTATCGGCCAGAGGATGGCTGGCAACACTGGGCGGACCATCCTTTGCCCAAGCCAGATCACAGCCCAGAATTTCTGCTTCCAGCTGAAGATCGAAGACTACCGGCTGCCCGTCAGGACGATACAGACGGTTGACCTCCATCAGGGATTTGAAAAGAGTATCTTCGTCAGTCAGCACCTGCGTAGCATCAGCGCCGATCAGAGCGCCGGCATGAACGCCTGCAAAAGGAACCCAGGAGGCCCGCTCAGTGACTTCATGACGAAGGGTTGCAAACAGCTGTTCTTTGCCAGTCATTTCTACAATCCCTCTTTCTTCTTATGCCATTGCTTCGCACAGCTCCAGTGCGGCGTCCGCAGCAGAAGCAGCATCGGCAGTATATTTATCAGCGCCGATTTTCTTGCAGAATTCATCGGTTACCGGTGCGCCGCCAACCATGATCTTCACCTGGTCGCGGATTCCGGCAGCCTCAGCAGCCTTGACAACATCTTCCATCATGCCCATGGTGGTGGTCAGCAGAGAAGAGCAGGCGATAATCTGGCAGCCCTCGTTCTTGGCCACTTCCACATACTTCTCAGGAGCCACATCGGTGCCCAGATCGATAACTTCCAGGCCTTTGCCTTCCATCATCATCTTTACCAGGTTCTTGCCGATATCGTGCAGGTCGCCCTTGATGGTACCCAGCACAACCTTGCCGTGGGACTCTACGCCGTCACCAGCCAGCAGAGGCTTGAGCAGTGCAGTGCCCATGTTCATAGCTCTGGCAGCCACCAGAACCTCGGGAACAAACACTTCGTTGTTCTTGAACTTTTCGCCGACCACGCTCATACCAGCGAGAAGGCCGTCTTCCAGAATCTCTTTGGCAGAAATTCCCTGGTCAATTGCCTGCTGTACCAGCTCTTTGACAACTTTGGCTTTGCCGCGCTGCAGGTTCTCAGAAATGTCATTCAAAATGCTCATCATTAACTTCCTCCCAGATTGTAGTGATGTGAGTTTTGGTGTTTTCACTATACTCTTTCTTTTCGTCTTTGCCTTGTAAAAAATCCGAATCTTTTGGATTTTTTTGCGCAATTGTTTATAAAAGTCTTGACGAAATCTTTTTTTTGGACTATTAGTTATCTATGACAAATTATTACCAAAACTGCTGTCCTGATTTGAGGACGCAGAAAGGAGCATCCAATTTTGAAGCAGACAGATGCATTTGATCTGCGGCTGGCGCAGGAATGTGCCGATGCGTTTTCCGGTTCTACCGGGCTGGGCTGTGTCGTTTCCGATGCAAAAGGAAAGCTGTTCCATGAAAGCGGCTTTGGCTGCGCTTCCTGCGCGCTGTGCCAAGCGGCAAAACGGCGTCCGGAAGACTGTATACAGGCACATATTTATGGTATGACCGAAGCGGAGCGCTTTGGCGGAAAATATATTTACTTCTGTCCCATGGGTCTCACCTGCTTTGTCTCCCCCATTCTGGGTTCTGAGGGAAGTGAAGCCAAAATCACGGTTGGGCCGTTTTTGATGGTAGACCGGGCAGATTATGTCGCATGGGAGCTGACCGAACAGCTCCATCTTTCTCCATCGGAACAGGAGGCGGTACTCAAAGAGCTGGAAAATGTCCCGTTTGTTTCTCCGCATACGGTGACACAGCTTTCTACTCTATTGTTTATGGCAGTTGGGTTTATGAACAATGTCTCCGCTTCCAAAAGGATGCTCGACCGGCAGGATTCTGATATCATTCAGCATCAGGTGACCGCCTATATTCAGGAATTGAAAACCGGAAAGGATGTTCCGCCTTATCCCTTTGAAACTGAACAGGCACTGCTGCGTGCTGTGCGGCAGACCAATAAAACAGAAGCACAGCGCCTGCTCAATGAGCTGTTTGGTTATATTTTCTTTTCTGTAGGAAGCGATTTTTCACAGGCAAAAAGCCGCATTTACGAGCTGCTGGTGCTCATCTCGCGCAGTGCGATTGATGCCGGCGCCGATCCGGAGCAGACACTGCGGCTGAATCACCGGTATCTGAATGACCTTCCCAGCCTGAAAGATGTGGATTCCCTGTGTTTCTGGCTGACACAGGTGATGGGCGAACTGATGGACAGCGTTTTTGAATATCTGGACGCCCGGCATGCAAACGTCATTCATCAGAGTATTCAGTACCTGAGCACCCATTACAGTGAGCATATCACACTGGAAGATATGGCCCGAAAGGTATTTTTGTCCCCCTCCTATTTCAGCCGTGTATTTAAAAAGGAAACCGGCATCACCTTCAGCGCCTATCTGAATCGGATGCGGATTGAGCACAGCAAAGAGCTGCTGCGCCATCAGAATATCCGTCTGACCGATATCGCACTGATGGTGGGCTTTGAAGATCAGAGCTATTTTACCAAGGTCTTTAAAAAGCTGACCGGTACCACGCCCCTGCATTATCGTGAATCCAAAGGCAAATCCAGCAATCCCTCTGCACTAACCAGCCGGCGGAAACCACAGTAACACTGCTGCCGCGGAAGCAGCCAGCGCCGTGAGATCCCCGGTGAGTGCCGCTGGGATAGTCCACCGGGATTTTTTGACTCCGACTGCGCCAAAATAAACTGCGACCGCATAAAAAGTGGTTTCTGAACTTCCCATCAGCACCGAAATCACACGCCCTGCAAAGCTGTCGGGTGGGCAGCTTTCGAACAATGATGCTGCCAGTGCGGTGCTGCCGCTGCCGGAAAAGGGCCGAAGCAGCGCCAGCGGGAGCACCTCCGGTGGGAAGCCCAGCTGTTCTGCTGCCGGGCGCAAAAGGGCGGAAACCATATCCAGCGCACCGGAGGCTTCCAGCATGGTGACACCCATCATCAATCCAATTAAAGCCGGGAGGATGGACAGCGAAGAAGAAAGCCCCTCATTTGCCCCTTGCAGGAACACATCGAAGACCGGAACCCTCCGCACCAATCCAAAAAGAAGGATGATGACCACTGCACCCGGCAGGAGCCATCCGCCAAGTTTATCCATGCAGCCGCCTCCCTTCCAGCAGACGGCACATGGTCAGAGCCGCCGTCAGAGCAGCGGCTGACACCACCCATACAGCCGGTGTAATCTCAAAAGGCGCGGCGCTGCCATACTGTGCCCGCAGCGTCGCAATATAGGTAGGCATCAATTGGATAGATGCCGTATTCAGCACCACAAATCGTATCATAGCGCGGTTCGGCATTCCTTCGCGGTTCGGGGCTTCGCGAACCATCGCTTTCATGGCGGCAATTCCCAGCGGGGTCGCTGCATTGCCCAGCCCCAGCAGGTTGGCGGTAATATTCAAACTGGCGGCCTGCATGGCTTCTCCATCCTGCCGGTATCCGGGCAGCAGCCGGCTGACTGCCGGACGCAGCACCCTGGCCAGAATCGCGGTCAGGCCTCCCTGCTGCGCAATTTTGAGCAGCCCTGTCCATGCGCACATCATGCCCGCCATGGAAAACGTGAGTTCTACTGCGCGCTGTGAACCTGTCAGGACTGCCTTTGAAAGCGCCTCCATCCGGCCGGTTGCCAGAGCGCATAAAAAGCTGATGAGAATCATTCCAGCCCAGATTTTATTGAGCATTTTTCTCCCCTCCAGTCTGCTTTTCTTCTTCCTTTATTTGTATGTATGCGTGCTTTTTTCCATGTCTTTTTCTGCATTTCTGGTGAGCTAGAGAGTCATTTATGGGTTAGTTTTAACAAATATGTCTAATTTCTAAACTTTTTTGACATTTTCTTTTTCCTTCATTGACAGAATTGGCAAAAAAAGGTATTCTAAAAGTAGTTTCGACAATTTCCTTCAAAATGTGAAGAGAAAGAAAGGAGAACAGGACAGCCATGAAAGCAACTGGTATTGTGCGTTCGATCGACAACATGGGGCGTCTGGTGCTGCCAATTGAGCTTCGGAAAATGCTGAAGCTGGGAGAAAAGGATTCGGTTGAAATTTTTACAGAAGGGAATACTATTATCCTGCGGAAATATGCTCCCTGCTGTACCTTCTGCCAAAGTACGGAGGACTTGACTTCGTATAAGGGGCAGAATGTCTGTGCCAAGTGCATTCATAAACTCTCGGTTCTTGCAGAGGAGTAATGTACAGAAAGGATGTATGCTGTATGAAGACAGAATTGCGGTTTGGAAACCGCATCGATGCATATCGGGATGACATGCTCCGCGATTTGGCAGAGTTGATTGCCATTCCTTCGGTTTGCGGAAAGCCGGAAGGGAACCTTCCTTACGGAGTCAAAAGCGCCGAAGCGCTGGACTGCATCCTGCGCATGGCGGAAAAGATGGGATTTTCCACCTGTAATGTCGGCCATTATGCCGGACATGCTGAATATGGTGAAGGGGATGAAATTGCAGCTGTACTGGCACATGTGGACGTTGTGCCGGTGGGAAGCGGCTGGGACAGCGATCCCTTTACCCTGACGCAAAAGGGCGACCTGCTGTTTGGCCGCGGCGTGGCTGACGATAAGGGCGAAGCGATTGCCGCGCTGTATGCCCTGAAAGCCTTAAAAGATGGTGGTGTGACCGGAAAGCGCCGTCTGCGCGTGATTTTTGGCGCAGGCGAAGAAGTCGGCATGGAAGACCTGCCCCACTATTTCAAACAGGAGCCTCTTCCCGACTATGCTTTTACTCCTGATGCGGAATATGGCATCTGCAACCGTGAAAAGGGCATCATGCGTGTGCGTGTAAACGGCCCTGCTTCTCCGGCAATCCAGCGCTTTGTGGGGGGCAGCGTAGTCAATGCTGTTCCTGAAAACGCCGAAGTGACGCTGCACTGCTCGCTGGAAGAGGCACAGGCGCTGTCTCAAAGCAAGCTGCCCGGCACCTTTACTTTTGAAGTCTCTGAAAAAGGCATAGAAATCACCTCTAAAGGCGTAGCAGTTCACGCCATGCAGCCGGAAAAAGGATTCAATGCGATTTCTCATGCGGTTGCTCTGCTGGGCAGTGTTTTGCCGGAAGAAGAGCTCGGGAGCCTGCTCACCTTCCTGCTGCGCTCGGTTGGCTGTGAAACAGACGGCGCTTCTCTGGGCATCCGCTGTGAAGATGAACCTTCCGGCGCGCTCACCTGCAATCTCGGCTTGATTCACATGGATGAAAATGGTGCAGAGGCCAGCTTTGATATCCGTTATCCTGTGACCGCAGACGGGAAAAAGATTATGGACACCTTCCGCAAAGCTGCCGAAGATGCCGGACTGACTTTTGCAGTGGTCGAAGAAGAAGCCCCTCTGTATCTGCCTGCTGAAAGCCCGTTTATCCATCTTTTGCAGGATTCCTATACCGCTGTGACCGGCCAGCCGTGTGAGCTGTATGCAACCGGCGGCGGCACCTATGCCCGCGCAGTCTCCGGGCGCGGCGTGGCGTTTGGCCCGCTCTTCCCCGATGAGCCTGATCGCGGCCTGCACAACGCCAACGAGCATATTGACCTCAACCGTTATATGGAACACGCCCGTATTTGCCTGGAAGCCATGTACCGGATGATGACGGAAGACATTCAATAAAAAACAAATTACAAAGAGGGACGCACTGCCAATTGCGCCCCTCTTTTTTAGCGATTTGAATTGCCTTGAAAAGGGATGAAAAATATGAAAACAGACTGGCTGGAAATTGTTTTGGAAAAACACAGGCGAAAAAACCGTATTCTCTTCACACGGGAAAGCCCTTGCCTGCAAAACCTGCTGGAAATATTGCGGCGGCAGTCCCGCCTGACTGCGGTACAGTGGGCGCTGGACTGCGCGGAGGAAACCGCGGCACGTCTTTGTCAGCGCGTACCGGAAGACCATCGCCCCCAAGAAGCGCTGGAGCTATGCCGCCTTTGGGCACACGGAACCATCCGTATGAATGAGGCAAAACCCACTATTTTAGCCGTACATGCAGCCGCTAAAGAAACCGGCGATCCCGTTACGGCGGCACTGTACCATGCACTGGGGCAAGGCTGTTCCGCAGTCCACACCGAAGCGCATGCGATCGGCCTGCCCATATATGAGCTGACTGCACTGGCACTGGAATACGGTCTGGAAAACTGCCGTGCTGTGGTAGAAAATCAGATTCATCACTATGAAGAGCTTCTTCTCTATCGGGAAAGCCATCAGGAAAAAGGCCCCTGGGCCCCCTTTCTTCTTCGGAAAAGGCCGAACCGGTAGCAGCTTCTCTACGAGAAAAAACGCAGTGACGCCGGATTCCCGGTATAATTTCGCTGAAAGATTCATATGATTTTTGCGGAAATGCCTTGAAAGGAAGTGTTGAGATGAAGCAAACCATTCCGTTTTTGATAAGTTCACACAGTTCACGCGGATATGTCTCGTTTTACCGCGACTGCTTCGGCCCGCTGGAGCGCGTAGAAGTTCTTTCCGGGTGGCCAAAGGCAGCCGCAGAAAAGCTGTTTGAAGGGCTTGCCTCTGCGGCAGAAGCGCGCGGTCTGACCGTATGGCGTATTCTGCACAGCCTGGATGGCAGTGCAGAAGGGCTGGTTTTCCCCGAACGTTCTGCTGGTATTTATCTTTCGCGCCCGTGGGATGGAGCAGTACAAAACGGAATTTCTTTGTCTGAAGTATACCGGCCTGTACAGGAATCTCTGGAGGAAGCACACCGCTATTTCGCTTCTGCACTGCCCATTCATGACCAGTGGGAGGCCATATACATCGCACAGACAGACTTCGCCCGGCTGGATAGCCTTGCACAGGAGACAATTTGCCGCCTGTTAGATGGCCAAAAAGGCAGCGAAGAAGGCCGTAACTGGATGCGTTTTCTGGGAGCCGCCACACATCTTGGAAGCATGGACGTCGTACCTGAAATCACCCAATCGCTGGCACGGCGTATCTTTATTAAGGGACGCCCGGGAACGGGAAAATCCACTTTCCTGAAAAAGATTCGCGCAGCTGCCAATAAAGCCGGCTGGGACACCGAAGAATACCGCTGCGCTTTTGACCCCAACAGCGCCGACATGGTGGTAATCCGGGGGCTGGGGCTCTGCCTGTTTGACAGCACTGCGCCGCATGAGCATTTCCCCAAGCGGCCCGGCGACGAGATTCTCGACCTTTATGAAGCGGCCGTTACGCCCGGCACAGACGAAGCCAATGCAGAAGCTCTGCGGGAGATCGCAGCGGCCTATAAAGCACAGATTCGCCTGGCAACGGGGGCGCTGCACACAGCCTGGGAGTCCTGGTCGGCGCTGGAAGCTGCATGGCCCTGGGAAGAAAAAGCTTTGCAGCAGGAACAGGAACGCATTTTGCAGAAGCTGCTGTAACCCTCTCTTGACAGAAACTGTAAAACGTGCTATTGTTAAAATAATCTAAAATAAATGCTGTCTTCGGGGCGGGGTGTAATTCCCCACTGGCGGTGACCTGCTTTGCAGGAAGCCCGCGACCAGCGCGTTTGCGCTGCTGATCTGGTGTAATTCCAGGGCCAACGGTATAGTCCGGATGGAAGAAGCGGTGAACAGAAGGTTTTTCCGTGCCCCTTTGCATCTTTTTGCAAAGGGGCCTTTTTTATTTTCCTCCTGCTGCCGCGCGCGGAAAAGACTGCAAATTGATTTTTCAGGAGGAATTTTCATGTCAACACAAACCATCGCCAGGACCCGCCGCATCAGCGTGCGCAAGCTCACCGTTACCGCTCTGCTGGGCGCGGCGGCCACCATTCTCATGTTTCTCAGCTTTGGGCTGCCGATTTTGCCCAGCTATCTGAAAGTCGATTTTTCCGAGATGCCCGCTCTGCTGGCCTCTTTTGCACTGGGGCCGGTATATGGCGCCGCTGTATGCCTTATCAAAAACCTGGTAAACATTTTTGCAACCACTACCGGCGGTGTGGGCGAGCTGTGCAACTTCCTTATCGGCGTGCTGTTTGTGGTGCCGGCCGGTTTGATTTATCGCCGTCATCCCAGCCGGAAAACTGCCCTGATCGGTATGATCGTGGGTACTTTGGTGATGTCTGTATGCAGCATTCTGGTGAATTACTTTATCGTGTATCCCGCTTACCTGCTGGTGATGCCTGAGGACGCAATTGTGGGGATGTACTCTGCTCTGGTTCCTGCGGCAGACAGCATTTTTAAAGGAATCCTGGTATTTAACCTGCCCCTTACTTTTGTCAAGGGTGTGCTGGATGCTGTGATTACCTTTATCCTCTACAAGCGTCTTTCCCCGATTCTCAAGGGTAAAGTATAATAGACGCAAAATTTACAATTTCTTCACAATTCGACAAAAAGAGTGTGCTATACTCTTTTCTGCAATTTTGCAAAAATTGAATAACCCCTTATCAAGAGTGACGGAGGGAACAGGCCCTGTGATGTCCGGCAACCTGCGGTGATGAGCCGTGCTGGTGCCAATTCCTGCGGGTTAAACCGAAAGATGAGGTAACAATATGCCGCTCGGTTTAGCCGGGCGGCTTTTTTGTGCCCCGAAAACCCAATTTGAAAGTATGGAGGTAAAAGAAATGGCAAAGTATTTTTTCACATCTGAATCTGTAACCGAAGGCCATCCCGATAAAGTCTGCGACCAGGTTTCCGACGCGATTTTGGACGCTATGCTGGAAAAAGACCCCCAGTCTCACGTTGCTTGTGAGGTCACCGCTACCACCGGTATGATCCACGTCATGGGCGAGATCTCCACCGAGTGCTATGTGGATATCCCCGCTGTGGTGCGCGACGTGGTGTGCGGCATCGGCTACAACAACCCCGATGCAGGCTTTAACGGCAACACCTGCGCAGTGCTCACCTCTATCGATATGCAGTCCCCTGACATCGCCATGGGTGTTAATGAGTCCTATGAAGTGAAGAACGGCGCAACCGATGAAAACGACCAGATCGGTGCAGGCGACCAGGGCATGATGTTCGGCTATGCCTGCGACGAAACCCCCGAGCTGATGCCTCTGGCCATCTCTCTGGCTCACAAGCTGGCAAAGCAGCTGGCAAAGGTGCGCAAGGACGGCACTCTCCCCTATCTGCGCCCCGATGGAAAGACTCAGGTTACCATCGAATATGAGGACGACAAGCCCGTGCGCGTAGACACCGTTGTTGTCTCCACCCAGCACAACGAGTCTGTATCTCTCATGCAGATTCGCGAGGACATGGTCAAATACGTCATCCAGCCAATTATCCCCGCCGATATGCTGGACGCCAAGACCCGCTGCTTCATCAACCCGACCGGACGTTTTGTGATTGGCGGCCCCGTGGGCGACAGCGGCCTGACCGGACGCAAGATTATTGTTGATACCTACGGCGGCTATGGCCGTCACGGCGGCGGCGCCTTCTCCGGCAAAGACCCTACCAAGGTAGACCGTTCTGCTGCTTATGCTGCACGTTATGTGGCAAAGAACCTGGTGGCTGCCGGTGTGGCCAAGAAGTGCGAAGTACAGCTGGCTTACGCTATCGGCGTGGCTCACCCGGTTTCCATCATGGTGGAGACCTTCGGCACCTCTTCCTTTGACAAAGACGTACTGGCCGACGCTGTTTCCAAGGTATTCGACCTGCGCCCCACCGCCATCATCCGCGATCTGGGACTGCGCGCTCCTATCTATCGTCAGCTGGCTGCTTATGGCCACATGGGCCGCGAAGAGCTGGGCGTTGCCTGGGAAAAGACCGACAAGGTGGACGAGCTGAAAAAGGTTTTGGGCCTGTAAGGGGGAAGCTGCCATGGAGAGAATTGCAAGCTTTTGCGTAGACCACAACAAGCTGGAGCCGGGCATTTATGTTTCCCGCATTGACGGGGACATCATCACCTACGATATCCGTATGGTAAAGCCCAACACGCCGCCCTATCTGCCGAACCCGGTGATGCACACCATCGAGCACCTGTTTGCCACCTTTGCCCGCAACAGTGCAGAAAAGGATTCCGTTATCTACTTTGGCCCCATGGGCTGCCGTACCGGATTTTATTTCCTGCTCCGCAATGTGGAAAAAGCACGGGCTGTGGAGCTTATCAAGGAAATTTTCCGCAGCATCGCCTCGTTTGAAGGCGAAATTCCCGGTACTCTGCCGGAAGAATGCGGCAACTATCAGGAACACGACCTCGCCGGTGCGCTGGAATGGATGAAGAATTTCCTGCCGGTCATCGAAAGCTGGAACGAAGAAAAGCTGGCTTATCAGGCGTAATGCCGCACAGCAAATATTTTTATAAAGCAAGGGAGCACCGTTTCCATCAGGAAAACCGGTGCTCCCTTTTTGATTTCCGGGGAAATGCTTCAGGAACCTTTGGTCATCAGCTCATGCTCTCTGCATACCTCTTCATACAGCTGGCGGAAAGGCCAGCCGCGGTTGGTTGGGGTGATGACAGCTTTTCGCTCCACCCGCAGGCCCTCTTTTTGCAAACGGGTTAGGACTTCATTCAGGCGGTTCCGGGAAGCGATCTTCATCACCATCATTTCGTAAGGCAGGGGTTCCCCGTCATATACGTTTCCGCAGGAAGCAAAATCGTCCATTTTGGCACAGAACCCCACGCTTTCCATCAACATATCATCTGTAATACTGACGGTCTCGATGTTCATCTGTGACAAAACTTCCCGCAGTTTTTTCCCCTTTTCGCTTTCTTCTGACAGCTTATATAGCAGAAAGATTTCATTTTCCGGGCGAATATGGGCTTTCATGAGATAGCACCTCTTTTCTCGGATGCTTGTTCGCACCCACGCTCTTATTTTTTTATCCCGATTACTTTTTCACATATCCCTGTGATGACAGACTTGCATCGGTATTTTTCATGGAAAGGAAAATACTGCCTTCCTCCACCATATCAAACTCCACCAGCTTCCGGCAATTTTCCGGCTGATCCAGATCGGTAAATTCCAGACGCACGATATAGTACTGGTCATCCATATCATATTCTGCCGAGCAGAATGAAAGGCTCTCGAAGTCCGCATAAGCATTGCGCATCTCGGAATCCAGTATTTCTCTTTCAGAATCTGTATAACCATCGATAAAGAAATATATAGTTTCGGTCATTTCCAAAATCATGTCGCTCTGATAGCCGAAGTCCATACAGTCAATCAGGCCGTTTTCTTCATCCACTACAGCATAGCAGGCGGCATCCATTCCCGGAAATACTGTTGGGGTATATTCAATATTATATTCCGAAAAGATTTCATCATATGCAGAAGGAGTTTCAGGAAGAGATTCTTCTGTTGAAGGAACAGGAGTAGCAGAAGGTAACGGCGTATCTGCAAATAATTCCGCTGGATCATCAGGAAACAGGACAGGTCTTATCATCAGACTGACCAGTAAAACCATCACAAAGAAAGCCCCTACTGAAAAAATCATATAACCGATTTTCTTTTTTCTGGAAACTGGCCGAACAGGTGGTCTCGGTTGGACATATGGCGCAGAAACAGGCGGCATTTGGCCATACATCGGCTGGTCAGATATCGTTTGACTCGGTGCGGATTGATCCAGTACAGCCTGAACTGGTTCAGGCTGGGCTGATACGGGTTCATCCGGTACAGGCTGAGTTGATACGGGTTTATCCGGTACAGGCTGAACCGGCGCAGGCTGACTTGATACGGGTTTATCCGGTACAGGCTGAACCGGCGCAGGCTGACTTGATACGGG
>CAMLSX010000019.1 GCA_946484175.1 uncultured Clostridia bacterium
GCAGCTTCTGCGATTTTGCAGCGATAACCACGCGAACGGATTTGTACAACTTTTTTCAGCCTGTAGAAAAAGTTCTTCGCCGCTGACAAATTGCACAAGGAAGGAATTTTTAAAGGGGAAACCCCAGACGTGGGTTTCCCCTCAAAAACAGCCCACCGGGCTGTTTTCTCACCCTTTCCTGCGTGCAGGAAGCCAAAAAGAATTTCGCCCGTTGCGACGGGCGACCAAAGGGCTTTGCCCTCTGGACTCCTACGATTTTTTGAAAAAAATCGAGTAAAACTTTTGCGTCGCGGGGCAGCTTCTGCGATTTTGCAGCGATAACCACGCGAACGGATTTGTACAACTTTTTCGGCCAGTTGGGTTTTATCGACAAATTGAAAGGCTCTTTCCCTCACTTGGGAAAGAGCCTTTTTGTTTTGGAAAAACGGTTATTCTTTTTCTACTGTACCGGTAGCCACAAAGTCAGCGCCGGTATCCAGAATATTCTTGAGCACCAAGTCACCAATGTGTACGGGGGCTGTGAGAGTCACTGCATTGAGCAGGGAAACCGCTTCCAGCATTTTTGATTTGGGAATATCAGAGCTGGTCTTTACCGAAACCCGGCGCTTTTCGCCGCCCTCCACCCGAACCGTGGAAGTCACCACACGGGTGGGATTGGTCAGCTCTTTTTTGCCGTAGGCTGCACCCTTTTCACAGGAATTGCCGGTCACGGCATAGCCATTTTCTTCGTCCACTTTCAAATGGCACCCCTTGGGGCACACAATACAAATCAGTTCTGTCATGATTTACCCCTCCTTCTCCACAATCTGCACCGTCAGGGTATCGCCGCAGGCTTTTTCTGCCAGTACCTTCGGCAGCACCACTTTTTCCATTTCACCGGGGGCCATATGCTCGCGGGCAAAGTGAGCCAGCACGGTTTTTCCGTCGGTGATCTGGATTTCTACATTCCGGTAAATATTGCGTACCCGGAAGAAAATCTCGGCTGTCTTGGCCATATGCTCGACTCGGATGCGCTGCGGAACCGTGTAGCTTACGCCGTTCCCGTTTTGCAGCTCCAGAATACGCCCGGCAGGAGTTTCCCCGGCTTTGCCATACTCCGCAGCAGCTTTTCCTGCGCGCTGGCTCTCCATGGTCACATAATCCACCAGGTCATGTACATGCACCACGTTGCCGCAAGCGAACACGCCCGGCAGAGAGGTTTCCATATTCTCGAACACCACTGCACCATTGGTGCGGGGATCCATAGTGATACCGGCTTCCCGCGTCAGCTCATTTTCGGGAATCAGGCCGACAGAAAGCAGCAGGGTATCGCAGTCAAACACCATTTCGGTACCGGGAATCGGGCGGCGATTTTCGTCTACCTTGGCCACGGTAACCTGTTCCAGACGCTCTTTGCCCTTGATGTCCACCACAGTATGGGACAGGTACAGCGGGATGTTAAAGTCATGCAGGCACTGGACGATATTCCGGTTCAGGCCGCCGGAATAGGGCATCAACTCCACACAGGCCAGCACCTTGGCGCCTTCCAGCGTCATACGGCGGGCCATAATCAGGCCGATATCGCCGGAACCGAGGATCACTACTCGTTTACCCACCATGTAGCCCTCGATATTCACATAACGCTGTGCTGCACCGGCGGTAAAAATGCCGCTGGGTCGCTCGCCGGGAATGGCAATCGCGCCGCGAGTACGCTCCCGGCAGCCCATAGCCAGCACAATAGAAGTAGCTTCCAGCACCATATAGCCGTCGGTGGGGTTCACTGCATGGACAGTGCGGTCGTTTTCAATATGGAGCACCATGGTATCCAGCTTCACTTCGATACCGGTACCCTCCAGCATTTCGATAAACCGTCCGGCATATTCCGGGCCGGTGAGTTCTTCTTTAAAATAATGCAGGCCAAATCCGTTATGGATACACTGGTTCAGAATTCCGCCCAGCACCTTGTCCCGCTCTAAAATCAGCACATGTTCTGCGCCGTTTTTCCGGGCTTCTTCTGCCGCTGCCAGCCCGGCAGGGCCGCCGCCGATCACAATGACATCATATTTCATGCGTTTTCTCCCCTTCCGCTCTTATCTCTCGCCTGTTTTCGTCTCGCCGGTGATGATAACCATTCCGGCGCGATCCTGCATGACATCCTGCATGGGCATACCGGTTTCACGGGCGATAATCTCATGCACACGCGGGCCACAGAAACCGCCCTGGCACCGGCCCATGCCTGCGCCGCAGCGCCGCTTGATGCCGTCGATGGAGACCGGTGGGATGGGTGAATGAAGGGCGTCCACCATTTCCCCTTCGGTCACAGTCTCGCAACGGCAGATAATCCGGCCATAGAGGGGATTTTTCCGGACTACTTCGGCCTTTTCTTCGGCAGAAAGCTCTTTGAAATGAACTCTCTCCGGCAGTTCTTCCTGAAAATCATTCTTGAAAAGCAGCTTTACGCCGTCCTGCATCAGCAGTTCGGCTACATATTCGCCGATAGCCGGCGCACTGGAAAGGCCGGGAGACTTAATGCCCGCCACATCCAGGAAGCCGGGTTCCAGCCAGCGGATCTGGAAATCGTCAATATTCGTGTTGGCACGCACGCCGGCAAAGTTGCGGATGGAGTCGCGCCAGTTAAGGTCAGGCACCGACAGCAGCGCCATTTTGCGCACAAAAGCCAATCCCTCGGCGGTAGTGCCGGTCTCTTTGGCTCCTTCCACTGCTTCGGCATTGGGGCCGACGATCAGGTTGCCATCCACCGTGGGGCTGACCAGAATTCCTTTGCCCAGCTCTGTGGGACATTGGAAAATGACATGGTGCACCGTGTTTCCGGCGCATTTATCCATGAGGTAATATTCTCCGCGGCTAGGTTTCAGCTCATAAGAAGGCTTCTTCAACAGGGAAGCCACAGCAAAAGCGTCCACACCGGAAGCATTCACCACATACCGTGCCTTGACCGTACCGGAAGGGGTAGTCAGCTCATACCCATCCTCTGTTTTGGCAATCCCCGTCACCGGGCTGTTCCGGCGAAGCTCCACGCCGTTGCACACAGCCGACTCAGCAAAGGCCAGCGCCATACGCCACGGGGAAACGATGCCCGCACTGGGGGCATACAGGGCGCCTTTAATTTCCGGGTTCACGTTCGGTTCCATCTCCCGCACTTCTTCGGCGGAAAGAATTTGCAGTCCCGGCACACCATTGTGGCGGCCGCGCTGATACAGCACCTCTACGGTTTTCATATTTTCTTCTGTAAAAGCCAGAATCAGCGAACCGATGGGCTGATACGGGAAGTGCAGCTTCGGTGCAAGCTCCTTCACAATCTCTACGCCGCGGGTATTGAGCTTGCCCATCAGCGAACCGGGCTTGGGGTCATACCCAGCGTGGATAATCGCAGAGTTTGCTTTTGTCGTACCGACTGCAATATCGTTTTCCTTTTCCAGCACACAAACGGAAAGGCGGTATTTTGAGAGCTGGCGGGCAATTGCCGCACCCACTACGCCACAGCCAATGACCGCTATGTCATATGTACGGTTTTCCAAATTCCATTCCTCCTGTTTCTCCCGATACACAAAGAAAAAAGCCACAACAAAAAAGCCTGTATCTTACAGACCTCTCTGCCGCAGCTCAAAAACTCTTCGGGCAATATCGAATTGTATGATTGTATTATACTGCAATCGATTTCAAAAAACAAGTTGCCTTTGTACAAAAATAAAGTTTGAAAATAAAGTTTTATTTTTAGCACTTTTCTCTTGTATCTCGAAGAAAAGTCTTATATAATAGAAATATCAAATAAACTGACGAGAGTTTTATGCTTTGTTTTTAGAACTTTATTTCAAATAGAAACTGTCTATCGCTATTGGCCTGTTTTTGATATGTTAAGTATTTTATTTTATAATAAGGAGTGTTTTTCTATGGCAAAAGAATTTATCTGCACCAAAACAGAACCTGTGGTGCAAACCAAAGCCGGTAAAGTGCGCGGCTTTATTCTGGATGGAACCTATACCTTCCACGGTATCCGCTATGCAACTGCAAAACGCTTTCAGATGCCGCAGGAAGTAGAGCCCTGGGAAGGGGTAAAAGATGCGCTTTCCTATGGATATGTGTGCCCTATGCTGAATGACCCCATCCCCAACGGGGAGGTTATGGTGCCGCACCGCTACTGGCCTACCAGTGAAGACTGCCTGTTCCTCAATGTCTGGACACGCTCCGTTGACCCGGCTGCCAAAAAGCCCGTTATGGTCTGGCTGCACGGCGGCGGGTTCTCTGATGGTTCTTCTATTGAACAGGCTGCCTATGACGGCGATAATTTGTGCAAATTCGGCGATGTGGTCGTGGTGACGATTAACCATCGGCTGAACGTACTGGGCTATCTCGATGTTTCTTCCATCAGCCCTGACTATTATAATTCTGCAAACGCCGGTACCGAGGATATGGTAGCTGCTCTGCGCTGGGTGCGCGACAATATCGCTGCTTTTGGCGGCGACCCGGATAACGTCACCCTGTTCGGCCAGTCCGGCGGCGGTGCAAAAATCTGGACACTGATGCAGACCCCCTCTGCTTATGGCCTGTTCCACAAGGGCGTTGTGCAGAGCGGCGTATTCGATATGATTGCTGTGAAAAAATCTGACGGTCGCGCGATTACCCGTGCCCTGCTGAAAAAATTGGGAATTCCGGAAGCAGAAGGCAAAAAGCTCGCAGAGGTTCCATACCGTGAGCTGGCAGAAGCGTATAAGAAAGTCTCCCCTGCACTGGCTGAACAGGGCGAGTATGTCGGCCTTTCCCCCTTGCAGAATGATTATATGCTGGGTGACCCCAGAGTGGTGGGCTTCTCTGATTTTGCAAAGACCGTCCCGGTGATGGTGGGTACTGTGCTGGGCGAGTTTGCATTCGGCCCGGCAATTCCCAACCGTGAGGCACTCTCCGAAGAGGAAAAGACTGCCATGATTGCCAAAAAGTATGGCGCTGAAAGTACTCCCAAGCTCATCCAGCTTTTCCGCGAGGCATATCCGGAAAAGGATTTGACCGACCTGCTGTTTGTTGACCTGCTGTTCCGTGTTCCCAGCCTCGATTTCATCATGAAGCGTGCGGATTCCTCTGACGTGCCGGTATACTCTTACCAGCTTACCTATGACTTCCCCTTCGACGGCGGACATATTGCCTGGCACTGCTCGGAAATCCCCTATGTCTTCCACAACACCGATAAGGCTCCGTACACCAACGTACCCGGTGTTTCTGACCGGCTGGAAGAGCAGATGAGCGGCGCATGGGTGAACTTCGCCCGCTGCGGCAATCCCAATCATCCTTCTCTGCCCGAGTGGCCTGCCTGTACCCCCGGCGACGAAGTCATGATGCTCTTTGATGAAACCTGCCGCGCTGCGCACAAGGTTGACTGGGATCTTTTGTCCCTGTTGAAGCAGGTTGCACCTGTTTTTGACCCCTCTAAAAACGACGAGCCGATTCAGCACTAAATCTACTATAATTTTTTAAATCCCTGACGAGCGTTTTTTCTTCGCTTGTCGGGGATTTCTGCTTTTTTACTGCTATTTTGATATGGAAAATTGATTTTTCCCCAAACCCTTCAGAAAGAGCAGAAAAAATGCTGTTATTTTCCCCCGTTTTGCGTTATAATAATAGAAATTAATTGACCTGCACATGATACGGAAACGGAGGTTGAACCATGAAAAATGTTTTTACAACAATTTGCGATTCCCTTTCCAACGCTGTAGAATATGTGGTGGAAAAAAACCGCAAGACTGCGCAGATTAACCGGCTGAAGCTGGTGATTCGCAGTGAAGAGCGTATTGCAGAAAAGGCATACATCGCACTGGGGAAGTATTACTATCACCATCTGCGGGATGACATGGATCTTGTCACAGAGCCGCACTGTGTTGCCATCGACCACGCTTCTCAGCGTCTTGACCGCGCAATCACGCGCCTGGAAGAACTCTGCACCGCACCGGATTGCACGGAAGAAGACTGTGCCAACTGCGGTTTTGACTGTTCCTGCTGTGATGCAGACGATTTTGACGATGATTTTAACGACGACGGCTGCGAGTGCGGTTGTGACTGTGCAGCAGAAGAGCCTCCTGTACAGGAGGAAGTAAAAGAGGAAAAAGCTCCGGCTTCTGAAGAAGTTTCAGTGGAATCCCCGGCCAGCGAAAATGCTGCTCCTGCTGATGAGGATGTCTTTTATGAGGCAGCCGACCCCCGGGATAATGAGGAGATCCCCTTTATCTAATACCAATCTTGGAGACATTTTATGAAAAAACGCGTTCTACTGGGAATGAGCGGCGGTGTGGACAGCTCTGCATCGGCGCTTGTTCTTCTCCGCAGCGGCTATGATGTTACCGGCGTGACCATGCTGCTGCATACAGGTGAAAATTCTTCCGGCGACCAGTGCGGCTCTTCCCGCGAAGCAGAAGACGCCGCAGCGGTTTGCCGCCTGCTGGGAATCCCCCATCAGGTACTGGACTTTTCAGAGGAATTTTCACAAAGAGTCAAGCAGGATTTTATTTCGGAATACCTGGCTGGACGCACCCCCAACCCCTGTATCCGCTGCAACCGGTATTTGAAATTCGGGATGCTGCTGGAGTATGCCCTGGCAAACGGGTTTGACTTTGTGGCTACCGGCCACTATGCACTGGTTGAGCCTTTGGGCGGCCGGTGGGTATTGCGCTGCTCACCCACTGCAAAAGACCAAAGCTATGTGCTGTATCAGCTGAACCAGCATCAGCTGGCTCACACGCTGATGCCTCTTGGAAGAATGGAAAAGCCGGAAGCCCGCCGCCTTGCGCAGGAAGCCGGGCTTCCGGTTGCCAACAAGCCCGACAGCCAGGATATTTGCTTTATCCCGGACGGGGATTATAACAGCTTTATTGCGCGTACCTGTGGAAAAGAGCCTGAACCGGGCAATTTTGTGGATGCAGAAGGCCATGTGCTGGGCACGCACCGCGGTATCACCTGTTATACCATCGGCCAGCGCAAGGGGCTTGGCCTGAGTTTTGGCCAGCCCATGTATGTGACAAAAATCGATCCCCAGGCCAACGAAGTCACGCTGGGCCCCGAAGGCAGCCAGTATGCCCCTGGATTGATTGCCGGGGACTGCAACTGGATCGCCTTTGAACAGCCCGGCGAGCCTTTCCGGGCACAGGTGAAAGTGCGCTACAAAGCAAAGCCGGCCGACGCCTGGATTTTCCCCATGGAAAACAATCAGATGCGCATTGCATTTGACGAGCCGCAGCGCTCTGTTACACCCGGACAGGCTGCCGTATTGTACCAGGATGATCTGGTATTGGGCGGCGGTACGATTCTCACTCCTTGCCGGTAATCACGCCGGCATCTTTTCTGTACAGATTCCTCGCAAGGAGGTTTTACATTGTCTACTTGTATCAGTAAGGATATCAGCTGTCCGAACTGCGGGGCAGTGCATAAAGCACAGATGTGGCCGGGAATTGACCGCATGGCACACCCGGAGCTGCGGGCACGCATTATGGAAGAAACCTTTTTTGACTGGAAATGCCCCCGCTGCGGCTATACAGCACAGATGGCCTATCCGTGCCTGTACCACGACCGTGAGCTGGGATTTATGGTTTGCCTTGCGCCCGGAAACAGCAAAATCACTTTGGAAGTCCCCACCTACCTCGAAAATATCTCAAAGCGCGCTGTTTCAACGCTGCCGCAGCTCAAAGAAAAAATCCTCCTGTTTGAATCCGGTCTGGATGATGCTGCGATGGAACTGGTCAAAAAAGCGCTCTCTGAAGTGGTGCAGCGCAAATGGCGCATTCCAGAGGTAACAGCTTATTTTTGCGCTGCCAACAAAAAGCAGATTGAATTTGCTTTTTACTGGCAGGGACAGCAAACACCCGTATATCACAGCACCCGCTTTGATGTATATAAACAGGCCAAAGAGGTTCTCAAGACGCTCCATTATGAACCGGACGACGGGTTCCCCGTAGTGGATTCCCTGTTGGCCGACGAATTGATGGAAGCGTATGAGGAAGAAGAATAAAACGCGCGCTGCGTTTACGTACCAAAAGGCTCCCGGAGCCTGAGCAATTCAGAAAGGAACAAAAAGTATTATGTGCGGAATTTGTGGATTTACCGGAGAAATTGTTGACCGCAGTGCGGTTATCACTCATATGACCGATGCGATTACCCATCGCGGCCCTGACAGCAGCGGTGTGTTTGAAGGCGAAGGCGTGACAATGGGCTTCCGCCGGCTGAGCATCATCGATATCAGCTCCACCGGTGACCAGCCGATTTACAACGAAGACGGCAGCCTGGTGCTTACTTTTAACGGAGAAATTTACAACTATCAGGAATTGCGGGAAGAACTTCTCTCCAAAGGCCACGTTTTTCGTACCCATACGGATTCTGAAGTACTGATTCACGGTTTTGAGGAATGGCAGGAAGGCCTTTTGAACCGCCTTCGCGGTATGTTTGGCTTTGCCATTTGGAACAAAAAAGATAACAGCCTGTTCATGGCCCGCGATTTCTTTGGCATCAAGCCCCTGCACTACACCATGGTGGGCGACCACTTTGTTTATGGCTCTGAAATCAAGAGCATTTTGCAATTCCCGGGCTTTGAGAAAAAGTTCAACATGGACACGCTGAACAACTATCTCTCTTTCCAGTATGCAGTGCCGCCGCAGACCTTCTTCGAGGGGGTTTACTGCCTGATGCCCGCCCACTACCTGTGGTTTAAAAACGGCAAAATCACCACGACCCGGTACTGGGAGCCGAAATTCAATCCCGATGAGAACCTTTCGGAAGAAGAGGCCATCGACCGGATTGAAAAGGTGTTCGAAAACTCTGTGAACGCTCACAAAATCAGCGACGTTGAAGTCGGCTGCTTCCTGTCCAGCGGTGTGGATTCCAGCTATGTTTCCACCTATTTTGCCGACCAGAAGACCTTCACCGTGGGCTTTGACTTCGGCGAGAAATACAACGAGATTGACTGGGCCAAGGGCCTTTCGGAAAAAATTGGCGTAGACCATCATTACAAGATTATTTCCTCCGAGGAATTCTGGGGCAATATCAAAAAAGTACAGTACCACATGGATCAGCCGCTGGCTGACCCCTCCTGCATCGCCCTGTTCTTTGTTTCCAAGCTGGCCAGCGAATATGTAAAAGTGGTGCTTTCCGGCGAAGGCGCTGACGAGCTGTTCGGCGGCTACACCATTTACAACGAACCGGATGTCTTCCGCATTTACCGCAAGGTGCTGCCACAGTGTGTGCGCACGGGCCTGCGTAAACTGGTGCAGAAGGTTCCGTTCCACTTCCGCGGTCAGAGCTTCATCACCCGCGGTGAGTACCCGACCAACGAATCGTTTATCGGTAACGCCAAGATGTTCGGCTATGAGGACAAGCAGAAGCTGTTGAAGAATCCGGAAGCAGCCACCCGTCCCCAGACGCTGACCAAGCCCTGGTATGACCGGGTAAAGGATCTGGACGATGTGACTCGGATGCAGTATCTGGACATCAATATGTGGATGGTGGGCGATATCCTGCTCAAAGCCGACCGCATGAGCATGGCTAACTCGCTGGAGCTGCGCGTTCCCTTCCTGGATAAGGAAGTCTTCAAGGTGGCTTCCGCCATTCCGACCCGTCTGCGCGTAAACCGCAAGAACACCAAATACGCTATGCGCCAGGCTGCTCTGCGTCATCTGCCGCAGGCAACCGCTCAGAAAAAGAAGCTGGGCTTCCCGGTTCCTACCCGCGTATGGCTGCGCGACCAGAAATACTATGACATTGTCAAAGCTGCTTTTACCAGTGACATTGCCGAAAAGTTCTTCCACACAGAAGAGCTGGTGCGCTATCTGGACGACCACTTTAACGGCCGTCAGGATTACAGCCGCCGTATTTGGACGCTGTTCATCTTTATCGTCTGGTATGATATTTACTTTGAAGACGGCAAGCACGCAGAAGGCGACTGGCCGGATTTCAGAAAATAAGTCTAAAAAACGAGGCGCTGCAAGTTATTTGCAGCGCCCTTCTTCGTTTTACAGGGGAAACCCCAGACGTGGGTTTCCCCTCGAAAACTGTCCACCGGACAGTTTTCTCACCCCTTCCTGCGTGCAGGAAGGAAAAGAGAATTTCGCCCGTTGCGACGGGCGACCAAAGGGCTTTGCCCTCTGGACTCCTACGATTTTTTGAAAAAAATCGAGTAAAACTTTTGCGTCGCGGGGGAGCTTCTGCGATTTTGCAGCAATGAGCACGCGAACAGATTTGTGCAACTTTTTCAGCCAGTTGGGTTTATTTACACTTTTTCCACCGCGCCGGTCAGATAAACTACCAGCTCGGGCGGATACTGGATCACTGCTGCCGGATGGTAAGGCGCTGTTTCTGATTCCTCGCGAAACCCCCAGCCATACAGAACCGCAACAAAATCCATCGGGATGCTCTCTGCGCCCTGACCGTCAAAGGCGCTGTCCCCCACCAGTACGCTCTCCTGTGGGGAAATCCCAGTCAGGCTGCAAGCTTCCCGCAGCAAATCGCTCTTGGTCTCTGTTCCACGATAGGCACAAACTGCATCAAACAGGAAATCGATTCCGTTATCGCGCAGCATATCGCGGATAAAACGCTCGTGCTTGAGCGTGGCTACTGCCAGTTTAAACCCGGATTGTTTGAGCTTTTCAAGTGTTTCCTTCATCCCGTCATATAGCGGCGCAGGCAGGGCTTTTCCTTCTGTCGCATATCGCTCACGGTATTGAAGCACCGCTTGCTTGACCTGCTCTTGTGTCATCTGCGGCCAGAGTTTGGGGAATCCGTGTTCCAAAGAGCCGCCAATCACCCCGTAAAAATCATCGCGCTCGGGATGCGGGGCATACCCCATAGAAGCAGCAGTCGCATTGTAACAGTGGCAAATTCCCGGAGAAGTATCTGCCAGGGTGCCGTCGTAATCAAAAATAATCAGCTTTTTCAAGACTGCCCCTTCTTTCTCTCGGCAATATAGCTATTCAAACGCTTTTCGGTTGCCGCCAGTACGCCTTCCAGCAGACGGATTTTTTCGGCTTCGGATGCACTGATGCCATCCATCCGGACGGTAACACCGGTGTAGCGCAATTCCTTTTCGCAATGGAACTTCTCTGCGGTTTCCATAATCGAACGCTCCTTTGTATAAACATAAATCTGCCGGGTGGTCTCCCCTATATGCAGGGTGATGGGCCGCAGATACTGGAAAACTTCCTGGTTTTTGCCGCTAAAGAACGAGAAAAGCTCTTTTTCCTGACAGAAGACCACTACCTTGGCCTGTGTACGAGCCAGATAAGCGGAAATCCGTTCTGCACGCGCAATGGGGTCTTCGTCCGTCAGGTCGCTGATCACCACTGCTTCACTGGAATTTTCCGTCCAGGCTTCGGGGTGGGAAAATGCAATGGGTGCGCCTGCCATCACAGAAAGTTCATGCAGGAGAAGCTCATCTCCGTCTGTAACGGCACTGCGGATACCGGCAGCCTGCAAAAATCGCACCGCGCAATCATACTGCTCCATGTATTTCCAATCCTGCAAAATGCGGCTGTCAAAACAGAGCGTCTCGTCAGAAATATACGACATGGAACGCACAGAAGTGGAATAAGCTGCTGCGGCTTTATGGAAACGGCCTTCAATACAATACTTCATCAGCTCCGAAGGCATGGCAAAGGGCAGGATGATAACCTCTTCTCCAAAAACATCCCGGTAGGTTCCGGCAATATCGTCGGGATGCGGTTTGATAACCAGCTGGCTGTCTGGTGCAAACAGATAATCTGCAAACAGAGTATACAGACGGTGCTGTTCGGGCAGTGTCATCAGCCCCAGATTGGCCATATGCTGCGTCAGCAGCAGACTGCTGTTTTCGGTCAGCTGGACTGTCTCCCCTGCACCGAAAAAACGGAGCACACGCCGGCGCTCCCCCTCTTCCATTTCCCGCAGGATGCGATCCACCGAAAAATCGGTCATCTTGGGATTTTCGTATCCGGG
The DNA here is from genome assembly GCA_946484175.1 of uncultured Clostridia bacterium. Lineage (GTDB taxonomy): Bacteria > Bacillota > Clostridia > Oscillospirales > Acutalibacteraceae > Heritagella_A. The sequence goes on from CAMLSX010000019.1 coordinate 11,938, forward strand.
TTTCTGCTTTTCTGCATCGGCCAGGAGTTCGGTGGCAAATTCATTATCGCCAAAGCATCCCAATGTAAAGCACAGGCGGTACTGGGTACGGTTGCGCTTCATATTATTCAGTGCAAATTCCCGGTCAGAGAGCACGCCGCTGCCCTCTTCAAAACAATGATACGGCAGTTTGTTGTGAATCACATACCATCCAAACGGAAAATGGTCTGGACACAGATACCGCTCTTCTTCTTTTAGGGAAATGCCCATCCCCTTCAGCAGCTTTTCCATTCGATGGCAGCAGGCAGAAAGAATCATTCCGGACGGGACTTTTTTTCTCTCCAGATACCGCTGGTGTTCCAGCACAGAAAGCTCATCCAGGATTTCCACACGGTCAAAAATACCCGACTCCCGGTACCGGTTCACATAGGCTACCGAATTTTTGTGGATGTTGGAAAGCAGCAGCACAGCTTTTTCCTGCGGGTGCCGTGTCATTTTGTGCAGCACACAACACAGCACGTGATACGTTGTCAATGCGTAATAAATCATTCCCTCGCCCCTTTTATTCCTGATATTCGCGCTCCATCAGCTGCGCCAGTGTCTCCATTTCATAGGAAGAGGTGCCCACTGCACGGTTCACCGGATATTCAGCAAAGAGTCTGCGGAAATATTCGGGCCGCGAAATGATAAACCGGCATACATGATAGGCATCCTCGCCGCTGATGCGGTACAGCTGCGGATATTTCTCAAAAGCACGCAGATAATCCTCTGTAAATTCCAGAATTCCCCGCTGCAGCTCTCGAATCATCTCGTAGCCTTCGGTCTCGGGCAGGTCAAACTTAAAGGCCGGACGACCATCTTCCGAAAGCTCGTACTGCATAAAAGAGGGGCCGGGAGAAGCCAGCATCATTTCGATAAACACGCTGTACATCTGCCCCACACGATGGCGGCGCTTCAGCTCGCGGTTCTTCTGCTGAGAAAACATATACGATTCAATATCGCCGCTGGTGAGAGGAGCTTCGATGATATTCTGGTCATGGAGGTAATTGGCGCCGGAGACAAAACCATAGATTTTGCAGTCCAGCTTCCACAGGTCTTCTACCAGCACCCGCAGAGCGGAAACACCGCTGGCCGCCCAGCCCACGTCTACTGCCGCTGCCGAATGTACCCCCGCCAGTTTTTCACGGTAATACATCTGTGCGGCCTGATAGCTGCCGGCATAGGCAGCCTCTACGACTTTCCAGTTGTTCAGGAACACCGTTACAATTGCTTCGTAGTTCTCTTTGGTCAGAATGACCTCTTCTGTGAAGCCTGCTTCCTCCAAAAACGGCTGCATCTGCGGCAGCTCCATAGCTGCCAGCATTTGCTTCATGTTGATTTTGCGGGAAATTTTATATTTGATATAGCGCAGGAAAAACTCATTGCGAAAATATCCGGCTGTCAAGCGGGTAGCCGCCGCACGCGACCAGTAAACATATTCCGTTTTTTCTTCCGGGTAGAGCTTCTGATACACCTTTTGCAGAATATCGCCATCGCGGGAAAGGAACAACAGCTTTTCAATTCCTTTGGCTTTTACGCGTTCGTGAATCCATACACAATAGCCCAGCACATAAAAACCGGCATACGCATAGCCATACTCAAAATACTGGTTCTCGCGGAAAGCACCGCAGCACAGACGGTTGTTGACGATTCCGCGGTACGCGCTGCCAATCAAGGCTGTCATATCCACACAGCGGCGCGAAGCCCCCATGCGGTTGACATTGAGATAATAACAGGCTTCAAACCCTGCATCAGTGGAACGGAGGCAATCGGCTACATAATTATCGCCTATATGGAAATACCGCTTCTCTTCGCCCATCTGCTCCTTTACATAGGGGAACAGACGTCCGCTGCGTTTGGAAAAGCCACACTCCTGTGAAATGAACACGCGCGAAATCTGTGTGTACCCATTCATCTCGAGCGCCTTTTGAATCACCTGAGAAGGCAGATACATATCCGATACGGCAATCACAGTTTTTCCCAGTTCAAGCGCGGTCTGATACACCTGCTTCATATAGGGGTTTGCCCGCAGCAATGAAAGCTCGGTTTCTTCCTCCAAAATAACGGCGCGGTTGATGTCAAAAGCCACATACCGCTGCATTTTCTGGTAAATCTCATAGAGCGTGACTTCATTGGTTCCGTTTTTCTCCAGCGCTTCCTGACGGGCCTGCTTTTCGGCAAGCACGCGGTACCGGGTGAAAGACGGGCAATGAAGCTGCTCCCCGACCAGATAAAACACAGTTTTGGGGTCGTCAAAGGGGCGCAGCAGCAGGGTGTCGAACACGTCAAACGACACCACATCGCACAGCAGCAGCCGTTTGGCAAGCGCTGTATAGCTGGGACGTTTATGGATGAGCGTTTCGGGCGCAGAAATAAAGGGATGATTGGTGTAATCTCTGCGCTCTGCCGGTGTGGCACGGTGAGAATACATCTTTCCGCTTGCCGAAGCCAGACAAAGAAACAACAGAGTGAGGCCGCGGCGGAACAGGCCAATTGTATCCGACTTCTCACGATAATAGGCCTCGGTAATCATGCGGTTGTGCATGGTAAACCGGACTACCTGCCGATCGATTTTTCGTTTGAATGCCCGCTTTTTGCGTTTTGTAAACTGTAAGATACGATTTATCAATCAATCTTCATCCTTTTGGCTGTGAATTTTGTAGAGGCTGGGGGTCAAAAATACCAGATGCAGTTCCTTTGCACGCTTGTTCAGCTGCACATTGATCTCGTCATTTTTGGTGCGCAGGGGAATATCATAGTTGGAAACAGCGTAATCAGGCGCATAATAGTTGGAAAGCGGGTCATCCGAGAATCCATCCATACCGGCCAGAACGACATCTTCTTTGACGGTGCATTTGACCAGCAGCTTGAGCAGCATGGTGCTGGCGCTGTCAGAAGCATAAAGCGAAGTATTCAGCAGCGCAGAATAATTGACCATCACTGCTTCCGGCGGAAGGTCACGGACATTAGAGGTGACAATCGTGCGGCTCCAGTCAATTTCCTGTGCGGACTCTTCATACCGGCGGTCATTAGTCAGGAAGAACAGGTCGTATTTGTACTCATGCGGCACAAAGTTCACGCTGATTACCAGCGGGTTTTCTTCTTCGATAAACTTCTGAATCTGGTCATGATAAGCAACGATCGACTTTCCGGGCGCCAGAATCAGAATTTTGCGGCCTTCCATTTTCTGGCGAAGCATGTCGATGACATCCATATCGTTGACCGCATGGGACTGATATTTCTGGTACAGATGCTCGATTAAATGCTTGTCAAACTGCTCGCGCTTCTCGGGGGGAATCTGGTCAAGGAGCTCGGAAACCGCACTGACCGAAACCGTCTGCTTGGACATCAGATACGAAGCATAATTGGGGTGGCAATCCTGTGCTGCCGCCAAAAAATACGGGCAGGAATATCCCCAACGGCTGGAAAGCGAAATCGCAGTGATATATTTATCCACAACTTCCAGAATCGGTAGCACATTATAGCGGCCTTCATACTCGTGGTTGAAGTAGTTCAGAATCAATTCGGTGCAAAGATTGCCTGCACCGCGTCCCATACCGCTGGCCGAACAGTCGATAATGATACCGCGATCTGTCTTATATTCCAGCAGCTTCTGCGCATTGGCAAAGGACATTTGCAGGTTATTGTGGGAGTGATACCCAATTTTGATTCCCGGTGCGAGGTTATTATCTGCCAGAATAATCTGGCGCAGCAGGAGTTTGCCGTACATAGTACCCAGCGTATCCACCAGATAGAATGCATAGGGGTTCAGCTGGTTGATGCGCTTAATCAGGCGGATGAGGTCTTCATCCGAATATCCGGCAGTTCCTACCGGCTGCATGAAGAGCTTATATCCCTTCTGTTTGATCATCTCGCCGTAACAGAAAGCCTTATCGATTTCTTCCGGGTGGAAGGTCAGTCGGATGCCGCCCAAACCGGTTTCCCCTGCATCTGAAAGGGCAGAGGGGTTGATCTCTTTTTCTCCAATCGCAATCATGGCCACAAACAGGGAATCGCTGTTTTCCGGCAGCAGGGCGTTAACCTCTTCTACGCTGTGGAACAGGGACTGGCTTTCTTCTTTGGGCTGTTCCGTCAAAAATCCACATTCCACAATATCCACACCGGCCTTTGAAAAGCGGTTCAGCATATCGCGGACGGTTTCACGTCCAAATTTCCACTGGTTGATGTACCCGCCATCCCGCAGGGTACAGTCCAGAAATTTAATCTGACTCATGCATGTTCTCCTTTACAGATAAACCGGTTGTACACCATATCAGCCACTTCAAAATCAAAGGGCTCGTTAATATCACAGGCTTCAATATCGCTTACCGGAATCAGGAACGGCTTATCCCCGGTACGGCGGTTCTGTTCCATCAGCAGCTCGCGCTTGTAGATGTAAAGGCCGGTAGTTTCGGCATAAATGTCCCCCAAATCCTGTGTGCGCGGGATGCAGGAGGTATCATACTGGGGCACACCGTTAATCCACAGGAATTCCCGCAGCTTCTTCACGGTCATAGCACTGTCGTATTCGCCGCTGTTTACCGCCATAATGCCGGATTCCACCGATACACGGGAGATAAACGGCGCAGTCGCGTGCGCCAGCACATATGTATCTGCTTCCACATCCTGTGCAAATGAGCGGAGCACTTCCAGAATCAGTGTGGAAGAAGAATCCAGCCGGGGGTCACGGCGCAGCCAGGTGACGCCCTCGGGCAGATATTCACGGATAGCGGGGTCGCTGCAATACACATAAATTTCATCCAGCCCCTTGGTTTTGAGCAGAGTGCGCAGGATGTAACAAATCAGCGGGTCTCCGTTGTGGAAGGGCTTTGTATTTTTTCCGGGCAACCGTTCATTATTGAGTTTCACCGGGACAAAAGCAACTGTTTTCATAGTAATCAGATTCACTCTCTTTCTTCATTCTGGTTCAATTCTTCAATCTCTTGTGGTGAGAGAATTTTTGACTGCACATACAGCTTGGCTTTGGAAAATGGAAGTATTCTGACAAATGCAAACGAAGAGATGCATTTTTGAATGGTCGAATCATTGATCAGCAGATACATTGCATACTCATTTTCTGCAAACAGACTGTTTTCTTCTGGGCTCAATGAAGCCCTCACCTGCAAAACCGTTTTTCCCGATGGAAACGACAGTTTCTGACGGTTTGCTGCTGTTTCATCCAGAATCAGCAAAACGCCTTTTACATCCTCATTTTCCTGAGATAACAGACTCGGGTCTTCTGTCACGAGGATTTTCCAGCCGTCTTCAGTGGTATCCACTTCCAAGGCCCGGAGAAAATTCTCCAGTTGTATCTGGTTGACCTGCTGGTATATGGGACAAACCTTCCCGCCGGCACAGCGGCTGACTTCTTTCATCAAAGCGGCTGCCACATAAATCGCGTGAAGATGTTCATGCCGGGTCTCGATTTCGGTAGTAAACTGATAAATTTCCTGTGCAAACGGCGCCATCCCTCCCACAGAAGTAGAGCTGGCAGTAAGTACCCTGCGTACCGGTTTGTCAAATAAAAAGGGGATCAGCTCGGAGTTCATCCGATGCGGCAAAATGACCGCCTGGGGAAAAATCCTGCGGTAATTCAGCCAGATATCTTTGGGGTGCGGTTTTATAACAAGGCGGCAGTCAGAAGAAAAATAATCGACCAGCATGGTGGTAATCTGTTCCTGCACATCCAAATCTTTTACAGCCATGGATTTCAGATATTGGGTCATGTACATACAGACCGGAGAATCGTCTGAGACCGTGATGGGCGATGCGTCGTAAAACGCCAGGATTTTAGGCACACGTTCGGGGATGTCATATTTCAGTGCATCATAAATCGAAAAATTTTCTGCCTTTTCATCGGTAAAACCGTTGATAAAATTCCGTTCGTCACAGAGGCGCGCAATCTCATATTCGCTGGTACCTGCACCGTGAAGGTACTCAGAAATCACATAGTTCGTCAGGCAGATTTCCTTTGTAATCTGCATGTACCGTTCCCGCTGCGAGAGCATTCCGCTGGCATCTTCAATGTAAACGTGGGGAATTTTATTGGCCAGACAATAGATTCCGAAAGACCACTGGTCAGAGCCGATGTAAATTCTGGAAAATTCAAAAAGATCAAGGTTCAGCCAGTTCTTTACACAGTCGCACACATTTCCGATTACCGCTTCAATTTCTTGCGGTGAGCTCTCTTCTGTCAAGGCGTTTCCGCGCTTGAGCTTGAACTGGTTTTCAGGTACCAGCCGCACAAAAGAAAACCAACCTGTATCGCGCAATTTTTTCAAAAATTCTTTCTGTTCCGATTCTGGCCGGATATATTCGACCATCAGCAGACCGGCTTCTTCGTCCGCATGGCGTGCCAGGCGATGGACAATACAATAGAGCAGCTGATAGGTCGTGGATAAATGATACAAAACCATATACACGTCCCCCTTTACACAGATGATGCCGGCTGCATTTTTCCGGTGGGAACAGCCAGCAGTTCTCTTTCCATATTCTGCTGGCCACAGCGATACAAACGAACACCATCCTGTAAAGAGATGGACGACATGCCGGTATATTTGGTATAATCACGGCAAAAATCGTGAACGCCTTCATTCAGTTCGCTTCTTTCTTCGGTAAACAGAGAGTGCAGCACGTGAGTATCACGCGAAGTAATCTGAGAGAGCGAGAGGACACGGAAAGAAACGCCGGGATGGTTTTTCTTCAGCTTTTCCAGAAAAACTGTAAAACCTTCCGGGTCAAACCCGGGGTCTAACACCTGAATCGCCTGGTGTGGAAAATGGCGTTCTCCATTCATGATGCATACAGCATGGGAACCGGTCATCTTTGCAAATGCAGAATATTTTCCGGCATAACAGACCGTAAAGTCTGCATCCAAAAAAGAATAGAGGCTGTAAATCAGCGGGCCTGCGCATAAATATCCCAGTTCGTACAGAAAAGACGGACGTTTCTTTCCTGAAAACACTTTTGCGCCGCACACAGCATCGTATTGTTCTTTAAATTCGGAAGACAATCCAGGATGTAGGGCATCTTTCATGAGCTGGACGGGTGCACGGTAATAGATGGGCCTTCCTCCAGCCTTCTGCAGGGGACGGATAAAATGCTTAAAATCAGCCGAAACCACTCCAAAATGCTGCAATCCCAATTCCTTCACCATTTGTACCTTATCCTTTTTGGATTCGCAGGAAAGAGAAAGGCTGTCCCAGCCAATATTATTCCGGCAGAGAAGTTCTTCATAAAAACCACGGGGGTAACTGGAATTAACGACCAGATGAATTTTCACATCATGATATGCGGCAATATCCAGCAGGCGCATGATATAGCGGTTGGGAATCAGATTATCACGAGCCATTGCCAATTCTGTTTCACAAGAAAACGAGGTAGAAAGCGTCTGATTAAGCTTTTGATAAATTTCTTCCAGTGGTTTGGTGTCATCCTGATATTCACGGCGTACTTTTGCAAACCCATCACAATCCAGCTTTTTTTCCAGTTTTTCAAAAAAGCTCGTCTGCGAAAGGATGGGTAAGAATAAACTTTGCTCTACATCGCACACAGCCTGTGGATTTTCCAGAATTTCAGAGGAGAGGTCTTCTACTGGAAGACGCAGATAGCAGCGGGTTAAATAATCTTTCCCGATTTTTCTTCCTACCGGAATGTCACGAATCAGAGGAAGGCGGTACCAGATATTATATCCCAGCAGCTTCATCCCAAAACTAAACGGTCGATTGGCAGCCTTTTCACGATTGCGGTTCTGCATACAAATCGTATGGAATTTAATCTGTGCATTTCCGCTGGTCAGCATAACAAACAATTTCCGAACAAAATCAACCGACAGCCTTTCGACCATGGTAAAAATCAGTCCTTTCTCCGCACTTTGCGGCCTATGATTTGTTATTGTATCCCTTTCCTGTAAAGCGTATATATTCCCTTATGTAAAAACTTTGTAAGTTTCAGGCACAAAAATACCCCTGCAAAAACATCTGACTGTATATGGAAATATACAGTCAGATGTTTTTGCAGGGGCAAATTCAAATATTCACAATTTGGATATTATGACAACTGCTTATTCTTTTGGCAGTACGTCATCGTAAATGAATTTCTGGATAATATCGCTTGCTGTGCTCAAATCATAAATAAAGTACCATACGCCGTCAACAGTTCCGCCATATGCATCACATTCGCTGTTGGGCAAACCACATTCTTCTATGGTTGCTCCAGAGGTCAAGGCCCAGAAACCCATATCCATCATTTCAGAATCTGACAAAGAAGTTAAACACTGGGAAAGTACCATCCCCACCAGTCCGGGCAGCTTGGTGAAATTCATGGATTTCACTTCGTTGAACATGGCCATCAATACCTCGCGCTGCCGTCCGGCGCGCGCTGTATCAGAGCCGATATCGCGGTTTCTGGCATAAGCAAGAGCCTGCCCGCCTGTCAGCCGCACATCACCGCTTTTTTCCAGCGTCTGTGTCTCGATTCCCAGATTATTCTGCTCATCAAAACATTCTGTATTGATAAACTCACGCTCTTCTTCTGTCACATTGATAACAACGCCGCCTATGTAATCAATAATACTGGCAAGCTGGGCAAAGTTGACCGTGACAAAATCCTCGATATCCATTCCAAAATTCTGATTGAGTGTTTTTACCGCCAATTGCGGGCCGCCATATGCATACGCATGTGTGAGCTTGTCGGTCCCGTGGCCGTCAATCTGTACACAGGTGTCTCGTGCCAGAGAAATCAGCTTGATTTTGTTGTGCTTCCGGTCAACTGAAAGAATCAAAACCGCGTCGGAACGCCCGGCATCGGAAGTCACATCGCGTGTATCCACACCAAACAGCGCAATATTGGTCACACTGGTATTGGGGGTTTTCATCACTTCCTCTGTCAATCCAAGATCTTCCGTATCCAGTTCATGGCGTTCTACATTTCCCAGCATGGCTCGAATAAACAGGTAGCTGCCTCCAAAAAACAGCAAAATTACACACAGGCACACACAAAATACCGAGACCAGTTTCTTTTTAAAGGACCATTTCGCAGCCGGTTTCTTGGCTGGACGGCGTCGGGCTTGTGTGGAAGCAGCAGCCTTGCTATGGGACGAACGCCTTTTAACAGCGCGGCGCTGTGATTCATATCCACCCTGTGCTTGTGCTGCCTGTGCGGCGCGCCAGGCTTCATGACGCTGTGATTGTTCCAGATATTGCGGATCATACCGTATCGAACGCCTGGTTTCTTCATAGCTGCGCGAAATACGTTCCTGCGCAATCCGTTCGCGTTGTTCACGGTTGTGTGCGGCCTGCATCGCACGCCGTTTTGCTTCATAATGACGGGCATCCTGTGCTTCCTGGCGAGGGTCACGGTATCTTCTGTCAACACTGCTTCTGCGTCTCTTATTTCTGGAAAATTCCTTTGAACTCATCACAATTCCCTCCAGTCTCCTGCAAGATAGGACAATTCAAAAACATTGCTGTTTTCAACACATGTATAAATGGCGGTAACTTGATTATATTTTGCATAAAGCAACCATTTTTTAGATTCAATAGTAATACTTATGATTTGTTTATCCTCATATAAGATTCTTTTTCTGGTGATATGATTCTTATTATATAATTCTTAACTCATTCCGGTCAATAGGTAAAGCCATAATATTGATTTTTACAAACAAATTTTATGATTCTGTCTATTCTTTGAACTGCTTATCATCTCTTCTACTTTGACGAAATTCTTTTCGCATTTTTTGATAAATAAAACTTTTATAGGAAACCTTAAAAATGAAAACAAAAATTATCAAAATCAATGCTTCTATCAGAATAATCAGCCAGCTCCACTGACTGCTTTCCCGATTTGTCACACGAACCACACATTCTGTGGAAAAGTTTCCGTTTGTGGTTTTGGCCATCACCACAGCGGTTCCCCCATTGATTGCCGTAACCATCCCGTTGGGCTGCACCTGCACAACTTCCATATCAGAACTGCTGTAAGAAAGCTGCGGAAGTGCTGTCCCTTCTGGAAGTGCAGAAGGGGTCAGCTGATACGTTTCGTCTGGGGCCAGCATGATTTCCTTTACCGGAAATGAAATTCCTGTCAGCTGCGCCGGAACCGAAATCGCAAACACAGTACTGCAAAAACACAATCCCAGTGCCAGCAGTCCCGACAGAATCCATGCTCTTTTTTTCATTTGCCTATTGCCTGCCTTTCATCAAAAATCATCCCCGTTTTCTCCCAGATAGCACGCCAGGACTTTCGGGAAAACCGCCCGCAGGTGGTACTTTTCAGGAAGGGTTACCTCCTTGAACTGGTCTGGATTTTTCAAAAAAGTGCGCATCGCTCGTTTTGCTTCCACATCATCCAAAGAAAACAGCAGCCCGTTTTTCCCGTCTTGTATCAGCTCTTCATGCCCTTTGATGCGGGAAGCCAATACCGGTTTTCCGCAAAACAATGCTTCCATGACGGAAAAAGGCATCCCCTCGCACCGGCTGGCTGTAATCAAAGCGTCACTTGCTGCCAACAGCTGATCGATTTCTTTGCACTGCCCCCAAAAGCACACCCGCTCGTTGACCCCCAGCCGGCTGGCCAATGATACACATTCCTCCAAGCACTGCCCTTCTCCGGCAAACCAGAGTGAAACCCGCGGGAATTCTTCGGCGACTGCGGCCAATGCCCGAATCAGCGACGACTGATTCTTGCGAGGGGAAAACTCTCCTACGCACAGCAGGATGATTTCTTGCGCCGCTACACCCGCCTGTTTTCGAAACCGGCTGCGTTCTGCGTCAAGCCCGCTCGGAGTCAGGACGGGAAACCGGTCTTCGGGAAAACCCATCCCATCGATTCTCACAATTTTCCGGCACAAACGGTACCGCATGGCAATTTTTTCATCTTCCCGGTTCATGACGAGCAGGCACGCGGCACGCCCACAAAACAGCTTTTCGCAAAAAAGATACATTCTGCTTTTCAGGCTGCCGTCATCACGGAACAGATATCCATGGCACACATGCACCCAGCGGGTTTTTCGTTCCCCCGAAAACAACAGCGCCAGCTTCGTTAAAAAGCCTGCCAGCTGCGTGTGTGAAACTACCAGCTGATACTCCTGTTTTCGAAACAGCCGCATCAGCCAGAAAATTGTCCCTATATTTTGCAGGGAAACCAAGCTTTTACAGAACGGCATCCGATGAATCGTAGATGGAAAAGGGAATTCGCCCGTCCCCTGTGCAGCGGCCTCCACTTCCCATCCATTCTCTGCAAACCACCGCAAATAGGCGGTATGGAACTGCTGAAGATGTGAAAACCGTGAAGCGACCATCAAAACCCGCTTCGGGCGATTATCCATTCGCGGCATACTCCCTGCACACCTCCTGTGCCGTACCATTCATGCGGATTCTCCCTTTTTCCAGCCAGATCGCGCGCTGGCACACTTTCTGCACCTGTGCTGCTGAATGAGAGACAAAAAGAATTGTTGTGCCGTGGTCGAGCATTTCATTCATGCGTTTTTCGCACTTCTGGCGGAATCTGGCATCCCCTACTGCCAGCACTTCATCCGCAATGACGATATCCGCATCTGTCAGCGTGGCGATTGCAAAACCCAGCCGCGACAGCATGCCCGAAGAAAAACCGGCTACCGGAACATCTACGAACTCCCACAGCTCGGCAAAATCGATGATCTCATCGAATCGCCGGCTCATATAAGCGCGGGTATGGCCGTGCATGGCGCCGGAAAGATAAATATTCTCCCGTGCGGTGAGCGTCCGGTCAAACCCACCGTTAATCTCAATCAGCGGCGCGATATTTCCGTGGGTCACAACCGTCCCTTTTGTGGGGCGCATAATCCCGGCGATCAGCTTGAGCAGCGTGGATTTTCCAGAACCATTGCGCCCAACCAGTCCCAGCGATTCCCCCCGCCCCAATGCAAACGAAATATCCCGCAGCGCCCAGAATTCTTCATAGGCCAGCTTGCCCCGCACGGCATTGAGCAGGTATTCCTTTATCCGGTATTCCTGATGCCGGCTCATGCGGAACATCATGGAAACTCCCTGTACAGATACGACCGGCTCCATCTTTTCCCCTCCTTATAAATGCAGGTACAGGCGATCCTGATTTTTTCGAAAGACCATCGCCCCGGTCAACAGCAGCAAAACTGCATAGGCGGTGGCGATCAGCAAGGTTTTTTCCGAAGGCATTTGCCCATATAGAACCAGCGAACGCATCAGCGATACATAATGATACATGGGGTTCAGCTCCCACAGAAAGCGATACTGCACCGGAATCATAGAAATCGGGTAAAACATGGGGGTCACATACGTCCAGATGGTCGTGACAATGGAATACAGATAGGCCATATCCCGAAAAAACACCCCCACTACACTCAGTGTCAGCGAAAGGCCCGCGGTAAAACCTGCGGTGAGCACCAGGGGAACAGGAAGCAGCAGCACATAAGGCGTGAGCTGCACGCCTGTTGCCAGCGCTACCAGCAGCAGCGGAATCAGGGAAAGCAGCATGGTCAGCATGTTGAGCGCTACTGTTGCCAGACAGAACATGTAATTGGGCACGCGGAGCTTTCGCACCAGTCCGCTGTTATTCACAATGCAGTTTAATGACTGTGTAGTCGTGACGCTATTAAAGACCATCACCACATACGCGCACATATAATAGGCCGGGTAATGGTCAATCGAACGGCGGAACAGGGTGGAAAAAACAATGGTCATCACCGTCATCATCAATAGCGGATTGAGCAGAGTCCACAAGACCCCCAATACCGATTTATAGTACTTCTTTTTCAGGTCGCGTTTGAAAAGCTCACAGAGAAAATTATAATATTCCATAAATTCCCGCACAGCATCGGACATTCTTTTCACCCCCTGCGTCCATAATAGCGGTCTTTCATCCGATTCAATATACCTGCCGGCAGCAAACCGGTCACCAGCGGCTTGCATACATAGGGGAACGCCCCGGGAAGCAGTCCCAAATCGCGGAATCCTCTGTATTTGACCAGCGCTTCTTCCAGCCGGTAGCGGTATTTTCGCCGTTTGGCCGCAGAAACATCCTCCCGGTACTCATACAGCTCTTCCTGAATGGTGTACCCACATTCCCCCGCTGCATACAGACGAAAAAACAGCTCCAGATCTTCGCACCGCCGCGTAACACGACTGACGCAGTACCCGCCTGCCTGCAAAACCGTATCGCGCCTCATCCCCACCGCCCCATGCATGAACGGTACACAAAAAAGGAAGTCGCGCGCTGATGGAAATTCGGGGTAACGCATCCGCCCCCACTTTCCCCCATCGTCAAACAGGCTGATATTGCTGGAAACCAGCGCGTATTCAGGGTGCTGCTCCATAAATGGCACCAGCCGCTCAAATCGTTCGGGCGAGGAGCGGTCATCCCCATCCTGCCGCAGCAAAATCGGGGTGGAGGCCGCACGGATACAGCGGTTCAGGCTATATGCCAGCCCGCGGTTCTGCTGATTGACCAGCAGCCGGATGCGCCGGTCACGGGATGCGGCTTCCCGCAGAAAAGAGCGCACCGGCTCCCGGGAACCGTCGTCGCAGATCAGCCATTCAAAGTCGGAAAGGCTCTGCGATAATACCGACTGTATGGCCTCTTCCAGCTGAGCGCGCTTTCCATTATAAATACCGCTGATAACCGAAAAACGCATCCTATCCCCCCTTACATCCGAGAAAGCCGCAGCCAGTCCCAAAGATACACATTCATCCGGTACCATTGTCTGAACCGAATGGGAGACAGCGCAAAGCTTCCATAAGGCCAGAAAAGTTCTGCCTGTGCGGCGCCGTCTGTGCGCTTCCGATTCTGAAAGCGTCTGAAAAATGCATACCGCTCCGCTTCCTCCTGTGTCACAGCTCCTGCCAGCGGGCGAAGGCATGCTTCCGACATATCATCGCTGAAAAAACATCCGGAAAGTCCCAGCACTTCTTCCCGCCCGGGGGCAAAACAGAGCTTTTCCATCCTGCGGCGCACGCAATCCAGCAGCTTTTGCCCATCTTGTGAAAAGAGTGCGGAATCCAGTTTTCTGCATACCTCGAGAACCGTTTTTTCATATCCGGGCCGCCAGCCTGTATTTTTCCGGTCATTCCATGCGGGAACCAATTTCTCCCCTTGGTACGCATATCCGGCAGTCATGGGGTGCGGGGCAGGCAGCATACTTTCCAGCACATTATTATTGAATTTTGCCTTCACCCGTGCGGGGGATTCCCTGTCAAAATACCACGCCCGATATACCCCGTCTTTTTCTTCTGCCGGAGACTGGTAAAGGCCAAAATAATACCCGCTCAGTTCAGCATGAAAACCGGCGCTTTCCAGCAGCTGGCGCAGTGTCCGCTGCATGGAGCCTGTCCAGCCGGTATCCACCAGCACGACCGGGCTTCCGTCCAACAGCCCCTCCTGCCGGAAATATTCAACAGCCGGTGCATAGGCTTCGCGCGACTTCTTCATCAGCACGCGCATAAACTCCACATCATTTCGCAAAATCAGCTCCATCCGGCGCAGTGCTGCCGGGGAAATCACCTGATCCAGCGCGCTGAAAGCGATTCCGGCTGCTGCGGCAAACCGGCGGCACTCTTCTTCACTGGCACGCATCCTCGCAAAAACTGCCCTCGGCGCAGCGGCGTATGCGCGTGAAAATATTTGCTGTATCGTTTCCTCTTTGCCGATCAGGTGCCATGCCGGAAGCCGCCATGCAAGGCGCGAGGCATAAAGATACCGGCACTCTATCTCGTATCCGCGCGCCTGTGCCAGCGCATCGCTGATCTCGCGAAGCAGGTAGCCGTCACGCGCAAGGAAATACAGCCGTTTCTGTCCGGCACGGTGCGCCTGCTCGATCACCCAGTCGCAAAACCCGTATAACGCCGGGGCACTGTATTGCGCCGCTGTCTTTTTCCACGCCGGCGGATGAAAGCCTTCCACTTCCCGCGCGGCGCGGCTGATGACCTCTTCTATTTCTCTGCGGGTCATCTTTTTCCCTCCTTATAACATGGTATAGGGCACCACTCCATGCACGTTTCCTGCCAGCCCCAACAGATGATGCACACAGGTGAGAATCACCACTGCCAGAAACACCACCGCATACCGGACTTCCTGCTTTTCCAGCGAAATCCTCTGGGTAGCCATCCCCGGCCGGAGCTGCTGACGCGGCTTGAGCGAATGCAGCAACTCCGGAACAGCCAGTACGGAATAGGCATAGGCATAGTACGAAAGGCGCTCCAGAATTGCATGGCGCGTCATCATCACCATACAGAAAACCGCAAAGAATTGCAGCCCGATCAAATAGCGGTTATAGGAATTGATCTGCATCATCTGATTGCGGAAGACATACAGCAATATCAACAGCACCAGCGGAACCAACGCGTACAGATAGGGAATCCCCTGCAAAAAAACGGAATTGGCGTATTCCTGATGAAACACCATGGTGAGCAAATTGAGGATTCCTTCGGACGAAATATAGAAAAACAACAGGATATACGCATAAAACAGGAACAGCCCACCGCCCGGACGGATGCACAGCAGCAGATAGACCGGCAGCAAAACCAGAGCGGTGGTGTGGAAAAGCGACGCCAGCACAATGATCGCTGAAAAACGCCAGAACTTTCTCTCTTTGAGAAAGGGCCAGGCAAACAGTGTGATGGAAATCGCGATGGCCTGCCGCAAAAAGTTCATGTTGAGATAGAGGAAGTAGAGGTTGAGGAACAGCAGCACCGAAATGCCGGGGCAGGGCGAATACCGGTAAATCAGCCAGGCCCATGGAATCAGGCATATGGCAGCCAGAATTCCCATGTACAGCGAGATCTGGTTGGTGAAAAGCCCGATCACCTTTGTCAGCAGCACAAAGCCCGGCTCCCAGTCCAGATATCGCAGGGTAGTAAACCCCTCCCGGTTCATCAGCACAAAACCCTGGGCATACATATCGTAATCAAAACCAATGCGGTACCGCAGGCAGGCAAGCAAAAACATCTGCAAAAAGGCGGCTGTTACAAAGCACCACCGTCCGGTCCTGGAAGATTTCATCAAATACAGGAACAAAAAACCCCAGACAAGCATCAGCGCTTCATTCAAAAGATAGACACTCACTCCTGTTTCACTCCCCTGTCTGCGCGAAGCCTGAAAGCAGTCTTCCAAAGGATTCGAAGGTCAAGCCACAGGCTCCAGTTTTCAATATATTCAATATCACATCGGATACGCTCCTGTATCGAAGTATCTCCGCCGCGCAGTCCCCTGATCTGCGCCAGTCCGGTCATTCCGGGACGGACATAGTGTTTGATCATATAAGCAGGAATATTCTGCATAAATTCATTGACAAAATGAGGGATTTCCGGACGGGGCCCCACCAGGCTCATATCCCCTTTCAATACATTGACCAGCTGGGGCAGCTCATCGATGCTGTATTTTCGCAGAAAAGCCCCCACCGGGGTACACCGTTCATCTCTGGCTCCGGCCATTTTCACCACAGATTCGGTTTCTACCCGCATGGAGCGGAATTTATACATCTGAAACGGCTTGCGGTTGCTCCCCACACGCGTTTGCCGAAAAATTACCGGCCCCGGCGAAGAGACTTTGA
The DNA here is from genome assembly GCA_946484175.1 of uncultured Clostridia bacterium. GTDB lineage: Bacteria > Bacillota > Clostridia > Oscillospirales > Acutalibacteraceae > Heritagella_A. Next base: position 28,517 of record CAMLSX010000019.1, read on the forward strand.
CAGCAATTGCCGCCACTGCCATAATCGGACTGAATACCAGCAGGCAGACACAGGATACCAGCAAATCAAAGCTGCGTTTGACGATACTGTTGAACAATCCGTCGAGCGGGATGCGCCTCATGCCGAGAATGGGCAGATCGTCAAAACTTGTCACATAGACGCGTGAAGGCAAAAAGGCAAACAGCTGCGGGATGATGGAAAATTTCACCCCATATTTTTCGAGCAGAACCATCCGGCGGTCAAACTCTACGGCTTCTTCTTCCCGAAGCATCAGAAAAACCTCATCGATGGTGCGGGTTTTCAATAAGGATTCCAGTTTTTCATAAGGCCCAAGGTAGGGCAATGGGCAGTCCAGTGCTTTCTTTTCCGCCAGATACCCAATGATTTCATACCCAAACCCCGGCGAGCTCTCCACTTTGGATGCAAATGTTTCAGTACAGGCATTTACGCCCAGCAGCAACAGGAATTTACGGTTAAAACCTTTTTCCCGAATTAGGTGCAGGACTGCACGCATCCCCGCTCGATAGAGCCCCTGCAATACTGTGCTGAAAAAGAAAAACACCGTAATCGCTACCTGAAGCTGCATAAACATGCCCATCATATAAAAGGCGATTACCTGAATGAGATAGGCTGTTAAATTCGCTTTTGCCAGTTCCGTCAGCTGAATCCAGAAAGGCGTGTTGCGGTAAGAACGGTACTGGTGAAAGAACCCGTACACCAGCAGATGCATGAGCCCGTTCAAAACACAGACCAGTGTGGTTACAGAAACCTGATTATAGATAGGAAAGAAGCTTTTCAATACCATCCGGAAAGAAAGATACTGGGCGGCAACCAGAATGATAAAGTCGATTCCGATATAGATGAGGTTGAGCGGCTTCTGATTTTGACGGATCATCCGATTCCTCCTTTCCTGTATTGCGGCTGTATCAGTAGAATTTCCCGTGTGCGGGTGAATAATCAGCTTTTCAAAACAAAAAATAATTCGGAAAGCATGCCGGCACCTGCAACCGGAAATCTGCTTGCCACAGGAGGAATCCATATGAATCAAAGCCCGCTGCTGAGTATCATCGTGCCTGTTTATAATGTAGAGACCCATCTGGAAAAGTGCCTGTCCAGTATTCAAAAACAGACGTTCCGAAATCTGGAAATCCTGGCGGTGGACGACGGCTCTTCTGACGGCTGTGCAAAAATTCTGCAATCCTATGCCGCCAAAGATTCTCGCATCCGTGTGCTTCGCCACGAAAAAAACCGCGGCCTGTTTCAGGCGCGGCTGACTGGGGTTGCAGCTGCACAGGGAGAATACATCGCCTTTGTAGATGGCGACGATGCCGTAACGCTCGATTACTACCGCCCACTCATCCAGCGGGCTGAAGAAGAAAACGCCGACATGGTCATGGGAAACACCATTATGGAGGACGAAAACCACTGGCGCTTCCGGTATAATTCCAATTTTGGCCTGACCGCCGAGCGGACTTTGTGCGGCAAAGAAATTTTCCGGCGCTTTTTTGAAAACGAGGGAGCCTGTTTTTCATGGCATACCGTTTACAATAAAATTTACCGGCGAAGCCTGTGGAAACAGGCTGTGCCTGAATATGCCCCCATACAGGAAAGGCTGGTCATGACGGAAGATATCGCATTTTCGGTCGTGCTCTATTACTACGCGCAGAAAATGTGTTTTTTACCGATTGACGGGTACATCTATTACCGTCACAGCGCTGCTTCCACCGGGGTTTCTGCTTCTGTAGAGGCTGTGCGCTCCAAATTCCGGGATGTACGGCGCGTTTTTGAATTTGTGGAAGCTTTTCTGGAATCCCATGAACTGCTGCCCGAGTTTGGTGGGCAGTATCAGGAATGGAAAGAACGTTATTTCCGGTGGCACTCCTGGAATGTGCAGGAGGCGCTCAACCGTTTCCAGTTATCTGCCGGGGAAGCCAAACAGCTGAAACGTGAATTCCTGGAATTTTACGGAAAGGATGATTTTGAATTTGCCCGCCGGGTGGATTCCTTCTTTACCGAACTCAAGTCTTCCTGGAACAAGCAGACCGAGGATTTGATCGGGCTGATTTGCAGCCCCGAGGTCAAAGCCGTCAGCTTTGATATGTTCGATACGCTGGTGATGCGCCCCTTCTGGAACCCAGACGACCTGTTCCGCCTGGTTCAGATTCGTATGGAAAAACGCTTCCCGCAATACCGTGCGCTTTCTTTTTATGATATGCGCATCGAAGCGGAAAACTCTGCGCGCAAACGCCTTTCTGTGAGCAGCGCTTCTTTTGAAGATGTCACGCTGGAAGAAATCTATCGGGAAATGTCGCACCTGTATCTTCTTCCGGAAGAGGACTGCTGCGAGCTGATGCGGGAAGAAGAGCGGCTGGAAATCCAGTTCTGTTACCCTCGAAAATCCATGAAGCGGCTGTATGAGCTTTCCTTATATATAGGAAAGAAGGTGATTATCACATCGGACATGTATCTGCCCGAATCGGTGATTACCCGTATTTTGGAAAACTGCGGCTACCGGGGGCATGCACACCTGTATCTTTCCTCTTCCTGCCGAAGGCTCAAAGCTACCGGCAATCTGTACCGCATGATTCTTTCAAAAGAAGGACTCCTTCCATCAGAGCTGCTGCACATCGGCGACAGTTGGCACTCGGATATTCAGGCCGGGCAGGCGGCGGGGCTGCGCACATTCTTTGTGCCAAAAGCTTCCGATGTCTTTGCAAACTGGGTTTCAGAGCTCAAAACTAACCGCTGCATGAAAGTATTGAAAGAGCCCTTCGGTGAAATGATCCGGTATGAATACGCGGCCAAACAGCTGCCAATTCGCTGCATGATGGCACTCATCGCCAACCGTTACTTCGACGACCCATTTTATCACTGCTTTTATGAGGGTTCAGACTATAATGCTGACCCCTATCTGATCGGGCTGTACCCTGTGGGAATGATGGTATTCGGATTTGTACGGGAACTGATTGACGACGCGAAAAAGCAGGGATATGATACCCTTCACTTTTTGGCGCGGGATGGTTATCTGCTGCAAAAGGTATATGACCTGCTGCGCCCGGCGGATGCCCCGCCCTCCCACTATTTTTACACTTCGCGCAAAGCCTTGCTGCCCTACGCTATCCGCCAGCCGCGCGACCTGTTTTCCATTGCGCAGAGTATTCAAATCACCAGCCACACGCCGGCAGAGCTCCTCTCTCTGTATGCACCGCTGCTGCGCCCGCTCACCGAAGAAGACCGCAAACGCTATTACGAAGCCGGTGTCTTATTGGATGTCCCCTTCCGCGATATGAGCTCTTTTGTCTCGTTTGTGCGCGCTGTTATTGAGATCTCTTATGACGAAAAAAAGGCAGCCGCCAGCCACGGAGAAATGGAGCGATATATCCGCAGTATTTTTCAGCCGCATGACGCTGCAATCGATTTGGGATACAGCGGCACTTTACAGGGGATTCTGTGCAGCCTGGCCGGATACCCCATCGACGTCTATTTTCTGTATTCCAATGGAAGCACTTCCGCCCATACGGCAGACCGCTATGGCTTCCGCATGAAGTGCTATTATAACTACACCCCGGCAGGCAGTGTGAGCGTGCGTGAATCCCTGCTCATGGAAAACGGCCCTTCCTGCATTGGATACCGCAAAAACGGCGGCACCCTCTCTCCTGTTTTTGAAAAAAATCCTCTGTGCTACGCCGAAAAATATGTCTATGAAGAGGTGCACCGCGGGGCATATGAATTTGCACAGGAGCTGCTGCATCACTTTGCAGACTGGCAGGAACTTTTTCAGCTGCGTGCTGCGGAAGTTTCTGCGCCGTTTGAATATTTCCTCTGCCATGCCCCCGCCTTTGATCGCGCGTTGTTTTCGTGCTGTTCCATGGAAGACGAAGTATATGCCGGGATTTCCGGTTATTCCCTCGAAACGATTTGGGGCGAAGATATGGCCGAACGCGGGCTTTTGGGAACACAGCCGCCGTCTGCTTCCTCTGCTGCTTTCACTTCTCATTCCCTGCCCAAAGGGATGGAAGACCTTTATACAGACGGGCTGTTTGTCCGGGCATATCAGTGGGCGAATCGCAAATTCCCCAAAGGTTCAAAATCTCGTGAAAACGTCAAAAAGATTGCTGCTCGATTTTTCAAAGAAGAGCCAAAGCAGTGAAGGGGGAATTCCTTATGCCAAAAAAACGTATTACCTTGCAGCACATTGAAAAGAACGCCAACCGCATCGAGTATTCCTATTATATAGAAGGGGACTGGGAGAAAGCTTTCCGGCAAGAAAACCGTTACTTTATTGAATATGGGCGCGACATCAGCTGGTGTCCGAATTCCGTCGCAGTAATTCCGTTTTTGGGAAACTTTCTGCCTGTCTCGTGGGTGTTTGATGCTGAAATTGTGATTCCGGAAATCGATGGTGATTTTCTGCGCAGTATCGATGAAATCAAGCGGGGATACCAGGTGATGTACCCTGCATTGGAATTTCGCGGCTCTTTGTGCTGTGGGCAGGTGTGTGAAAATAAAATCGCGCAGGGAACAAACCGCAGCCTGCTTTTTTTCAGCGGCGGAGTCGATGCGGTTTCTTCCATGCTGTCTGTGCTGGGAGATACCCCTACGCTGATGACCCTATGGGGCTCTGACCTGTATCTGAAAGACGAGCAGGGCTGGCAGGTGGTGCAGGAATCCGTACAGCAGACCGCCGAACGATTTTGCCTGCCGTATACCTTTGTGAAGACTTCCTTCCGTTCCGTGCTGAACGAGCCTTTTCTGACAGAAACTATCGCAAAACCACAGCATGAAAACTGGTGGCACGGCTTCCAGCACGGGCTGGCAATCATCACCCATGCTGCCCCGTTCGCCTTTTTGGAAAACATCCGCCAGATTTATCTCGCATCTACCGATTCCGTTAAATCCAAAGAAGTGTATACCTGCGCTTCACATCCCACGATTGATAATCAGGTGCGTTTTTGCGGATGCCGCACCCTGCATGAGGGTTTTGAAAAAAGCCGTTCGGATAAAATCCGGCAAATCTGCTCGTTTTCAGCACGCACAGGAACCCCTCTTCCTCTTCGCGTATGCTGGGTAACACGCACCGGCAGCAACTGCTGTATATGTGAAAAGTGCATGCGCACTTTATACGCCATTCTGGCAGAAGGATACAACCCGGAAGACTTTGGTTTTTCTCTGACCCCCGAGCTCTATCAAAAACACCTTCAAATGCTGCAAAATGGAGAAGTCCGTATTCCTGCAATCTTCTGGAAGGATATCATCCAAAAATTTGCCATGCAGCCACAGCTGCAGGCCAACTATCCAGCCGCTGCCTGGCTGGTGCAGAAGTATCCGCAGTTCACTTCAGGGAATCCGTTCTACCAGACATCCGTATGCAGGCCTGTTTCCAAATCACACACAGCCGCAAAGCCAGAAAAACAAAAACTGGTGCTGTTCAAATCTCCGCTGAATATTGAAAGCCGCGAAAAAGCCTTTCAATCTGTTGGAATGAACACCGGGAATCAGGTGTTTGCGGCGGCGCTGAACAAGCTGCTGCATCCGGATGTGATTTCCTGGCAGCAATATCAGGACGGGATTTACGACCTTTCCCCTGCGCAGGCTGTTATCACGACTGATTTGATCTGGATTCACCCCAAAAGCGACTTTGACTATCTCTATAACCGGCTGCAAAAAATTCAGAAGCCCTTTATCCCCATCAGCATCGGACTGCAATCCTCCCGCTTTGACCCTGGCTTCCGGCTGAATCATTCGAGCCTGAAAACACTTGCTGCCATGCAGGAGCGGGCGGTACTCGGTGTTCGCGGAGAATATACGGCTTCTATCCTGGAAAAGCACGGGATTCAAAACCTGCGGGTAATCGGCTGCCCTTCCATGTACTGGTTTCAAAATCCAGATTTTCAATTTGAATCAAAAAATTCATCTGTCCAGCACGCTTTGTGTAACTTCAGAACTTTTTACGGAACGCTGAGCCGGGCAGAACGCCATTTCCTCACCTATTGTGCCAACCGCAATCTTCCCATGATTGAACAGACCTCTTTTCCGCTGGCAGCTGAGTCCGTCAATGACCCTGCCTGCTATCAATATCTGAAAAAATGGCTGGACAGGAAAACGCGGATTTATTTTGATACGGATTCCTGGCGGGAATCACTGCGCGGCTATGATTTTATGCTGGGTGCACGCTTTCATGGAAATGTCATCGCCCTGTGGGAAGGGATTCCCGCTCTGTTCCTGCTGACAGATTCCCGGACGCAGGAGCTGACGCAATTCTTTCACCTCCCCTCTCTGCGCATGGAAGAATTTGACCGCACGCAGCCCATGGAATTCTATCTTGAAAAGGCCGACTATACGGCGTTCAATCGCAATTACCGGCGACTGTACGAAAATTTCTGCGAATTTCTGCGTGAAAACTGTCTTCCTTCCCCGTAATAAAGAAACCCGGAAACCTGCTTGAAAAAGGTCTCCGGGTTTTTTTAATTGTTTTCCTGAGTGATTTCACATGAATCATCTGGAATCCGGTATTCATCCAGGATGATTTCTCCGATACTTCCAGCGTGGATATGGCCGCTGCGGGGGTTTTTCACGCTGTCTACGTGGCCGATGATGCGGGCTTCCACATCACTGTATTCAAATGAAAGATCGCAGCCGACCATTTCACAATCTTCCAGCACCAATCCTTCTGCATAACACAGGGGCTGCGTGCCGATAATTTTGCAGCGCACCAGATGCAGGTTCTTCGAATACCAAGCCAAATATTCACCGCGAATCACGCTGTCGAACACTGTCACATTCCGGCTGTGCCAAAAAGCATCCTTTGTGTCCAGATGGGAATTGCGGATAGTCATGTTCTCCACATACTGGAAGGAATATTTGCCCGTCATGGTAAGATGGTTGATCTCGATATTGCGGCTCTGCAGGAATGGGTATTCCGAATGCAGCGTCGTATTGCGAATGGTAATTCCTCTTGAAAGCCATCCAAACTCGGGCGAAGTAATATTGCACCCATCAACCTCCACCTCGTCACATTCCCGGACTGCTTTGATGCCTTCCATGGTGCAATCTTTTAATTTGACATTCCGGTCATACCACAAGGCTGCCCGGCAGGTCTCGGTCATGCGCGAATTTTCGATGACTGCATTAGAAGTATGCCAAAACGGATATCGAAGATGGAAGTCACAATCTGACACCTGGATGTTCCGGCTTTCTTTTAAGGCAGATTCTCCATCAGCCGGCCCGTCAAACACACATTGGGTAATCGAGGCATTTTCAGCGTGATACAGTGCGCGTTCTTCGTCTAAATTCAGATTCTTGTATTCTTTCATCAATTTCTCCTCCTTCTTTAAACTGTAAAACTGCCGACGGCAGTCCTACATAACATTAGTTTATATTATACTCTCAAAAATCTTTGCTGTCTAATACCTGCTTTATTGGTAGAAGTATAGGGAAAAAGCATACGACCTCCGGATTTTTCAAAACTCCGGAGGCCGCTGGTAATGGTAAATATTTTCGAATTATTTGTCAATATTTCAATATGAATTCTTTTCTTCCAGTTTTTTCAACTGATATTCTTCAAATTTTTGAATAATTTCTTTTTTTCCATTTCGATGTATTGGAAAACTTCTTCCGTCTTTCATTTCAAAAATCCCCTGTTTTTCTTTCAGGATATAGTCCATATTCACTGCAACCCCTCGGGTACATACGATAAAACGAGGATCTGTCAGAAGGCTGCAAACCTTTGAAAAGAAGATTCTATATTTTTTACTGCCATTTTTGGTCATAAAAATCGTATAGTTGTTATCTGCAGTGATATAAAGGATCTCAGAAATCAGCAGGTAAATTTTCTTTTTTCCACATGTGAATTTTAAAATTGGGTCACCAAATCCCATAGGAAAAGTGTGAATCATCTCATTCAGTACGTAAGTAATACGCTGGTAATCGTAGGGCCTTTTTACATAATCGAAAATATGAAACATTACCGCTTGAAAAATATACTGATCACTGTCTGCTATACATACAATTGGGACCCGAGGGTCAACCTGGCGAATATGTTCGATAATTTCGATACAAGTAATTTGATCTGAAAAATCGCCTACAAAAATCAGCTCATTTTTTTTGACAGTATATTCTTTAAAAAAAGCCTTTACATCTTCAATTATAGAGATATTCACAAGATAATTCTTTTCCCTTGACCATTTTGTAATCACTTTTACCAGTTTTTCCTGCTCTCGAAGCGCACTGTTTACAACTGCTATTTTCAAAAGATCCCGCTCCTGATTATAAATATTTATTTGAGCTTAAAAAACATTATATAACGAAAAAAAAGAATTCTAATTACATCTCACACCCAAAAAGCAGCAGTTCACAACAAAATTAACAAATTTACTTTAGAGCTCTTATAATGGGGATTATCGGGTAGATGGAAAATTTTAGAAATAAAACCTTAAAATAAAAAAATCTTCACTTGTTTGTTAGAATAACAGTTATTTTATTAAATTTGTTTATATATCGTATTTATCAATAAACTCAAAATCATGTTATTGCCAGCGAGATTTTATATAGAACAAATAGTATTAAAAATCAAAAACAAAAATTACTCTGGTCAAAACATCAGGATAGCTTGAGCAGGACAGATTATCCCGATGTTTTAGATAATGATGCTTTGTTTTCACAAAGACAAAAACTTAAAAAACAGGAGGGAGAAAAATTATGGGCAAGAAAAAGCTCGTAAAAGTAAGTGCTGTCTGCATTGCTGCCGCATTGTTGGTTACATCTACAATGCTGCCGGCATTTGCAGCAGAAGGCGCCATGAACCAAACCGATGCAGTCGCTGCAGGAGAAAATCAAAAGGACATGTGTACTATAAATGTCCGCTTTATGGATGGCGATACTGTCATTAAAAGTGACAGCTATAACGTGGAGGAAGGTGTCCATAACTACAGCGTGTTGGAAAAACATGTTCCTGAAGGCTATCAGATGACTAGAACTGGTGATTTCTATGCCGAAGACGGTGCTAACATAGATGTCGCTGTAGAAAAAGTCGTCAAGGGAACCATCATTAACGTAGTTTTTTTGG
>CAMLSX010000020.1 GCA_946484175.1 uncultured Clostridia bacterium
CAGAACCACCTGCTCATGCACGCAGTAGGCGCCAATGTGGCCGGTCAGATTGGCTCTGTGGTAGCAGGCGGTATTATCCTGTCACTGGCCGGAATCTGGGGGTTGTAATATGAATCTGATGATGATGAACATGCTGGCAAAAGCATTTGACAGTGCTTTGGGACCAGTGCAGACAGAAGATATCATGAAGTCTCTGGAACTGATGGGTAAAGGAATGTTGGGCATTTTCATTGTAATGGTGCTCATCTTCGTGTTGATTTTCTGCCTCAACCGTTTTACGGGAAATAAAAAAGAGGACTAATCCCTTTTTGGGAAGCCCTTGTATCTGAATAGATAAGGAGCGATTGCTTTGGCACAGCAAAAGAAAATGGTGGAAGCTATCACGTCCATGGACGAGGACTTCTCCAAATGGTATACCGACATTGTAAAAAAAGCAGAACTGATGGATTATTCCAGTGTGAAGGGCTGTATGGTGATTGAGCCTTATGGTTATGCAATCTGGGAAAATATCCAGAAAGATCTGGATGCCCGCTTTAAGAAAGTAGGCGTACAGAATGTGTATATGCCCATGTTTATTCCCGAGAGCCTGCTGCAGCGCGAAAAGGATCATGTGGAAGGCTTTGCACCCGAGGTCGCATGGGTAACGCATGGCGGTCAGGAAGAACTGACAGAGCGTCTGTGTGTCCGTCCGACCAGTGAGGTGCTGTTCTGTGAACATTACCAGAAGGTCATCAAATCCTGGCGTGACCTGCCCAAGCTGTACAACCAGTGGTGCAGTGTTGTTCGTTGGGAGAAGACCACTCGTCCTTTTCTGCGTTCTTCTGAGTTCCTGTGGCAGGAAGGCCATACGATGCACGAAACTGCCGAAGAGGCCGAGGAAGAGACCATGCGCATGCTGAAGCTGTATGAGGCTTTCTATCGCGAAACGCTGGCTATTCCCGCTGTTACCGGCAAGAAGACCGAGAAAGAAAAATTTGCCGGTGCAAAGGCCACCTATACCATTGAGCCCATGATGCACAACGGTGTGGCTCTGCAGGGCGGTACCAGCCACTATTTTGGTGACGGTTTTGCCAAGAGTTTCGGCATTGCCTTTACCGGCCGTGACAATACCCTTCAGACCCCGCATCAGACCAGCTGGGGTGTTTCCACCCGTATGATCGGCGCTATCATCATGGTACATGGCGACGACAACGGTCTGGTACTGCCGCCGCGCATTGCGCCGATTCAGGTAGTGATTGTGCCTATCGCACAGCATAAGCCCGGTGTTCTGGAAAAGAGCCGTGAGCTGGCAGACCGTCTGGGCGAGCAGTTCCGCATCAAATTGGATGACAGCGAGCAGTCCCCCGGCTGGAAGTTCAGCCAGTACGAGATGCAGGGCGTGCCGCTCCGTCTGGAGATTGGCCCCAAGGATCTGGAAAAGAATCAGTGCGTATTGGTTCGCCGCGACAACCGCGAAAAGATTTTTGTTTCCCTGGATGAGCTGGAGACAAAGATTCCCGAGCTGCTGCAGGCTGTTCATGACGGCATGTATGAGCGCGCTCTCCAGAATCTGCACGAAAAGACTTTCGAGGCACACACCCATGAAGAATTCCTGGACATTGCTGCCAATAAGCCCGGCTTTATCAAAGCCATGTGGTGCGGCGACAGCGCTTGTGAAGACAAGCTGAAGGAAGAGACCGGTGGTGTCAAATCCCGCTGCATTCCTTTCGAGGAAGAGCATCTGGACGACGTGTGCGTATGCTGCGGCAAGCCCGCCAAGCATATGGTATACTGGGGCCGTCAGTACTAATCGTAAATACAATGAAGCCCGCTTCGAATATATCGGAGCGGGCTTTTGATTTTTCTTTATAAAGTGGAAATTCCCTCTTTCAGAAAACAGGAAAAGACATGTTCTTCAATAGCAAGTCCTGAGAGAACCCGCACGAGCTGCTTAGCAGCGTAGCAACCCATTTCTTCCAGCGGCATATCGAGGCTGGTGATGGTGGGATAAATCAGTTGAAACATACTGGAAGCAGCAATACAGATGTGACGTATTGGCATAGGAATGGAAAATTGTTTTTGCAGAATCGCACTTTGCACCAGCCATCCAATGCGGGGATTTGGGGTAATGGCTACATCAAATTCCTCACTGCACAGGGCATTGTAAAAATTATCGCACAATTCCGGAACTGGAATATCTACGGTTTGAAAAATAAATCTCTTTAATTCGGCTTCCGGATATCCCTTTGCTAATGCAGAAGAAAACAGGTTCCATTTTTTCGAGAAAAGAGCTTCTCCGTACTGTAGAGAAAAGAAACGAATTCGCTGCAATTGTTTTTGCCGGCACAGCTCTACCGCCTGTGAAATGCCGTCTTCCAGCAATGTGTGACGCTGTTCGGCGCTGTGCCAAACACCGCTTTCATCCGCTAAAAAGAAAGGAATGTGCTCTTCTTCCAGCATTTTCATGGTAGAGTCTTCCATCTCATAAAAAAGAAAAAGAATTCCGTCAATACGGGAACTGCGGTAATAACGGACATATTCGTGCTGGTCAATATCACCCGAGTCATCGTTGAGCAATGTGATGGAATAACCTGCAGAGTCCAGATATTCTTTTACGCCGCGCAGAACATGGCTGAACCCAAGGCTCAGATTGTTTCTGCCCGATACAATGCCGATTGACATAGAGCGATTGGTGCGCATACTGCGCGCGGTTGAATTTGGGACATAGTTCAGCTGCCGGGCGGTTTCTAAAACCAATTGGCGTGTAGCGTCGCTGATTTTTTTGCCCTCTTTGTTATTGATGACATAAGAAACCGTCGCTTGAGAAATGCCGCAGGCATTGGCGATATCTTTGGCGGTTACATTCTTTTTTCGGGGTATGCTCATGATAAAAGACTCCTTTAATAATTGGGAAATATCCATAAGTGAATCGTATCACTGGTATCAGCATCTGTCAAGACGGAGTAAGAAAAATAGAAAAACTTTGCAAAAAAATCCTCGACACCCACAGGGCATCGAGGATTTAAGTTTTAGCAGGAATTTGATTTTAGATCTGGGTAAGCTGATACAGCACTGCACCGTGTGCCGAAACAGTTGCAGAAAGTACATCAGCAACGTCGTCAAGATTTTCCTTTTTCCACAGGTCCCGTACATGGCAGGAACCGTCCAGTTCCAGTTCTGCCAGCGGAATCGAAATTTCCTGTGGCTGTTCTGTAAGGTTGAAGAATGCGGCGTAACGGCTGCCGTCTTCTGCATCGCTTTTCCAGATGACGAGTTCTTCGCTGCGCAGTACCTGCTCGGCGTTTTTGCCGTGCTGCTGTACGCGAAGCACTTCTTCATTGGTCAGCAGTGAGAGCGTCCAGTCATCGTTATCGCGCATTTCACCGCCCATAATCAGAGGGGAACGGAAAATAGACCACAGCGTCATCATGGTGATCTGTTCGTCGTGCGTGAAGTGTGTATATTCGCCCACACCATCAATGGTAACGCGGATTCTACCCAGCGGAAGCATGTCGCAGTCCGGCCAGCATCCTTCCGAGACATGACGCTGCCATACTTCACAGCGCTCGAACATGTGAAGAAGCAAGTCCCACTGATCCCAGAAATCATCGGTGATGCGCCACATGTTGGCGTTTTTGCGCAAGTGCCAGGATTTTTCAATCACAGCCGGCCCGGGAGAGAGGCTGAGCACCATCTGACGGCCGCACTGGTCAATGGCGTGGCGGATCATCTCGATCTCTTTTTCGGCGGAATAGGGATCGTGCGGGTACATATTGGTGTTGCAGATATCATCTACCTTAACGAAATCGACGCCCCATTGTGCGTATAGGTTGAAAATGGAATTGTAGTATTCCTGCGAGCCGGGCTTGCGGAAATCAACACCATACATATCCGAATTCCAACGGCACACAGAATCGGAAGAAGCGATACGGTTGCAGGTGGTATCGGTTCCCAAAACGGGCAGCTGACGGTGTACAGCCAAACGCGGCACACCACGCATGATATGAATTCCGAACTTCAGACCCATCGCGTGGATTTTTTCTGCGATTGGAGCAAATCCCTTTCCGCCCGCAGAAGAGGGAAAGCGGTTTTCAGCAGGAATCTGGCGCCCGTATTCGTCCAGACAAAGGGGAGCAAAGGGAATATAATCCCAGCCTTCCTTGCCAGCATTCGGCTCAGACCACTGAATATCGCATACCACATACTGCCAGCCGAAATCTTTCAAATGTTTTGCCATATATTCGGCGTTGCCCAACAGCTGTTCTTCGTTAACAGCCGGCCCATAGCAGTCCCAACTATTCCACCCTAAAGGCGGTGTAAGAGCTGCCAGATTTTTGTTTTGCTTTTTCATTGTAATTCCTCCCATTGTTATCAAATACGCTGTCCTTGCAAGATATTCAGCGTTTTTTTATCATATTTTCCGTGATAGTATTTTTCAATCACCTGGTCAAATACAGAATCTTTTTCGGTAATCTGAGAAAAAAGTGTCATACAGGAACACAGCTTCCGGTCATCGGGAAAGCCCATTACCTGGTGGGGGTCATTGGTTGAAAGTGTAAGAAGTGCGTTTGTAATTTCATACAGGCGATGCCCCAGAACAGGGTCGTTGAGAAATTGCTGCGCTTCTTCCAGATTCTCAATTCCGTAGTAATAAGAGAACTCGCTGGAACCAAGCCCGCGAAGCTGTGGGAAAATATACCACATCCAGTGGCTGGTTTTTCTGCCGGCACGAATTTCTGTTAAAGCCTGCATATAGGAGTGTTCCTGTGCTGTGTGAAAGCGTGTCAAATCATAGGTGCGCATCCACTTTCCCTCCCGTAATGATGAATCTAAGATAAAAATATCCCCTTCCGGTGAGGTTGTCAATAGGAGAGGTCATAGATTCTTTACAGCTCTTTCTTGTGCAATTCAACGAGTCTCAATATAATAGAAAATATAGATGTTGAAAAGAATGGGGGAATGAAAGATGCAACAGAAAAGACGGATTTGTTGGCAGCAGTGGATTTTGCTGCTCTTTCCGGCAGCCGGATTTGTGTGGTTTTCGCAGACATTACGGCTTGGAGTTATTGGAGTCGGTACATTGCTGGGGTGGATAGTTTGCCTTTCTGCTGCGGCTCTAATTCTTTTGGTACCGGGAATGATTCGCAAAGGGGGCAGAAAAAGAGTGGCAGCATGGATTCTGACTGGGATTATGGTTGCGGGACTTGCATGGTGCGGATATCTTAGCGTCCTGATTTTTTCAGCAACAGGGAATTCTCCGCCGGATTCCGCAACGGTATTGGTATTGGGCTGTAAGGTAGACGCTGACGGCGGGCCAAGTCTTTCTTTGCGTTCACGCATTGAAAAAGCAGCGGAATATTTACAGGAGCACCCGGAAGCGATGTGCATTGTCAGTGGTGGAAAGGGAAGCAATGAACCGGTGAGCGAAGCTTCCGTGATGGCACAGGAGCTGGAAAATTTGGGGATTGAGTCAGAACGGATTATACAGGAAGATCAATCCACTGATACACAGGAAAATATGGAATATTCGGCTCGGATGATTGAAGAACTGGGACTGAGCCGAGAGGTGGCAGTGGTTACTGACGATTACCACGAATTTCGCGCCGGAGAGCTGGCAAAGAATGCCGGGCTTATCCCTTATGCAGTGCCCGCAGAATCGGTGAAGTATCTGTTCCCCGCAAATTACGGGCGGGAGCTGATTTCTATGACAAAATTCTTTATAGAAAAGTGGATTTAAAATGGCCCCGGGTTTTCCGGGGCTCTTTTTGTCTTCCGATGAAACAGGTCTTTACCATAGGGGAGAAATCCGGTATAATAGAACCGACAGTACCCAAATCCAAAAGGCACAGCCGGAAAGGATGAGCAATCGGATGGAAAACCTGCTGATTCGGGGCGCACGTATTGTGAACCCCGCGAAAAATGAAGACTATATCGGCGATATCGCCGTCAGTAACGGAAAAATTACCGCCATGGGGCAAATCGATGAACTGCCCGGCGCACGAGTTATCGATGCCAAAGGTCTGGTGGCAGCTCCCGGTCTGGTGGACATGCACGTTCACCTGCGAGATCCGGGCTTTACACAAAAGGAAGATATTTTGACTGGATGCCGTGCTGCTGCAGCAGGCGGCGTGACCAGTCTGCTGGCCATGCCCAACACCAATCCTTCCACCGATTCCCCGGAAACGGTGGAATATATTCTGAATAAAGCAAAAGATGCGGACGCTCATGTGTATGTAGCGGCAGCCGTGACCAAGGGCCTGAAAAGTCAGGAGCCCTGCGACTGGGAAGCACTGGCCAAAGCCGGAGCCATTGCTCTGAGCGACGATGGCCGTCCAGTGGAAAATACCCGTTTTCTGGCGGACGCCATGAACGCAGCGCCCTCTCTGGGGTTGACGGTAACGGCCCACTGTGAAGATCTGTATCTGGCAAAGGGCGGCATTATGCATGAGGGTTGTGTTTCCCGGGAACTGGACGTGCCGGGAATTCCCGCCGCTGCCGAGGATTGCGGCACTGCACGGGAAATCGCTGTAGCGGAAGCCTACCAGGTGCCGGTGCACATTTGCCATGTGAGCACCCGCACTTCGATGAATATTATCCGGGATGCAAAGAAGCGAGGCGTGGCCGTCACCGCCGAAACCTGTCCCCATTACTTCATGATGACCCATGAAGAGCTGAAAAAGCGGGACGCCGACTATCGGATGAACCCGCCCCTTCGCACGGAAGATGACCGGCAGGCCATGATCGAGGGATTGCTGGACGGCACATTGGATGCCATCGCAACCGACCACGCACCCCATACTCCGGAGGAAAAGGCGGATTTCCGCAAATCTCCCAACGGTTCCATTGGCATGGAAACCTCGCTGGCGGCTTCCATCACCCAGCTGGTGAAGACAGGCTGTCTGACCCTTTCCCAGCTTATCGAAAAGATGTCGGTGAATCCCGCCAAAATCCTGAAAATTTCCGCCGGTGTGCTGGAAGAGGACGGCTGCGCCGATATCGTGCTGTTTGACCCTAAAGAGCAGTGGGTGGTGGACGAAAACGCTCTCCACGGCAAGAGCAAAAACACCCCCTTCAAGGGCATGACGCTGACGGGCAAGGTGAAAATGACTATCTGCGGCGGAAAAGTCGTATACGAAGGGTAATATAGTGTCTGCGCCCAATACGCGGGGAAAGAGACTGAAAAAAGAAGCAGCTTCCCCGCGAACACAAAATTTTCGCCCGCCTTATATAAAAGGCGGCGGGGAATCCAAAGGGGTTTTGTTTGCCAGTGGCAAACGTTGAACACCGACCGAGCCGACAGGCGAGACCAGCGCCCCTTTGCGCCGCTCTCCGCAGAGAGCGGAATCCATTAACCTGAAAGGCGCATTTTTGGTGGTGAATCTTATTCAAAAGTTGACGCTTGCGTCAACTTCAGGAAAGAAAGCGAACGCTTTCTTTTTCCCTTTCTCGCAAGAAAAAAGGGGCCTGCTCCGTTCCTGATGACGGCTTGCCTCTATTTCCCCAACGGGGAAATCAGAAGGGAACCAAACAACGGGAGGTGAATCCATGGAAGATAACAGAGAAGTCTTGTCCTTTTATGATGCCGGTGCAGAGATTGGGCGTTTAGAGCGCGGATTGGGGAAGGTGGAATACTGGCGTACTAAGGAGATTTTGTCCCCGTTTGTAGGCGGACAAAAAGTCATTTATGATATTGGAGGAGGCGTGGGGGTCTATTCTTCCTGGCTTGCCTCTATGGGCCATAAGGTTCACTTGCTGGAACTTTCCCCAACGGCGGTGAAATATGCCTGTACCCATCAAAATCCAGAATCGCCGTTCGCCGCACAGGTGGGAGACGCCCGCGAGCTGCCATATTCTTCAGAGAGTGCAGATGTGGTTCTTTTGATGGGACCATTATATCATTTGCAGCAAAAGCAGGATCGAAAAAGAGCTCTTTTGGAAGCTTTTCGGGTGCTGAAAAAAGGCGGCATCTTGGCAGTGGCTGGGATTTCCCGTGCGAGTTCTACCACATGGGCGCTTTCGGTATACGGTGAGAAGAATCACTTTATTGATGATGAGGTTTACTTTTCCATGCTGGAAGAGGAACTGCAAAGCGGGAGGCATAACCGGCCTGAAAAATATCCTGGCTTTATTGCCCAAGCCTATTTCCATACCCCGGAAGAATTGGATTTTGAAATCATAGAAGCCGGGTTTTCGCGCACACAACCTTGGGCGGTGGAAGGAATCCTATGGTTTACTCCCCATCTGGAAGAAAAATGGAACGACCCGGATTCCAGAAATCGGCTGCTTCGTATTGCCCACATGACAGAACAGGAGACTTCGCTGATGGGAATGAGTCCTCATTTTCTTATCACAGCGGAAAAGTCGGAATCTCCATAAAGCAGATTTACAAATGGTATTTTACTATTATAAAATAAACATTTTGTAGAAAAGGAAGGAAATGAATCATGGCATTTGACAGACTGATTACCAAAATCGCACAGACCCAGAACCCCACTGTGGCCGGACTGGACCCCAAGCTGGCTTTTATCCCCTCCTACATCAAGGAAGAGTGCTTCGCCAAGTACGGCAAGACGCTGGAAGGCGCTGCCGCCGCTCTGCTGGAATTCAATAAGGGCCTCATCGACGCCCTGTGCGATATCGTCCCGGCTGTGAAGCCTCAGGCTGCTTACTATGAGATGTACGGCTGGCAGGGTGTGAAAGCCCTCCACGACACCATCGCCTATGCACAGGAAAAGGGCATGTTCGTCATTACCGACGGAAAGCGCAACGACATCGGCGCTACCATGGAAGCCTATGCAACCGCTCATCTGGGCGAGGTAGAAGTGGAAGGCGAGACTTTTGCTCCCTTTGGCGCAGACGCCCTCACCGTCAACGGCTATCTGGGCACCGATGGCATCAAGCCCCTTTTGAAGGTTTGCAATGAAAAAGACGCTGGCATCTTTGTGCTGGTGAAGACCTCCAACCCCTCCTCCGGCGAGCTGCAGGACCGCGAGCTGGCAGACGGCGACACCATCTATCGCGCTATGGGCAAAATGTGCGAGAGCTGGGGCGAAGAGCTGCCCGGCAAATACGGCTATTCCGGTGTTGGCGCTGTGGTAGGCGCTACCTATCCCGCCCAGCTGGAAGAACTGCGCGCCGCTATGCCCCACACCTTCTTCCTGGTGCCCGGTTACGGCGCACAGGGCGGCGCTGCCGACGACGTTGCTCCCGCTTTCGATAAGAGAGGTCTGGGCGCCATCGTCAACAGCTCCCGCGGCATTATGTGCGCATGGCAGAAGGAAGGCTGCGACGAGCACGAGTACGCTGCCGCTGCCCGCCGCGAAGCCATCCGGATGCGCGACGCTATCCGCGAAGCCATTGTGGGCCGCGTAGGCCGCATCATGCTGGAAAATGTGTAAGCTGAAAGGGGAACCTTCCATGAAATACGATGTAAAGCCCTGCCGGATTCTTTATAAAAGAGAAATCGCACAGGGAATTTTTGACTTCTTGCTGGACGCCGAGGACTTCGCCAAAGCGGCAAAGCCCGGCCAGTTCGTCCATATTTTGGTGCCGGGAAAGACCCTGCGCCGCCCCATTTCTATCTGCGACATCGATGCAGAGGCCGGTACCCTGCGGATCGTGTTCCAGATTCGCGGCGAGGGCACTGAGATTCTTTCTCAGATGAAAATTGGCGATCACATGGATGTGCTGGCTCCTCTGGGCAACGGATTTGATCTGGGCGATACCAACCGCAAAGCCCTATTTGTGGGCGGCGGTATCGGCGTGCCTCCCCTGCTGGGCGCTGCCAAGAAATTCGGCAAAAACGCTACCGTAGCAGTGGGCTTCCGCAATAAGGAGACCGCCATTCTGGAAGCTGATTTTGCCCGCGCCGGATGCCGGGTGTTCGTGGCCACCGATGACGGCAGTATGGGACACCACGGTCTGGTTATCGATTGCGCCAAGGACGTAGAGGCCGACGTGATCTTTGCCTGCGGCCCCACTCCCATGCTGAAAGCCGTGTGTGAACTGGCCAAAGAGCGGGGTATCCCCTGCCAGATCTCTCTGGAAGAGCGGATGGCCTGCGGCATCGGCGCGTGTCTGGGCTGCGCAACTCCCCTTCTCCGGGAGGACGGCACCCAGTACTTCGGCCATGTGTGCAAGGATGGCCCGGTGTTCGACTATACCAAAGTGGTGCTGTGAGAAAGGAGCGGATAAAATATGGCAGATTTGCGCGTAAACATTGCCGGGGTTCCCTTTGAAAACCCCCTCATTGCCGCTTCCGGCACCTTTGGCTTTGGCCATGAATATCAGGAATTTTATCCCCTGTCCACCCTGGGCGGCATTTCCTGCAAGGGCATTACCCTCAAGGAGCGCCCGGGCAACCCGCCGCCCCGTATCGCCGAGGCTCCCGGCGGAATGCTCAACGCCGTGGGCTTGCAGAATCCCGGTGTAGACCACTTCATCGAGCACGACCTGCCCTGGCTCAAGCAGCAGGGGACAGTGGTCATCGCCAATATTGCAGGCAACACCCCCGAGGACTACTGCGCCATGGCGGAAAAGCTCTCCGACACCGACGTGGACATGATCGAACTGAACATTTCCTGCCCCAACGTAAAGCAGGGCGGCGTCCAGTTCGGCACCAGCTGTGCCGGTGTGGGCGGCATCACCGAGGCCGTGCGGAAGTACTGCAAAAAGCCCTTGATGGTCAAGCTCTCCCCCAATGTGGCGGACATCGGCGAAATTGCCGCCGCCGCCGAAGCTGCGGGCGCTGACGCCATCTCCATGATTAACACCCTGACGGGAATGCGGATTGATATCCGTACCCGCCGCCCCATCATCCGCAACAATACCGGCGGCATGTCCGGCCCGGCGCTGCTGCCTGTTGCTGTGCGCATGGTGTGGCAGGCTTCCCAGCGGGTCAAAATCCCGATTGTGGGCATGGGCGGTATCTCCAAGTGGGAGGACGCGGTGGAAATGCTGCTGGCGGGCGCTTCCGCTTTGCAGATTGGAACTGTATTCTTCACCGACCCCTATGCACCGGTAAAGATTCTGGACGGCCTGAACCGGTATCTGGACGAGCGGAACATCAAGTCCGTCACCGAGCTGACCGGCGGCATTCAGCCCTGGTAAGAGGATTTCACTATGCATTTGCTGATTCGTGATATTACTTTGGAAGATGCAGAACGGTTCGAAGCAGCTTTTCTGGAGCAGGGATGGCATAAGCCCGCAGCGCAATTCTATCGTTATTATGAAGAGCAGCAGGCG
Source organism: uncultured Clostridia bacterium (assembly GCA_946484175.1). Taxonomy (GTDB): domain Bacteria; phylum Bacillota; class Clostridia; order Oscillospirales; family Acutalibacteraceae; genus Heritagella_A. The sequence continues at coordinate 11,224 of CAMLSX010000020.1, forward strand.
GGCACACGACAGGTGTTTGTTGCAGAAACAGAGGGCCAGCCGGTTGGGTATGTCACCCTGGTTTTACAGACCACAGCAGGGCCGTTTGCCGGTCAGGGAATTCCGGAAATCGTGGATTTTAATGTCCTGAAGAAATGGCAGCGCCGGGGAATTGGTTCTGCATTGCTGGATGCCGCAGAATCTGCCGCATTTTCGATGTGTGACCGTGTTTCTCTGGGGGTAGGCTTGCATAGTGGATATGGTTCCGCGCAGAGAATGTATGTCAAGCGTGGATATGTGCCTGATGGCAGCGGAGTGTGGTATCAGGACAGGCAGCTGCCGGAAATGGCGGAATGTCGGAATGATGATGATTTGATTTTGCATCTTTCTAAAATGAGATAAGATCACAGCCCCGCGCGCAGTTTGTGCAGCGGGGCTGTTTGCAGGAAAGGAAGCGGGAAATATGACCACAAAATTGATTATTGTCCGGCACTGTGAGGCCGCGGGCAACAAGGACAGGACTTTTCAGGGCCATACCGATTCGGAGATCAGCGACAAGGGGAAGATTCAGCTGGATTTGCTCAGTGTCCGGTGCAGGAATATGCACATTGACGCCCTGTATTCCAGCCCGTTAAAGCGTGCCTATGCTACCGCCGAGGCTGTAAACCGGTTCCACCATCTGCCTATCCAGATTGAGCCGGGACTGATTGAGATTAACGGCGGCGAGTGGGAAGGGGAAAAGTGGGCACAGCTGCCCGACCTGTACCCGGAACAGGCTCATAACTGGAACTGCGCTCCTTGGGATTTCAAAACGGAAAAAGGGGAGTCCATGCGCCAGGTATACGACCGGGTGTGGGATGCTGTCTGCCGGATTGTAAAAGCCAACCCCGGCAAAACCGTGTGTATTGCCAGCCACGGGTGCGCCATCCGGAACCTGCTGTGCCGCTGCATGAACAAACCCATTGAAGAACTGAATACAGTGGACTGGGTGGACAATACGGGCATCAGCATCGTGGATTTTGATGAGAACATGAACCCCCACATTGAACTTCTCAACGACGCCTCCCATTTGTCCGAAGAAACCTCCACCTTTGCCACGCAGAGCTGGTGGAAGCCGGAGAACCGGGTAAGCGGACGCTTTGACTGAGGAGGGTGCGTATGATTATTCTGGCAGTGGATTTAGGCAAAGCCCGTACCGGCCTTGCAGTGTGCGATAAGAGCGAGATTCTCGCCAGCCCGGCGGGCGTCATCACCGAGTATAACCCGGAAAAGCGGCTGGAGAAAGTTGCAGCAGAAGCCCTTGCCCGCAAAGCAGAGCTGCTGGTGGTCGGCCTTCCCCGGAACATGGACGGCAGCGAAGGGGAGAGCGCCCAAAACGCCCGGGCCTTTGGGCAGGCACTTTCAGAGAAAACCGGCATCCCCGTGGAGTTTCAGGACGAGCGGGGAACGACCATCACCGCCCATGGATATCTGAATGAAACCAACACCCGTGGCAAAAAGCGCAAGGCTGTGGTGGATGCCGTGGCGGCAGTGGTGATTTTACAGAACTTTCTGGACGGAAGAAAAGCAAGAATGAAAGCGTAAAGAGATAGAAAAACCCGGTACAGTGCAAACTGTATCGGGTTTGTTTTCTATAAGAATATTTCAGCGCTTGGTGCCAAGGAAGAACAACGCTACTGTTCCGGGGCCAGAATGAGTGCCGATTACCGGTCCAATTTCATTTAAAACAATGTCCTTCACATTCCACTTGGAACGGATTTTATCCGCTACATACTGCGCGTCTTTTTCGCAATCGCCGTGGCTGATAAAGATTACCTGCTCTTCCGGGGTTATAACGGTTTCCTCCATGTGTGAAACCAGCGCATCGAGAGACTGACGGCGTCCACGAATTTTCGCAACCGGAATCAAGTGGCCAGCATCGTCTACATGCAGTACCGGCTTAATTCCCAGCATCGTGCCGAAAAGTGCTGCGGCAGAAGAAACACGCCCGCCGCGCTTAAGATGATTCAAGTCATCTACCGTAAACCAGTGGCATAGATGCAGCTTGCTTGCCTGAAGCCATTGGTATACTTCGTCGATGCTTTTTCCCTCCATCTGCATTTTGGAGGCATAATAGGCCAGCAGTCCTTCGCCCATAGAAGCAGCAAGGGAATCTACGACATAGATTTTTCGGTCTGGATAGCGTGCAGAAAGCTCTTCTTTTGCCATATAAGCGCTCTGACAGGTGCCGCTGAGGCCCGAAGAAAAAGCCAGATACAGAATATCTTCTCCAGCCTGCAAAATAGGGTCAGCCCATTCCATAAACTCATGAGAATTAATCTGTGCGGTGGTAGAAGTTTTTCCGGCGCGAAGCAAATGATAAAAAGCCTTTGCGCTCATTTCGTGCCCATCCGGATAATTCCGATAGCTTTTCCCGTCAATGGTAAATTCCATGGGAATCACAGTCAATTGTAAATCGCGAACCAGTTCAGGAGTCAGGTCACCGGTAGAATCAGTTATAATACGATAACGCATACAAATGCCTCCAATAATACGAAGTTTGAATACGATATCTCTATTATACTTGATATTGTGGGAAATGTCTATAAATGAACCGTGTCGAAAAGAAAAATAACAGCAAATTTTAATACACTTTAGTGGAAAAATTCCCATCTTATGAGTTTGCCGAATCACGATGACAGAAAAGCTCACGCAATCCAATCAATAAAAGTAGGCCGCCAAATAGCTTTTGCAGCAAATCAGGATTCAAGCTGCCACTAAGCCAAACCCCCAATAGGCTTCCCAAAATACCAGAGAGGACAGCTGGCAGGATTGCCTGACGGCAGATAAGTTTTTGACGGATATAAGGAATCAAAGCAAGCAATGCAGTTGGAATGAATAAAAGGAGATTGACTCCCTGTGCAGTGGTCTGCCCAATACCGGCAAACATTGTCAGGCATAGGATTAGAATTCCGCCGCCGCCCATGCCCATAGCGCCCAGCGCACCGGAAAGTATTCCAGCAGCGGCACTCAGCAGCCACGTCAAAACAGCATCCTCAAAGCTGCCCAGAGCATCAGCAGGCCAAAAATGCGCCGCAGCCAGACAGCACGGCATCTGGGCAGCAGCCAGGCGCCTATCAGAGAGCCCGCAAGCATCCAGGGCAGGTATGGAAGTGCATCTGAGATGGAGACATCCCCACGAAACAGGTAAAAACCGGCGCTGAGCAGACAAAGCGGCAAAATAACGGCAACTGACGTGGCATGGCAGTCAGCTTCCTTCATACCGCTTTTTCGAAAAATTGGGACAGCAATTGTGCCGCCGCCAGCTCCCAACAGGCCGTTGAGAATTCCAGCAGCAAATCCGGCAAAAGCAAACAGCATATTTTGCATTGTGAATGGCTTTTCTTTCATACAGGGCCTTCTTTCTAGTTCTAATCGAAAATAGCCTGCCCTGAAAAAGAAAAAAAATCCCTAAACAATCAGTTCAGGGATTCGTTTGATAAAAGAGACCCGCCTGGCCGTAAGTGCAATAAATAACCTGCCTACGGAAGTAAACAGGTGGGTGCCCGCCCAACAGGTTCCAGCTCCCTTCTTCCAACACGGAAAACCGTGCTGGGAGGTCTGCATTCCGCTGCCGGAGACAAGCTCCCAAAAAGAGAGTTGTAGGGTTATTGATGCAACAGTCCACGCACCAGGCAGGAGTTCATTTCTTCGCCGAAAACAGTATAGCACGGAATGGAGTCGTTAAATTTCCATAAAAGAACTTCAGAAAAAAATCCTTATTGTTCAGATTCCTCATAAAGCTCTTCAAAGCGGCTCTCAAAAATAGCGGCCAGCTTATCCAGAAGCTCGTCATCCTCAACTTCAGCCAGCTGCTCTTCTCCGTCCTCTTCGATTACTTCGAAAATATAATAGGTATCAGCTTCCAGTTCGCTCTGAGGATCGTCAAAGGTGGGAAGCAATGCATAAAAAACGCCGTCTTCGTTATCGATCTCATCCAGAATTTCAAACTCATGCTCAACGCCTTCGTCGTCGATCAGGGTAATCAGGTCTGCACCATACTCGTTATTCATGGCAATTCTCCTTTCAGTGCTCTGCGGCACCGTTGAGATCCGGCGCATGCCGGTCTTGTTCCATTGTACAAAGAGAAGAGAGAGAAGTCAACAGTTTTCAGGAAAAAATTATGCGAGAAGAAAAAATAAAAATACCGTTCAAAATCCCCTGTAATCAATTTTTTTGTAAAAAATAAAGAGCTGTTGATCAACGAGTCTTTTAATGTTTATAGAAGAGCCTGTACAGGATTTGTGTATATTTTAACAATAAAATTTTTTTGAAATTCAGAAAAAAGCTATTGACATTACACAATAAGTGAGTTATAATAAAGCCAGAAAAGAACAAGAGTTCAAAGAAAAAGATCCCACATCTTCGAAAAGGATGAGGAGCTCAAAGTAGAAAAAGTTTTCTGAGAGTCAATCAGAAAACAATCAGTGAGATTTGAAAAAGAATATCAGATGGGACGAGAAACCGTTTGAAGAATCAATCAAATCGTGACTAAGCTGATTAAAAGTTCTTTGAATTGGAGTTTTTGGACAGGCAATTCTAAAAAGAGCAGGAGAAAGCTGAAAAAGAAAAATCAGTTTTCAAAAAAGCGAAGCGCATTTACGACAGTTCTAGAAGCAGAGGGAAATTTCAAAAACAAATTTTTAAAATCAGAAATGATTGAAAATTGAGATTCTGAAAAGAAAATCAGCTAATAGAAAAGTAAATGGGATCGCAGAAATGAAATTTGAAATTCTTGGACAGCAATAAGAATTTGAAGAGAAGATTCTTAAATGGAAAACTGTTTAAGATATCTGAAGAAAACAAATGTAATAATTCTCCAAAAGCTTATAAAAAGAATTGAAACTGGAAGAAAACAAAGAAGAAAAAGAAATTCGAAAAGAGCTGGGAGAGGAGTAATAAAACTACAAGGTTGTAGTTTAAACCTCATCGAATAAGAGTCGAAGAGATCAGGTAAAGGTGTCTTTACAAAATAAAGATGCAAAAGTACCTGAAAGAAAAAGTGGGAAGAGCCTTGTATCTTTAATAATATGAATGAAAGAGGTGGGTCCGATGGCACAGGAAGCAACTTCACAGCTGAATCAGAACGGTCTGTCGGACCGTTACTGATTCAATATATAGCAGATAAAATTTAAATACGAATATCGAAATAACAAGTAAAGGATTGAGTCCAAAGTACTAGGTAAGAGTTGAAAAAAGCATTTTTCGAAATTGTTTAGAAAGGTGTCTTTTTAGAAGATATGACTGATCCAGTAAACAACAACCGGATCGGCTGAGAAACTGAGGAACCCCGATTTTGAACGGCTTTGTTGAAAGCCTATCCTTGAAAAGATGTATGAACACAAAAGGGTTATTCCAATAGCAAAAATGTTCAGGCTTTATGCCCAGCCGGTCAAAAATCAATTGTTTGCAAGTAAACCGATTGTCAGTTTTGGTAAACGCCAATGTACTAAATAGATAGCTTTGTTTCGAATTCGGACACAAGTTAATATTGGACGAAGAAGGGTTCCGGTGGTTGCTGGAACCCTTTTTTGACGAAGTAAATAGAAAAACAAAACTCCTGATGAATTCCTTTAAAAGCAGAATTCATCAGGAATTTTGTTGTATTGAGAAAATGTTATGCGGAAGCTTTTTTGCGATCAGGCAGGATCTTGCGTATAGCCGAAAGCAGTCCACCGATGTTCAACAAGGTCATACCAAGGGTTAAAACAACTTGAATCGGAATCCAGTAGGGAACTTCCCAAATCATGATAAATGCCTGAGTAAGTAATAACAGTGTGTTGACAGTTAGTCTAAAACCGCCCAACTTCATGTGAATAAAGCGCTTGGTATCATAAGCACGCAGCAGGAATACCACAAAGTAGCTGGCAAACATCGCAAACGCAGCGCCGTTGGCTCCATAATACGAAATCAGGATAAAACTTAAAATGACATTCACTAAAGCGCCGACCGCAGTGGTTGCCAAAGAAAGAATGCTTTTTTTGTTGACGATATAAACCGTGCCCAAAAAAGTAACCATACAGGAGTAAACGGTTGCTACAGAAAGAATGGGGATATAAATCCAGGAATTATAATAAGAATCTGCTACCATGATTTTGGTAATAACTTTTGAAAATAAAATTAAAAAAGAGCCCACGATAAAAACCAGGGAACTCAGACTGTGGAAGACCTGTGTAAAAAATCGTGCCCGCCCTTTTTCTTCTGAGATGGCAGACATTTGCCAGGCATTCATGAAAATCGTAGAGATCAAAATAATAGCAGATGGCCATTTATATGCAGCAGCATACAGACCATTTACGCTCTCACCAATAATAGCAGTAATGATGTAGCGGGAGGATACAGTGGTAACCCACCAGAACACTGTGTTTGGAATCATCGGGATAGAATAACGCAGCATCTCCTGAGTGGTTGTTTTTCCCCGTAAATAGGAGGGATGGAAATATTGAAGAATACGTCCATTAAAAATAAGGAAAAGGCACGAACAGGCATCGGCACAAACAATTGCTGACAAATATCCCACGATGCCCAAATCAAAACCAAGTAAAAACACGATGGTAAAGAGCAAAGTCAGAGCTGTGCTCAGAATACCGTCTACCGCATACAGCTTTACATGTCCTTTTGCACGGACAAACTGTTGAAATAAAGTTCTTAGAGAAGAGGTCATAACAAACACACACAAAAGGGTTGTATAACCGTCCAAACCAGGAATTAACTTCAGCAGCGGATAGCACAAGATCAGCAAAACAAAACCGGCTAGCAACGTCAACAGGCCTGTTGTAAGCACCTCTGAGTTGCGCACCTTGCGGTCCAGTCCAAACCGGATTACCGCATCCGTAATTCCGAATGTAACCAGTGGTACCAACAGGTTGGCGCTTTGCTGCAGCAGATCAGAAATACCATATTCGGCACCGGTTAATACATTGGTATACAAGGGCATAAGGAAGAATACCAGCAGTTTAGAACCGAATGTGCCAATTGCAAATATTAACGTATTAGAAAATAATTTTTTATATTTATCCATATCCATTCCCCGTTATCTGTCAGAGCTTCTGAGAGCTCATAAAATTTGAAATCATCCTCTGAAGTAACAGCAGAAACAACATCCTGAAAGGTGAATTCGTTTAGATTCTCAGGCAGGAGTCAGGGTCAAAACATTTGTCAGGAACAGCACCAGAATTAACGCGCCCAACGCAATACGATACCAACCAAAGGGTTTGAAGTCATGCTTGCGGATAAAGCCCATGAACAAACGAATTACCAGAACGGAAACGAGGAAAGCGACAATCATACCGGTCAGCAGGATCATCAGTTCATATGAAGTGAAGCCCAAACCGAAATCTTTGAAATATTTGAAAATTTTCAAAGCACTGGCGCCCAGCATGGTGGGGATTGCCAGGAAGAACGAAAATTCAGCAGACAAACTGCGGGAGCATCCCAGCAGCACAGCGCCAAGAATAGTTGCACCGGAACGTGATGTACCGGGAATCATAGCCATAGCCTGGAAAAGACCGATTAACAGCAATGTTTTGACATTAAGCTGGTTGTAGCTTTGAATTTTGGGACGGCGATTCCGGTTTTCTACCAACAGGAAGAAAATACCGTATACAATCAGCATAACTGCTACCGTAACCGCATTGTAGAAAAGGTCATTGATTGCATCGTCAAAGAGCAGGCCAAGAATCATGGCTGGAATCGTTGCGACAATGACTTTTAGCCACAAAGAAAAGGTTTGTTTCTTTTCGATGGCGTTCTTTTTGGGAGAAAAGGGATTGAGTTTATGGAAATACAGCACCAGCACGGCCAAAATAGAACCAAACTGGATGACGACAAGAAATAGATCAATAAAATCTCGTCCGCCCGAAAATTGAGAAGCATCCATCGGCCAAAAAGAGTCAAACAAAATCATGTGGCCGGTACTGCTGACGGGAAGCCATTCTGTGATTCCCTGGACGATGCCCAGACAAACCGCTTTTAAAAATTCAAGAAATAATAGCAAAACTCCATCTCCTTTGGTCAGGCACGGGGAACACCGCACGGCGATGTTCCCCGAGATAATTTATGGGTTTATTTCTTTCTATTATAACAGAAATCTATGCGATTTCCAATGGATAATGCCACTTCCGTAAAAAAGCAACAAAATATTTACAAAATATCCCAAGAGCTGCATACTGAGGATTCTATGAAAGAAAAAACGTCCTTTTAAAGGCAAAAGGACGTTTTGCAAACTGTTCAATTTAGGAGAGAGAGATAAACCGCTTCGGCGGCATATGCCTGGTTGTAGGGAGTAAAAGGCCGTATGGACCCGATTACTAAATTTGTCAGCGCATTTTTTCCGGCACCGGAAACGCGGGCGAATTTACGAATGAGAGAAAACAGATCGTCTTCTTTGGACCAGCAGAATCCATTTTGTCCTTCCTGTACCACAATTGAAGTACCGCTGTCGGAAGGAATCAGGAGCGGAGTACCACAAGCAGCAGCTTCTGGTGCAGAAAGAGAAAGTTCTTCAGAATGAGAACACGAAACATAGCAGCAGCTTACAGCAAAACAAGAGGCAATATCGTCAGGCTGCTCTTCACCGATCAGAGCAACACGGTTGGAAAGCCGGAGTGAATGGATATGCGAAAGCAATGCTTTTGTCTGGGACTTGCGATTCAGAATAAACAGATAGAAAGAATCATCCTGCATAAAAGCTTTTTTCCAGGAGTCTAAGAAACGAAGCAATGTGTGCGTATCACGACAGTCGCCACATACCACGATTTTTTTATCTTCCAGAGAGAGAGATTCGCGAAGAGCCCGTTTATGTAGAGGAGAAGAGGCTCCGATATTATAAGAACGGGTATCCACAGCAAATGGAAAAATCAAGTCAGCTTCACGCGGCCCATCATCCTCTAATCTCTGGGCCATGGCGTCCGTCAGCACTGCCAGATGGTTCGCGTGTTTCAACACAAATTCTGCGACATCAATCCGTGCTCTTTCCCGCAAAAGAGAGACGGGGGAAAAAGTGTGTCCAGATTTTTCTGTATCCCAGAGGCTGTGAATTGTCAGCAATGAGGTAATGTCGTGGTCATCTGCATATTGCAGTGCAAAAGCACCACTTTCAGAGAGTGTATGGATATGGATCAGCTCAGGCCGGAAAGCACGGAGCTTTTCCTCCATCTGCTGATTTCCAGTTTTATTCATCTGCACACCATCCATATTGGCGGCACGGCGCCCGGAACATTTCAGTACGTTTCCGTCTGTTTCTGCTTTTGCTCGTCCTGCTTCCGGCACGATTACCATCACATCATGACCAATATAAAACAGACCCTCTGCCAGAATAGATACATGAGTTGCTATATCTTTTTCCCGGGCGTAACGGGTATAATAGCTGTCTGTCACCAGTGCGATTCTCATGAAATTCCTCTCCCAAAAGCCGCGGCAATATTAAAAAAATGTCGGATTCTGTATTGCCAAGCTCACTGCTCAACAGTATTCATATTATAACACAAAATAATGGTGCTTTAAATAGAATTTTTGACTGCTGTGCAACTATTCTCTTTAATCTTTTGAGAGAATGCGATATAATAAAATCAGTACTGCGTGAATTTGTAAAAATGTCTCGCAGAAGCGCGAAGAACCTGTTTTAGCGCTGTCGATGACAACAAATAGAAAGGACGATGAATCATGGTCACAACATTTACCGTACCCCTTTCCAAGGTTATGAAAGAACTGGCACTGGAGGTTGTGTTTCTTCCTACCAGCGCGGATGAGATCCTGATTTCTTCCCGTGATGTAAACCGCCCTGGTTTGGAGCTGAATGGTTTTTACGATTATTATGATAAGAATCGAATTCTGATTTTTGGTAATGCAGAGACCGCTCTGCTGGCCTCTTTTACACATGAAAAACGCAGTGATGTGTTGAATGCGCTTTTCTCCCGCCGTCCTCCGGCGGTAATCGTAGCAAGAAATATTACCCCCGCACCAGAAATGGTAGAGGCTGCTCAGGCGCATGGTGTGGCCTTGCTGAAAACTGCGGATACGACTTCCAATCTGGTGGCAGCTTTGGTTGCCTACATGAATACAGAATTGGCTCCCAGAATTACACGTCATGGTGTTCTGGTAGAAGTATATGGTGAAGGAATCCTGCTGGTAGGCGACAGCGGCGTTGGAAAAAGCGAAACAGCTATTGAACTGATCAAGCGCGGCCATCGTCTGATCGCAGATGACGCTGTTGAAATTCGCCGGGTTTCCAATAAAACGCTGGTGGGCTCTGCACCAGAGAATATTCGTCACTTTATCGAATTGCGCGGTATCGGTATTATCAATGCACGCCGGATTTTTGGTATGGGTGCAGTTAAGGTCAGCGAAAAAATTGACATGTGCATCAATCTGGAAATTTGGGATAATACCAAAGTATACGACCGTATGGGCATCGATAACGAATATACTGAAATTCTGGGCAACCGTGTCCCTGTACTCACCATTCCGGTAAAACCCGGACGAAATCTTGCGATTATCATTGAGGTTGCGGCTATGAACAACCGTCAGAAAAAGATGGGATATAATGCTGCACAGGAGTTGCTGGCCAGCCTGGGTATGGATGTTTCCGGTATGACCGAGACGGAAACTAAAAAAGATCTGATTTGATGTTTAATGTGGCGCAAAGAAAGGAATGGACAGATGAAACTCATAGCTGATACACATACGCATACAATTGCATCTACCCATGCATACAGCACTTTGCAGGAGATGGTTCATGCAGCGGCAGAAAAGAAGCTTTTCGCGATTGGAATCACCGATCATGGATACAGCATGCCGGGAGGGCCAGGGGAATGGTATTTCTCCAATCTGCATTCGGTTCCCAATTATATAGAGGGAGTTTGGGTGCTTCGAGGGGCAGAAGCAAATGTAACGGATTATGAGGGCAGACTGGATATTCCAGAGAATGATTTAAAAAAGCTTGACTGGGTAGTGGCATCCATTCACAGCTGCTGTATGCCCGAAGCGATTGAGCCAACCAAAGAACTGTGCACACAGCTTTGGCTGCAAGTTGCGAAAAATCCGTATGTACGTGTCATTGGCCACAGCGGCAGCCCCGTGTATGCGTATGACTATGAGAAAGTCATCCCCGAGTTTGGCCGGAACGGCAAACTGGTGGAAATCAATTCCCATTCCTTTGAAGTACGGGCAGATTATATCCCGAATTGCGTAACGATTGCCCGGTTGTGTATGAAATATCGTGTGCCGGTCATTGTAAATTCAGACGCGCATTTTTCCGCTTCGGTGCTGGATTGCTCTGCCGGGCTTCAAATGCTGGAAGAAATCGGGTTCCCGGAAGAGTTGATTGTCAATGCTTCTGAAGAAAGATTCAGCGAATATCTTCGCACCCACACCGGTTTCTGGAAATAAACGGCTGCCCTGTCGGTGCGTAAATACCGGCAGGGCAGCATATGATACTTGTAGAAAGGGCGTGAGAGATCATGAACACGCTGGAAATAATACAGCAAAAAGCGCAGGCTTTGGGATGTCGCTGCCTGTGTGCAGAACCCATGGCACGTCATACAACTTTTAAAATCGGGGGTCCAGCTGATTTGCTGATCTCTGTAGGGAACACCTCGCAGCTTAAAAAGGTCATGCAGATGTGCCGCGAATATCAGGTGCCGGTACAGATTCTTGGAAATGGTTCAAATATGCTGGTGTCTGATAAGGGGATTCGAGGCGTTGTCATTGAGCTGACAGGAGAATTCACAGAGATTACGTTGGAAGGGACAACCGGAATTCGCTGCGGAGCAGGAGCCTCGCTGGCATCTGCCTGTATTTTTGCCAGAGAGCATAATTTAACCGGCCTTGAGTTTGCCTGGGGAATTCCGGGGAGTGCCGGTGGTGCAGCCTATATGAATGCGGGCGCCTATGGCGGAGAGATGAAGAATGTTTTGCGCTCCTGCTGCCATATGACCCCGGACGGGAAACTGGAAGAGCTGAGCGGGGATGAATTGGAGCTTTCTTATCGCCACAGTGCTTATTCCGGAGGGGAAAATGTGATTCTCTTTTTGCATATGGAACTGGAAAAAGGAAACCACACGGAGATTGCAGCCAGGATGGAAGAGCTGATGAACCGCCGCAAAGAAAAACAGCCGTATGATATGCCCAGCGCCGGCAGTGTCTTCAAACGGCCGGAAGGGTATTTTGCAGGTACGCTGATAGAGCAGTGCGGCTTGAAGGGGAAGAGTATCGGAGGAGCACAGGTAAGCCCCAAGCATGCAGGATTTATTGTCAATACGGGAGGGGCTACCTGCCAGGATGTACAGAATCTGATTGCTTTGATTCAGCAGACCGTTCTGCGTGAGACCGGCGTTTCATTGGAATGTGAAGTGCGTACCTGCGGGGAAGAATAAGCTTCCTTTTTGAGATGGAGAAAGGACAGGGATGGAAAATGGATTTTGTAATTGTGACCGGCTTATCTGGTGCCGGAAAAACGAGAGCGATGCATTCTTTGGAAGATATCGGTTTTTTCTGTGTGGATAATCTTCCGGCCAAGCTGATTCCCACGTTTTATGATTTGTGCGTTTCTTCAAAAGAAGGCCGTGATAAAGTGGCCGTGGTAACCGATGCACGTGCGGGTGAAATGTTTGCTTCTCTGTTCGATGTGCTGGATGAAATGCGCGCCAATAAAATGGAATATAAGATCCTGTTTTTGGATGCGTCTGATTCTGTGCTCATCAACCGGTATCAGGAAAACCGCCGCCGCCATCCGCTGGCAGAGGCGCACCAGGGCTCTGTGGAACAATCTGTCAAACTGGAACGTGAAATTCTCAAGCCGGTGCGCGCACGGGCTGACTATATTATCGACACCACCTTCCTTACCACCGCTCAGTTAAAAAGCCGGATTTCCAACCTGTTTTTGGGGAATTCCAGTGATGCGCTGATGGTACAGTGCATGAGCTTTGGATTTAAATATGGAATTCCTTCCGAAGCTGATCTGGTTTTTGATGTGCGTTGTCTGCCAAACCCATATTACATTGAAGAGCTGCGCCACCAGACGGGCCTGGATGCACCGGTACGAGATTATGTGATGCAGTGGGAGCAGACGCAGGGCTTCATCAAGCGCTGGATTGATCTGATTGATTATATGTATCCGCTGTACTGTGCGGAAGGAAAAAGCCAGCTCGTTATCGCTGTAGGCTGTACTGGCGGGCATCACCGTTCGGTGGCGCTGGCGCAGCATCTGTTTGATCATCTGGTCAATCAGGGCAAGCGTGCGGGGGTGAACCACCGGGATGTCCGTAAGCAGTGAGGTGACGGAAAATGTCATTTGCGTCAGACACCAAAACAGAGATTTGCAAAACAACAACCACTGCTTCCTGTTGTAAAAAAGCGGAAGCATATGGTCTGTTGTTGTTTACACGCGGGTTTTCTCTGAAAGAATATGCCATTGTGACCGAAAATGGTGCGGTGGCCCGGCGCGTTGCCGAAGCTGCCGCAGAGGTTACCGGCGTAATGGTGGAAACGAGTGTATCTATGCGGCGCAGTACAAATCGTGAAGGCGGAACTTATACATTGCTGATTCCTGGAGATGACCAGCGCCAGCGGCTGCTGGAAGCTTTTGGCCATACAGGCAGAGAAGTGAATCTTCGTTTAAATCGCGCAAATCTGGAAAATGAATGCTGTATGTGTGCCTTTATTCGCGGCGCATTTTTATCCTGCGGTAGTGCAACAGACCCCAAGAAAGATTATCATTTGGAATTTGCTGTGAATCACCGCCGTTTGGCACAGGATTTTGTAACCCTGCTGGAAGAAGTGGAGGGCCTGCGCTTGCAGCCTTCCATTACCCGTAGGAAGGGCAGCTATGTGGTATATATCAAAGGCAGTGAACAGATTGCCGATCTGCTTACCTATATGGGGGCGCCAACTGCTTCGATGACATTGATGCAGGCCAAAATGGTAAAAGAAGTTCGAAATTATGTGAACCGCACGACCAATTTTGAAACAGCCAATATCGATAAAACAGTTTCGGCTTCAGCGCGTCAGGTAGTGGCGATTCGCCATTTGCAGGAGAAAGTAGGGTTGGACAACCTGCCTGAAGATTTGCGGGAGATGGCCTATCTGCGGCTGGAGAATCCCGAAATGAGCTTGCGGGAGCTGGGAGAGGCACTTTCGATCAGCCGTTCCGGCGCAAACCATCGGATTCAGCGGCTGCTGGAAATGGCTAAGACGGAATAAACGGAAAAGGAGTGGGTTCCAGTGGCCTTTGTACATCTTCATGTTCACACGGAATACAGCTTACTGGACGGCGCATGCCGGATTGAAAAACTGATGGAGCGGGTACAGGCACTGGGACAGGACAGCATTGCCATTACCGACCACGGCGCCATGTATGGTGCCGTGGATTTTTATAAAGCCGCAAAAGAACGGAATATCCATCCGATAATTGGCTGCGAAGTCTATGTAGCCAAACGCACCAGATTTGATAAGGTTCACGGATTGGACAGCGAAAACCGTCATCTGGTGTTGTTGTGTGAAAACCAGCAGGGATATCAGAATTTGATTGCTATGGTGTCGCAGGCTTGGACAGAGGGATTTTACAGCAAGCCCCGGGTGGATTTTGAATTGCTTCAAAAATATCATGAAGGGCTGATTGCCCTTTCCGCTTGCCTGGCCGGTGAAATTCCCCGGGCTCTCTCCATGCGCGACTATGCAGGGGCCAAAGAAGCTGCCCTGCGGTATGAGAGTATTTTTGGTAAGGGAAATTTCTTTCTGGAATTGCAGGATCATGGGTTGGCAGAACAGCAGAGTGTCAATCCACAGATTATTCGCCTTTCGGAAAAAACGGGGATTCCGTTGGTGGTGACGAACGACTGTCACTATATCCAGAAAGAAGACAATCAGATGCATAAGATTCTTTTGTGCATCCAGACCAACCACACCATCGAGGATCCGGATAGCATGGAATTCGGGTCTGAGGAGTTTTATGTAAAATCCGAAGAACAGATGCGCGCGTTGTTTCCCGATCATCCGGAAGCAGCGGACAACACCGCAGAAATCGCCCGGAGATGCCAGGTAGAGTTTGAATTTGGAAAGACCAAACTGCCGCGTTTTGATACGCCAAACGGCCAGGACAATACCGAGTATTTTCGCGAGCAGTGCGAACAGGGGATGCTTCGCCATTATGGGGAAAATCCACCGGAAAAAGTGCGCAGACGATTGGAATATGAGCTGGACATGATTGAAAAGATGGGGTATGTGAACTACTACCTTATCGTTCACGATTTTGTCCGCTATGCAAAATCAGTGGGGATTCCTGTGGGGCCGGGAAGAGGCTCCGGTGC
Source organism: uncultured Clostridia bacterium (assembly GCA_946484175.1). Lineage (GTDB taxonomy): Bacteria > Bacillota > Clostridia > Oscillospirales > Acutalibacteraceae > Heritagella_A. Next base: position 26,547 of record CAMLSX010000020.1, read on the forward strand.
GGGAAGCCTTGCTGCGTACTGTATCGGCATTACGGGTGTCGATCCCATTCGATATGACCTGCTGTTTGAGCGCTTTTTGAACCCCGAGAGGGTAAGTATGCCCGACTTTGATATCGATTTCAGCGATGAACGGCGGCAGGAAATCATTGATTATGTTATCCGCAAATATGGTGCTGACCATGTGGCGCAGATTGTTACTTTTGGTACCATGGCAGCCCGAGGTGTTATCCGGGATGTAGGCAGAGCCATGGCGATTCCTTATGCCACTACCGATGTGGTAGCCAAAATGGTGCCCATGGAGCTTCACATGACCCTTGACCATGCGCTGGAGATTTCTGCTGATTTGAAAAACCGGTATGATACAGACCCTCAGATTCATGAGCTTATTGATATGGCTCGTAAAATTGAGGGGATGCCACGCCATACCTCGACCCATGCGGCGGGTGTTGTGATTACCGACCGGCCAGTAAGTGAATATGTTCCGCTTGCCAAAAACGACGAGTCCATCGTTACCCAGTATACGATGACCACGCTGGAAGAACTGGGGCTTTTAAAGATGGACTTCCTGGGTCTGCGCAACCTTTCTATCATTGACAATACCGTAAAAATGGTGGCGCGGCAGCGGACGGGCTTTACGGTTGAGCAAATCCCGACAGATGATCCAGAAGTATTCCGGCTGTTTGCAGAAGGGAATACCGAAGGAGTGTTCCAGTTTGAATCGGCGGGAATGCGCCGGGTAGTGATGAGCCTGAAACCTGAATATCTAGAAGATTTAATCGCAGTGATTTCCTTGTATCGTCCAGGCCCTATGAAGTTTATTTCTACCTATGTGGAAAACCGTCATCATCCCGAAAAGGTGACGTATCCACATCCCAGGCTTTCTCAGATTTTGCATGTCACATATGGCTGCATTGTCTATCAGGAGCAGGTGATGCAGATTTTCCGGGAACTCGCAGGCTATTCTCTGGGACGTGCAGACGTGGTGCGGCGAGCCATGTCAAAGAAAAAAGTGGATGTTATGGAGCGGGAACGGAAAATCTTCATTCACGGCCTGCAAAGGGAAGATGGCAGCTGGGAAGTAGAAGGCTGTATCAATCGAGGGATTGAGGAAGCTACAGCGGAAGATATCTTCCAACAGATGGAGAGTTTTGCGTCGTATGCTTTCAACAAATCCCACGCAGCAGCATATGCGCTGCTGGCATATCAGACGGCTTGGCTGAAATGCCATTACCCGCGCGAATATATGGCGTGTTTGCTCAGTAGTGTGCTGGATTATTCCGGCAAGGTGGCAGAATATATGGCAGAATGCAGTCGGCTGAAAATTCAGGTGCTTCCGCCACATGTTAACGAAAGCCGCCGTAAATTTACGGTTTCTGATAAAACGATACGTTTTGGATTGCTGGCGGTCAAAAACTTGGGACGGGGATTTTTGCAGTCTCTTGTACGCGAACGGGAACAAAACGGGAATTTTTCTTCTTTTTATGATTTCTGCCGGCGGATGCATGGTCTTGAATTAAACCGCAGAGCGCTGGAAAGTCTGATAAAATGCGGCGCGCTGGATGGGCTGGGAAATAACCGGCGGGAAATGCTGATGGCCTTGAATACGGTAATGGATTCTCTGGATACAGACCGGCGCAGGAATCTGGATGGCCAGATGGGATTTTTTGATACAATGGATTCTGCTGGAAAACAGCGGGTAGAGATTGCTGCTCAGCAGGACTTTTCACCTTCTGAAAAGCTTGCTATGGAAAAAGAAGTGACGGGACTGTATCTATCTGGACATCCGGTTTCTGAATACAGTGCGCTGTTCCGTCAAAAAACAGTGATTTCTATGGGAGAGATTCAGAAAGACGCCACTGAGGGCGGAGAAAGATATCGCGATGGTGACCGCTTGCGTGTGCTGGGAGCAGTACAGAGAATCAAGCGCAAAACTACGAAAAACAGTGGTACGATGGCTTTTGTTGCGCTCGAAGATTTATACGGCTCCATGGAAATGCTGGTGTTTCCCAATGTGTACAGTCGATATCACAGTCTTTTGCAGGAAGGGAAAATTGTCATGGCAGAAGGCCGTGTGAGTCTGACAGAAGAAAAAGACGCCAAGTTGGTGTGTGATGCTGTATTTCCACCGCCTGACGCAAAGGAATATCTGTCCAATATGAGGGATAAAAATACAGCTGAAAAAAACTTGCAGAAGAAACCTTCTTCCAGACCGGGTTTGTATTTGCGTGTGCCAGGAAAGGAGAGCAGGGAATATAAAAAAGCGCTGCAATATATTGAAATTTTTGATGGGCCAGTAGAATTGTATATCTATTTTGAAGATACGCGCAAACTTGTCAGGGCCCCGGCTTCACTCAGACTGGAACCGGAGGCGGTGCTGATTCGGGAACTGAAGAGGCTGCTTGGTGAAGAGGCTGTAGTATTGGTAAAATAAACAAATTTTTACTTGAGTTTATATAATTTTAAAATATTATCTTTTTGAGCGGGATAAAATTGGGGAAATGAGACAAATTACCCGGATTAGAGAGATTTTTTTACATGCAGGATACTTGATTATTCTTCTCCTATTTATTATAATAAGATAAGAATAGATAAAGGCAGTGTGAACTGCTTTTCTTACATGGAATAAGAAATAACATGTTTAGGAGGACGGTTATACTATGAGTACCAAAAAGATTGCCGTGTTGACCAGCGGAGGAGACGCCCCCGGAATGAATGCCGCACTTCGTGCTGTAGTTCGTGCAGGTATCTCCTATGGCATGGAGGTGTACGGTGTCCGCAGAGGATATAATGGCCTGTTAAATGGTGATATGTTCCTGATGAATCTGCGCAGCGTTTCTGATATCATCCATCGTGGCGGTACTTTTTTGTACACTGCCCGCAGCCCCGAATTTAATACACCCGAAGGAGTTAAGAAAGCTGCCGATAAGTGCCGTGCAATGGGTATTGACGGCGTAGTGGTTATTGGCGGTGACGGTTCTTTTCGTGGTGCCCGTGATTTGACCAATGCCGGAATTCCCTGCATCGGTGTTCCCGGTACAATCGATAACGATATTGCATGTACTGAGTATACAGTAGGCTTTGATACTGCCATGAATACTGCTATGGAAATGATCGACCGTCTGCGTGATACGACAGAATCTCACGATCGTTGCAGCGTAGTAGAGGTGATGGGCCGCCGTTGTGGTGATATTGCCCTGCAAACAGGTATTGCAGTGGGAGCGACCGCTATCCTCGTACCTGAGGTTCCTTATGATTTTGAGCGTGATGTGATTCAGCGCATGAAATTTACGCAGGTAACCGGCAAGAAGCACTTTATTATTATTGTAGCTGAAGGTGTTGGCGGTGTAGATGAGCTGGCTAAGAATATTCAGGCTCAGACCGGAATAGAGTCTCGTGCTACTGTTCTTGGTCATGTACAGCGTGGTGGTTCGCCTACGTTGCGCGATCGTGTAATGGCCAGCAGAATGGGAGATCATGCTGTGCAGCTTCTTGAAAAAGGTATTGGCAACCGTGTTGTGGCATTCAGAGAAAGCAAGGTTGTCGATTTCGATATTACAGAAGCATTGGACATGAAGCGTGTATTTGACAAGGAACTCTATGATATGGCCTTGCGGATTTCTATCTGATTTTATTTTTAAACACAAAAGCGGCTCCATCCCTTTGGATGGAGCCGCTTCTCTATATTTCACGACATTTCCTGTAGCAGCATAAAAATCATTCCAAAAACATTGATAATAATACCGGCAGCACAGAGATATTGTTCCCAGAATCGGAAAGAAGATATCTTGAGAAGCCCGAAAGCAGCCAATACTGCTGGAAGCATATCGAGCGTATACCGTGCACCAAATTGCCATCCGCCCATCGTTTTGTGTGCGCATAGCGCCAGCAATATCAGAACAAAGGGAATTACAGAAAAGCACACTGCCTGACGGAAGACGAATGACTTTCTTTCCTGAATCAGCCGAACTGCCCAAACAGCAAATATGGGATTTACCAGAAAAAACAAAAAACCATTAAACATTGGGAATTCAAAGGCAAGCTGCTGGTTAATTGTAGGAAAACGAAACAACTGTAAAAGATTTGGAAGAAGATAAGAGAGATGAAACTGTCCATATTCGCTTTCGGTAAATTCCGGAAGATAATTGTGACCAAACTCCAATGGATTGCCAAAACGTGCAGCGTTATAAGCCATCATAGCAAAAGCGATTGACAGCACTCCCAAGATTCCGGGCAAAAGTGAAAGCAGGGTAGAACGAAATGCTTTATGTCCCTTCCAGAGTAAATAGAGTCCTGCTGCCACCAGATAAACCACAGAAAAGGGCCGGCATCCAACGGCAAGAGTCAACAGGATCAGCGATAAATTATTGCGCCCTGCAAGCAGACACCATAGTGCCACAAAGCAAAGAGCCAGATTTAATGCCTGTGCTTGATTCCAAACGCCGCCTGTGCGGGAAAGTTCAGTAAGGTTCGTGGCAAAAGTGAAAAAAATGGACCAGAAGCAACATGCAGAGGGTGTACCGCCCAAATGTCGGACACATTGAAAAACAGCAGTGCAGGAGACCAGAGAATATATTATAATCAGTAAATTAGCTGGGGCTGTTCCAAAGATTGCTACAAACAGAAGGCTGGCCAGAGTAGGAACTGGGGGGAACGATATATAATATTTACCGTTAAAAATTGCCAATTCAAGCCAGGAGTAAGAAGCGCCATTTTCTACATCGATATGTCCATTCAGCCAATTTTGCGCCTGTAAGGAGTAGCTGTCATAAGGATTTGCAGCCAGCAGAGAGCCGCCAGCCAGCGTGTGATACAGTAAATATCCCAGTACTGCAAGAGAAAGAAGTGCTGCGAGCGTTTTGCAGTATGATGCCGAAATGCTTTTATCCAAAATAACCACCTCTTCTTATGAAAAACAAAAAGAGGTAGATCAAAAGATCTACCTCTTTTTTGGAGCTGCTAACCAGATTCGAACTGGTGACCTCATCCTTACCAAGGATGTGCTCTGCCTACTGAGCCATAGCAGCATACATGGCGACCCGGAACGGGCTCGAACCGTCGACCTCTAGCGTGACAGGCTAGCGTTCTAACCAACTGAACTACCGGGCCATCTGGCAGGGGCAGAAGGGCTCGAACCCTCGGCACGCGGTTTTGGAGACCGCTGCTCTACCAACTGAGCTATGCCCCTATGTCCTTGACTCTTTTGCGCCGTAACTCACAGCGCGAGTATTATATTACCATCGAATTTCCGATCTGTCAATACTTTTTTCGATTTTTTTTAAAAAAATTTTGAAGCTGTTTATCGGCCTCCAAAATTTCCTGTTGAAAAGGTTGAATTTGATTGCTTATATCCTTTTATGAAGAAGGTTTCAGACAGATTCGGCTTTTTTGTACTTTTTCCTGCGAAAAGGCTTGACAGAGCCGAAAGAAATCAGTATAATATTTTTCGTGATTATTCTATGATTACTGATACCCCTGCCAGTTGGCGGATGGGAGGGAAATAAATGGCTGAAATTAGAATTAAAGACAATGAGTCTCTTGACAGTGCTCTCAGACGCTTTAAAAAGCAGTGTGCGCGCTCCGGAGTCATCGCCGAGGTTCGCAAGAGAGAGGCTTATGAAAAGCCTTCTGTTAAGCGCAAGAAGAAGTCTGAAGCAGCTCGTAAACGCAAGTTTCGCTAAGTGATTTTCTGCGCACAATGGAATGAAAAAAGCGGGCCGTCGGCCCGCTTTTTTACGTTCATTGTCAGGCTGCTGCCTGTACAGAGCAGGGAAAGGATTGAGTATGGCACTTCGATATCCAACACGGATGCTTCATCGCATTACTGATATCACGCCCGAATTTCTTTCTTCACTGGGGATAACGGCTTTGCTGCTGGATGTGGATAACACCCTGTCTGAGCATGATTCACAATCCCCTTACCCCGGTTCGCTGGAATGGGTATCGTCTATGCGTAAAAACGGAATACAGATGATCATTCTTTCGAATAATACCAGAGAAAGAGTAGAGCCCTTTGCTGCGCAATATGGACTTCCCTTTCTGACTTATGCTATGAAGCCTCTGCCAGTGGGATATCTGCGCGCTGTGCATCAGCTGGGCGTATCGCACCGGAACTGTGCAGCAGTGGGAGATCAGATTTTTACCGATATTGTGGGCGCCAATCTGTGTGGAATAAAATCAATTCTTCTGGAACCAATTTTGGAAGAGACGAGTCGTTCGTTCCGCATCAGACGTAAATTGGAACGGTCAATACGCGGAAAAATGGCGGTAAAGGAAGCGGAATGGGCAACCAGAAAGGAGAACAGCCGGGAATGAGTAAAAAACGTGTCTTGGTCCTTCTGGGACCTAATTTGAACATGGTGGGAATTCGAGAAAAAGGCGTTTATGGCGATGAGTCTGAACAGAGCATCGAGCGTCAGATTCGCGAAGAAGCAGAAAAGCTTGGGTATACCTGTGATATTTTCCAGTCTAACTGGGAGGGTGCTCTTATTGATAGAATTCACGAATCACGGGAAAATTTTGACGGTGTGGTAATTAATGCAGGTGCACTTACCCATTACAGTTATGCGCTGCGTGATGCCATTGCGTCGGTTAAAATTCCTTTTGTCGAGACCCATATGAGCAACATTCATGCTCGCGAAGAGTTTCGTCACATTTCGGTGATTGCTCCGGTTTGTGCCGGACAGATCAGCGGATTTGGCAAGGAAAGCTATTTTCTGGCATTAGCCGCCCTGAAAAACCTGATGAAATAAGGGATTGCGAAGGAATTTCCCGAATTTGTGGAAGGAATCTTTCGTTTTGGGTAAGAATATGCTTGAAAAAGCGATGGAAATATTATAAACTAGATGTAGTAAATTTTAATTTGGAGGACTGTTTATGATCACTGCAGGCGATTTCAGAAATGGTGTCACCTTTGAAATGGACGGCAACGTTTATTCTATTATTGAGTTCCAGCATGTTAAGCCCGGTAAAGGCGCAGCATTTGTTCGTACCAAGATCCGCAACGTGATTTCCGGTGCTGTAACTGAAAAGACTTTCAACCCCAATGATAAGTACCCCACCGCTTTCATTGAGAGAAAAGATATGCAGTATCTCTATGAAGATGGCGGTCTGTATTACTTCATGGATATGGAGTCTTACGAGCAGATCCCGATCAGTGAGTCTATTCTGGGTGACAACTTCAAGTTCGTCAAGGAGAACATGGAGTGTAAGGTTCTGTCCTATAAGAGCAATGTTTTTGGTGTAGAGCCGCCGAACTTTGTGGAGCTGCAGGTTACCAAGACCGATCCTGGCTTCAAGGGCGACACTGCTACCAACGCAACCAAGCCGGCCACTCTGGAAACCGGCGCAGAGATCAAGGTCCCGCTGTTTATCAACGAGGGCGAAATGATCCGTATCGATACCCGTACCGGGGAATATATGGAGCGCGCATAAGCTTCTGCGTTTTCTGATACAGGTTTTAATTTTGTCATTCGAGGGAGGTAAACGAGAATGAACATGACAGAGAAAGTTGCATATATCCGTGGCTTGATGGAAGGTTTGGAGCTGGATGCTTCTAAAAAGGAAGTAAAGGTTCTGAATGCATTGGTCGAAGTTCTGGACGATATGGCAGCAACCGTGTCTGAGCTGGAAGAAGGCTATCAGGATATGGCCGATCAGCTGGACGAGGTAGACGCTGACCTGGGCGATCTGGAAGAAGAATTCTATGGCGGCTGTGATTGCGACGACGATGAATGCGATTGCTGCTGTGACGATGATGATGATCTGGATCTGGAAGACATGGATGACTGCTACTATGAAGTTACCTGCCCTTCCTGCCAGGAAACCATTTGCCTGTCCGAGGATCTCCTCGCAGAAGGCCAGATGGAATGCCCCAACTGCGGCGAAACGCTGGAATTTGACCTCAACGGCATCGCAGATGAAGCTGAAGATGCCTGTGGTTGCGGCTGTGGCTGCGGTTGTGAATAAGGTTTAACACCTTTTTCTGACCAGGATTGAGAAAGCCCTGCTTGTTCAGCAGAATAAGCAGGGCTTTTTTGTCGGACTGCGGTTTGGTTTTGTTCTGGATGGAAACAGGATGTAAAAGCAAGGCAGGAGTGTAGATGATGAAGAATAAAAAAAGACCATCGCTCTTTTATATTCTGCCGCAGATACTGCTTGATATATTTTGCGTATATTTCAGCTATTATATCACACTGGTCATCCGTATTTCTGATAAAAGCGAACCTTATTGGAGCCGTATCACTTACATGCAGGCGTTCCATACCATTATTCCATGGTCGCTGCTTGTGTGTGTGATTATTTTTGCCCTGTTTCGGTTTTATCGGATTATGTGGCAGTTTGCCAGTGTGGATGAACTGATGCGCATTGTGTTAGGCGTTACTACGGCTTGTGTACTGGTTACCCTGATGGGGTATTCACTGCTTGGCGAAAGACGCTTTCCAAACAGCGTTTATTTAGGAGCCTGGCTGCTTACCATGATGTTAATCGGCGGCAGCCGCATGGCATATCGCATGTTTCATAATGCGAAGAGAAAAGTTCGGACAGATATTCCAAAAGAAGAAAAAATTCGGGTAATGGTGATTGGCGCTGGCGAAATGGGCTCTATGGTCATCAAAGAGATGCAGAATGCGCCGGAAAGCCGTTCTATTCCGGTTTGTGCGATTGACGATGATGCAAGCAAAAAAGGAATTCGGATTCACGGCGTGAAAGTTGTCGGAGGCCGGGAGTCTATCCCGCGTATGGTGGTGCGCTATGGCGTCGATCAAATTCTGTTTGCAATCCCTTCGGTAAAAAATATTGAAAAGCAGCAGATTTTAAGTATTTGTGCCAAAACCGGCTGTCAGCTGAAAACCTTGCCTGCTTTGTACGAAATGGTAGAAGAGGGCGAGAATGCCCGTTATCCCATTCGAGATATTGATATTCTTGACCTTTTGGGAAGAGATGAGATCAACCTGAATGTGGAGGAAATCAGCGGTTATTTGACTGGAAAAACCGTACTGGTTACCGGTGGCGGTGGTTCTATTGGCTCTGAGCTGTGCCGTCAGATTTCTCACTTCCATCCCAAACGCCTGATTATCTTTGATATCTATGAGAATAATGCATATGATGTTCAGAACGAACTTCTGATGCGTCATAAAAATTTAAATTTGGAAGTTCTGATCGGTTCTGTACGCGATAAGAACCGTGTAGACCATGTCTTTGAGGTTTGCCGGCCAGACGTAGTTTTCCACGCGGCGGCACACAAACATGTTCCTTTGATGGAATTGAGCCCTGGAGAAGCGGTGAAAAACAATGTTTTTGGTACGCTTAATGTGGCTCAGGCAGCAGATCGTTACGGCACTCGCCGTATGGTTTTGATTTCAACTGATAAGGCTGTCAATCCCACCAACGTGATGGGAGCAACAAAGCGAATTTGTGAACTGATTATTCAGTATTACAGCCGCAGAAGTACACATACGGAATTTGTGGCCGTGCGCTTTGGCAATGTCTTGGGCAGCAACGGCAGTGTGATTCCGCTGTTTAAAAAGCAGATTGCCTCTGGTGGGCCGGTTACGATTACTCATCCGGATATTATTCGCTATTTTATGACAATTCCAGAAGCAGCCCGGCTGGTGATTCAGGCGGGAGGTATGGCCAAGGGCGGAGAAATTTTCGTTCTGGACATGGGTAAGCCTGTAAAAATTCTGGATTTGGCAAGAAATATGATTCGTCTTTCTGGCTTTGAACCGGATGTAGATATTCGCATTGAATATATTGGCCTGCGTCCGGGCGAAAAGTTATATGAAGAGCTGCTGCTGGACAGTGAAGGCAAGTGTGAAAAAACAAAGCACGATCTGATTTACATTGGCAACCCAATTCCGTTTGATGAAGAGACTTTCTTGCAGGATTTGGAAAAGCTGCGCGCGTGTGCAGGCGTGGATAATGTCAGGATGATGGAATTAATCCATGAACTGGTTCCTACCTACTCCGGACATGCAGAAAAGAATGATGCACTGGCACAGGAAGCTGTCAAGGCATCTTCTGCAGAAGCTGCTGCAAACTAAATAAACACATGAAAAAAGTGAACCGAACCGTTAAAAACGGACAATAGACAAAAGGCCCCCTCATGTAGGATA
>CAMLSX010000021.1 GCA_946484175.1 uncultured Clostridia bacterium
ATCCTACATGAGGGGGCCTTTTGTCTATTGTCCGTTTTTAACGGTTCGGTTCATTTGGCATACAGGGGCATTTTTTAGAAATCAATGTGAAAAGTTGCGGCGAATGGGGTTGGGCTTGGTGAAATCGAACACGCGGCAGAAAATGACGCCTGCTGCCAGTGTGATCACCAGCTCCGGTCCCATATAGGAACCGTTATAGTTCAGAGAGTACAGAATGCCCGCCCAGTTCAAGCCGGTATCGGCCAGAATGGTGTCCCACACAAAAGCGCCGGAAATAAAATGGCACACAAACCGCAGGACAATACCCACCGTGGAACCGGCTGCGAAGGCCAGAGAGGCATTCTTGATCTTGTTCCGGAACAGGCCGGAGAAACCCAGCACGGCAAAGGCCAGCAGATAGTCCAGAATCACGGAAAGCACCAGCGTTTCCAGCGAAATGCCTTTCAGGCCATTCACACCCAGCAGCAGCTGAAGCAGTCCATGGACAAAGCCGCCAAGAATGCCCCAGCGCACGCCGTAGCGATAGCCGATGATGCAGATGGGCAGCATGCTGCACAGAGTAATGGAACCGCCGTTGACCCACGGTCCGGGGAACTGAATCAGGCTCAGCACGGTAGCCATGGCGATGAGCAGGGCGGTTTCGGTCAGTTTTCTGGTTTTGTTGTTCATAAACACAGTCCTTCTCTTTCCTGAAAAATTTCCGAAAAACAAGGGCTGCAAACCAAAAGCCGCCGACCGATTGGAAACAATCAGTCAGCGGCGCCACTTTTGTGATGTTTGATTCCTACGCCGGCATTACCCGGATCAGGTTCATGGGTTGGAGCAAGTCCTCTCAGCCGTCTGACAGCACCCCTTGTTTTTTCCTATACTACTATATAGAGTTCAACAGCATTTGTCAAGAAAAATCAGAACCGGAAATCCCGCATTCCGCCGTCCATGTCGTGGAGGTGTTCAAAAACCTTTTCCCGAACCTTCTCGTTGGGGATGGTCTCCGCTTCTTTTTCAATGACTTCCAAGGCCAGCTTGTGGGTTTCGGGGCTGGCGTAATCCTCTGCGTACTCCTTCAAAGTCATCAGCGCATTGGGATGGCAGCAGTTGCGAATCTGTCCTGCTTTGACCAGGCTCATAAAGCGGTCGCCGGTACGGCCTTCCCGATAACAGGCTGTGCAGAAGCTGGGCACATGACCGTTTTCCAGCAGCCAGTGCACCACTTCGTCCAGAGAGCGGTGGTCGCTGATTTCAAACTGTGCGGAATTCTCTTCCTGATGGTCTTCGGCATAACCGCCCACGGTGGTGCGGGAGCCGCCGCTGATCTGGGACACGCCATAGGGCAGCACCATTTCGCGGGTGCGCTGGGACTCACGGGTGGAAATAATAATGCCGGTATAGGGCACAGCCACACGGAGCACGGCCACAATCCGCTGGAACAGCTCGTCGGAAATGGCGTTCTCATACTCGGACACGTCCACATCATCGGCATTGCGCAGACGGGGCACGCTGATGGTGTGGGGGCCTACACCGTGAACGGCTTCCAGATGCTCTGCGTGCATGAGGATGCCCACAAAATCATACTTATACAGGTTCAGGCCAAAGAGCACACCGCAGCCCACATCGTCAATGCCGCCTTCCATGGCACGGTCCATGGCTTCGGTGTGATAAGCGTAATTGTGCTTGGGGCCTGTGGGATGCAGGTACTCATACTGTTCCTTATGATAGGTTTCCTGGAACAGCACATAAGTACCGATGCCGGCTTCCTTCAGCTTGCGGTAATTCTCCACAGTGGTGGCTGCAATATTGACATTGACGCGGCGGATAGCGCCGTTTTTGTGCTTGATGGAATAGATGGTCTTGATGCTTTCCAGCACATACTCGATGGGGCAGTTCACCGGGTCTTCGCCGGTTTCCAGCGCCAGACGCTTGTGGCCCATATCCTGCAAAGCGATAACCTCTTTGCGAATCTCTTCCTGGGTCAGTTTGCGGCGGGCAATGTGCTTATTCTTGTGATGATAGGGACAGTAGAGACATCCGTTGACACAGTAGTTGGACAGATACAGGGGGGCAAAAATCACGATGCGGTTGCCGTAAAAGGCGTCCTTGATTTCTGCGGCCCGTGCAAAAATCCGCTGAATAGCGTCCTTGTCCTCGCACAGCAGCAGCAGAATAGCTTCCCGATGGCTCAAGCCCTTGTGGTCTGCACTTTTGTCAATAATCTGGTTTACCAGTTCCAGATTATTCTTGTTTTCTTCTGCCCAGGCAATACTGGCCTTGATTTCTTCATCACTGATAAATTCTTCCGCTTTCATGGAATACTTGTCATACATAAAAGGTCGCTTCCTTTCAAAAAAATATTTTCCCGCGAAGCGCCCGAAAACAAAAAATGCGCCTTTCGGCGCAGTTCTCCTATCATAAATGCCTTAAAAAAGGCAGGAGTGCTTCACGCCGCCTTACCAGCAGGACGAACCCAAATGGCTCGTTTCCTTTTGATTCAGGAGCTGCGGAACTAGAAAAGATTTGTATACACCATCAGGTACTTTCCTTTAGGCTGATACATTTTTACTCTACCAGTACGAGTAAAAAATGTCAAGTTTTTTACAGAATTATTTTTGAGAATATCGTTTTTTATTTCATATTGACAGTGAATAGTACCTGTACTACAATGAAACCACCTGATAACAGCAAAGGAGTTGTATGAATATGGTACGATTTGCATTGCTCAGTGGCTGGCATGTCCACACTGGATGGTTCGCCGGGGAACTGCTGAAAAGCGGCGCAGGAAAATTTGCGGCGGTTTGGGACGAGGACGAGATTCGAGGCCGAAAATATGCTGAAGAGTTTGGCGCAGAATTTGAACCGGAGCTTTCCAAAGTATTGCTTCGGGAGGATGTTGACGCTGTCATGGTGGAATGTCCCACCACCAAACATCGGGATGCCATTATTGCAGCAGCCAGAGCGGGAAAGCATGTGTTTACCGATAAATCAATGGCACTGAATATGGAGGATTGCGCTGATATTCGCAAGGCTATTGAAGAATCGGGCGTAAAGTTTGTGGTTTCTATGGAATCGAAGATTCTGGAACCTTATCGCTATTTGAAGCAGCTGATTGAGGAAGGAAAGCTTGGAAGAATTACTTCTCTTTATTTCCGCCGTTCTCACGGGGCAGCACTGGATAAAAATATGCTTCCGGCATATTGGTTTGACAAGACCCAGACCGGCGGCGGTGTTACGCTGGATTTGGGATGCCATGGCCTGTATATGCTGCCCTATTATTGCGGTAAGCCGAAAACCATTACCTGTCGGATGGCGGAGCTGTATGGAACCGGAAGCGATGAGCTTTCTGCTACCGTGATGGAATTTGAGAACGGTGCCATGGGTACAGCTGTCACTTCTTTCGTTTCCTGTCCGGGTGTGAATATGATGGAAATTGTGGGCACAGAAGGAATGGCCGTTGTTTCCGGAAATGGCCCCGAGGATTACCGGGTGCTGCTGCAATCTTCCCATATGCCTGGATTTGAAAAACTTGCACCCGTCGAAAAGACGTGGCAGGATGCAGAATATCCGATTGTCCGCTTTGCCCGTCTGGTAGAATCAGATGAAAAAGAGGCACCGGAATATAATCTGGATCAGGCAGAACTGTTGGCAAAAATTATCAGCTGTGCTTATGAATCAGCCAATACTGGAAAGCCAGTTTCGATGTAAAGAAACATTGACAAGTCAAAGATCGAATTAAAAAATGGAGGAAAGTACAAATTTGTACTTTCCCTTTTTTCAACTCTTTGAAATGACTATTTTGCAGAAAATAGAAGTTTTTTATTACTTTTCCTTTTCCAAGCTCATAATTTGTGATATGATATCACTATACCAGAGAAAAGCGCGAAAGTTTTTCCGAAGTTTATTGATGAAAGGACTGTTTCAGAATGGAATATGTGTTTTCTGACAGAGTACAGGCTTTAAAGCCTTCTGCTATTCGTGAAATATTCAAATATGCCGCTGATCCTTCGGTGATTTCCCTGTCTGCGGGCAATCCGGCACCTGAGGCTTTTCCCAAAGAGGCTATCGCAGAAATTACTGCTCGAGTTATGGCGGAGCGTCCTATCGATGCCCTGCAATATGGTCAGACAGAGGGTTATGTCCCCCTGCGGAAGACAGTGGCTGCCTATATGAAAAAGACCCATAATGTGGGCCGAGACTTTGATGATATCCTGATTACTTCCGGCGCACAGCAGGTAATGGATTTGCTCACCAAGTCTTTGTGCAACGAAGGCGATGTGGTTATCTGTGAAGAGCCCAGCTTCATTGGTTCTCTGAATACATTCCGTTCTTATAAAGTCCGCCTTCGCGGTGTTCCCATGGAAAAGGACGGCATGAACATGCAGGAGCTGGAAAAAGCCTTGCAGGAAGAAAAAACTGCTAAGTTTATTTATACCATTCCCAATTTCCAGAACCCCTCCGGCATTACCATGAGCTGGGAGAAGCGCAAGCAAATGTATGAGCTTGCCAAAAAATACGGCGTGATGATTCTGGAAGACAATCCGTATGGCGATTTGCGTTTTGCTGGAGAGCATGTGCCTGCCATTAAGAGCTTGGACGAAGAGGGGATCGTGATGTATGCCGGTACCTTCTCCAAGGTGATTTCCCCCGGTATTCGTGTCGGATATGGCATTGGCCCCAAGCCGGTGCTGCAAAAAATGATCGTCTGCAAGCAGGGCGAAGATGTACACACCGCTATGCTGTCCCAGATTATCTGTGATGAGTTTATGACCCGCTATGACTATGACGCCCACCTGGCCGGGCTCAAGGATATTTACCGCAAGAAGAGCGGTATTATGCTGGAGCAGATGGAAAAACATCTGCGTCCGCTGGGAATTGACTGGAATCCCATTGAAGGTGGTCTGTTCCTGTGGTGCACGCTGCCGGATGGTGTGGATATGCCTGCATTCTGTAAAGCAGCGGTGCTCAATAAAGTCTGTGTGGTGCCGGGCAATGCATTCCTTACCGATGACACCGCTCCCTGTCAGGCTTTCCGCATTAACTTCTCTACGCCTACTGACGAACAGCTGGTGCGCGGAATCGAGATTCTCGCCCAGACGGCAAAAGAAATTTTTTAAAATCTGCTCTAAAAAACAAAAGGTGCGTATCTGAAACGGATACGCACCTTTTTACATTTTTTAACCAACAATCAATTTACCTTCTGGAAGGATGGAGTCGTTTCTGCGTCCACCCCGGATGCTGATGGCAAGTGCAAGCGATACAGGGCCGACACGCCCCAAAAACATCAGAAAACTCAAAAGGGTTTTGCTTACATAATCCAGCATTGGTGTCACGCTGGCAGAGAGGCCAACAGTTGCAAAAGCAGAAACTGCTTCAAACAGCGCGTCAACACCGCTGAGTTCTTCATTGATTCCCAAAATAACACCCGTTACAACCAATATAGCAACAAAGGCTGCGAGCATGATTGCCAAAGAGCGGTATACCACATCTTTGTTAATGCGTTTGTGCAGGAACACCGCGTCATCATAACCGCGGAATACGCTGAAAACAGTGCACGACAGCACCACCAGCGTGGTGACTTTAATGCCGCCGCCAGTAGAACCGGGGCAGGCACCGATAAACATCAGAATGATGGTAATAATTTTGGAAAAATCATGTTCCGCAGCGATATCCACGGAAGCAAATCCGGCGGTACGTGCGCTGACAGACTGAAAAAACGATGCATTGAGCCGCGTAAGGAAATGCATGTCTTTCATAGTGCTGTTATACTCACTGAAAAATAAAACCACAGTTCCCAAAATAATCAATATACCAGTAAAGATAAGGCAAATCTGAGAGTGAAAAGAGAGCTTTTTGGTCTGCTGCCGCAAAATTCTCGGCTTTAGCTGATTATAATATACGTCACTGACTACCACAAACCCAATACCACCCACAATGATGAGAGCGGAGATAGTCAGGCATATCAAAGGATCTGAAACATAAGGGATTAAACTGAGATTTGGGCTTTTCAAGCCAAAAATATCAAATCCTGCATTGCAGAAAGCCGAAATAGAAGTAAAAATAGAGGCCCAGATCCCGTAAAGCCCATATTCAGGAATCAGCCGCAGCATGAGTATGGCTGCGCCGATACTCTCACAGACAAAGGTAAAGCGCAGGATAATTCCCAACAGGCGTCGGACATCCAACGAATTGCCGTTGGCGCTTTCGCTGGCCAGCCAAAGTTCACGAAGCCCCAGCTTTTTGCGCAAAAGCACGGCAAAGCCGGTAGTAATAGAAGCCAGACCTAAACCGCCCACTTGAATCAGGCAGAGAATGACTGCCTGACCAAAAGAGTTCCAGTGTGTCCAGGTGTCGAAGGGTGTAAGCCCTGTTACACAGGTGGCCGAAGTGGCAATAAATAAAGCATCCAGAGGATGAGTGAAGGTCAAATTCCGGGAAGAAATTGGAAGCCATAAAAGAAGAGTTCCCAAGGTGATGACAAGCAGGAAACTGATGACAATCAAACGGACAGGAGGCAGCTCTTTTACATAGTGGGATAGCTTTTCTCCGAATTTGGGTCTCATGTACAGATCCTCTCATTCTTTATAAATTCATAATTTTAACAGCTCTTCCCAAATAGAAAAATCAGTTTGTCTGAAAACCGGCTTTTTTCAGAAGCGCACACAAAGGCAGACCAAGCACTACACATACGACCAGTTCTCCGACGCCTACCGAGAGTGCACTGGCGCCATAAGCAGCCCAAGAAAAGTTTTGGAACGCAAAACCGATGTCAGAGAGGCACGCCAGCTCAAATCCCACGATTACCGTATTGGTAAGCACAGGGGGCAATGCAGAAAGAACAGGCAGTCCTTTGATCTGAACCTTGCGAAGTGCATAGCTCAAAACAGCAGCCAGTACCGTGGCCAACGTACCGAACACCCAGTCCACAATTCCGAGCGGGCTTGCCAGGTTAGACAAAAAGCAGCCTAAAGCAAGGCCAGGGATGGCCGCCGGGGTAAACACCGGCAGAATGGTCAGGGCTTCAGAAAACCGGAACTGAAAAATGCCATAGGCCAGGTTCATGGCCGCAGCGACATAAGTCAGTACAGTGTATAAAGCAGCAATAACGGCCGCCTCCACAAGAAAGCGCACTTTAGCGCTTCCCTGCCTGGGAAGATGGTTGTTCATATTCGATTCCTCCGTAGTATTCTTTTAGGTCAGGAGTTTGCGACTGACCATGCCTTCCGCCCGAGATAATATTTTCTGCGGGATGAGATTTTGAAAGGCACGCACATAGGATACTACCAATTATCATGAAAAGCAAGCTTTTTACAGAAGGTTTTGGCGATTTCTATAAATTCTGCTTGAAAAATTCGGTTATTAAACAATATTTTTATTCTATTTACTTTATTATATCTTTATGATAGACTATAAACTATGCAGCAAGGCCGTGTTTGCTGTATCAACATGCCGCCCCAACCGGCATGTAATTTTAGGTTCTGCCAATTTTAGAGGGCAGTACACCAGACTGTGAGGTGTTTTATGAAAAATGCAAGTAATTCTGATGGTACAAGCAGAGCTGCGCGCCTTTGGGGATTTACTCGCGGCAGCCGCGGTTTTTTTCTTCTGGCTTTTGTTTCTGTGATTTTTGCTGTCATCACCAATTATCTTACGCCGCAGGTAATCCGCATAACAGTCGATTCTGTGCTGGACGATAAACCCTTTTCGTTACCGGGGGTGCTGTTGTCTTGGATAGAATCTATGGGCGGACGCGAAGCGCTGCGGCAAAATTTGCTGATCTGCGCAGCGTTCGCCCTTTTGTTTTCTCTGCTTTCGGGATTGTTTAACTTTTTATCCCGTATGGGGATTGCAAAAGGCAGTGAAGGGGTATTGGTGCGGCTGCGCGACCGGCTGTTTGGCCATATTCAAAAACTGCCGTATCAGTGGCACAGCTCCCATCAGACAGGCGATACCATTCAGCGCTGTACCAGTGATGTGGACGTGGTGCGGAATTTCCTGATTGATCAATTATTAGAGATGGTGCGTACTGTTTTCCTGATTATTACCTCTCTGACCATTATGTTTTCCATGAATGTCCCTCTGTCGCTGATTGCACTGGGATTTATTCCGGTCGTCATTTTGTATTCGGCCTTGTTTTTTAACAAAATTGGCCATCGTTTTCAGGAGGCTGACGAAACAGAAGGAGAACTCACCGCTATTGCACAGGAGAATTTTACCGGTGTACGGGTGGTGCGTGCTTTTGGCCGTGAGCGGTTTGAAATTGACCGCTTTGAAAACAAAAATAATCAATTCACCAATATGTGGGTTCGGTTAGGCCGGATTATGGGATTGTATTGGGGCATTGGCGATTTCTTTTCCTGTTTGCAGGTAATGGTGATCGTAGTGGCAGGATGTTTTCAGGCAGCAGCTGGAAATCTGACGGATGGCGAGTTTTTGGCATTTGTTTCCTATAACTCCATGCTGGTATGGCCGATTCGAAATTTTGGCCGTATTTTGAGTGAATTGAGTAAAACCCGTATATCTGTGGGCCGTCTGATGGAAATTTTGGAGGCGGAGCCGGAGAAAGAAACTCCAAACGCACAAACGCCCCCCATGGATGGGGATATTGTATTTCACAATGTTTCATTCCGTTACAATGAAACAAAGGAAGTACTGCAAGATATCAACATCACGATTCCTGCTGGAAGTACCTTTGGTATCTTGGGTTCTACAGGCAGCGGAAAATCGACTCTTATGTATCTGTTGGATCGCCTGTACGAACTTCCGCCGGAAAACGGTTCGATTACCATTGGCGGTGTGGATGTGCGCGATATTTCGCTCGATTGGCTGCGCGGCCATATTGGTATCGTCTTGCAGGAACCATTCCTGTTTTCCAAGACAATCCGTGAAACGATCTCAGATGGTGCAGCGACCCGTGATCTGGAAGCTGTGCGCCATTCTGCGCGGCTTGCCGCAATTGATGACACGATTCTCACCTTTGCCGAAGGATATGATACCATGATCGGCGAACGCGGCGTCACCATTTCCGGTGGTCAAAAGCAGCGTGTTGCTATTGCGCGTATGTTGATGCAGGATACCCCGATTAAGATTTTTGACGATTCCCTGTCAGCCGTTGATATGGAGACGGATGCCAAAATCCGGGAATCCATTAACCGGCATGTTTATGGAACGACCATATTGATTGCTCACCGTATCACAACCCTGATGAATGCTGACTGTATCGCCGTAATGGATAAAGGGCGGATCGTACAGATGGGAACACATGACCAGCTGCTGGCACAGGACGGCATTTACCGCCGGATCTGTGAGGCACAGGGGATGAACGAGGGAACTGGAAAGGAGGTTGTCTCGTGAGCAAACGCTATTATGATTCAGAGCAGAAGCCTTTTTCTCTCAAGATCTGGGCTAAAATGGTACCTTTTATCAAGCCCTATGGCGGAAAAGTCCTGTTGATTGTTTTGCTGATGCTGGTCAATGCAGCAGCAGATATTTCATATCCGCTTTTACAGGGGTACGCGATCGATGCTTATATCATTCCTCAGACAGTAGAGGGAATTTGGCCTTTTGCCATACTTGCTTTTACTGTGATAACGATTCAGGCTTTAAGTACAGTCATTTTTTGCCGGCTGGCTTTAACGGTAGAAATGTATTTGGGGCGGGATCTGAAGAGATCCGTATTCAATCATCTGCAAACCTTAAGTTTTTCCTATTACAATACGACGCCGGTTGGAACCATTGTCGCCCGCACAATGAGTGATACCAATAAGATCGGTTCGATGTTTGCGTGGAGCCTGGTCGATATCTTCTGGGCGGCTGCGTTTGTCATAGGTAGTATGGCTACCATGCTGTTTATCAACTGGCAGCTGGCACTTCCGATTATTGCGATTGTGCCGTTTATTGCGATTATTACGGTGTTCTTTCAGAAGCGTATTCTGGCGGTGAACCGGCGGGTACGGCGCATCAATTCCGACATTACCCGCGCCTATAATGAGGGAATCACCGGAGCGCGTACCAGCAAAACACTGGTGATCGAAGAGCAGAACCTGCGGGAGTTTTCTGTTATTACCGAAGATATGCGGGCAACGTCTGTACATGCCACCATGCTCAATGCATTGTATATCCCGATTATTGTATTTTTCAGCTCGTCAGCAGTATGTTTTGTATTGGTACAGGGTGGTTACCTGAATATACAGCAGGCATTGAATATTGGTACGCTGTCGGTGTTTATCAGTTATGCCCTGAGTATTTTTGAACCTATCCAGCAGTTGGCCCGAATTGTAGCCAATTTTATCTCGATTCAGGCCAATATCGAGCGGGTGACCGACCTTCTCGAACTGGAACCCAAAATTCAGGATACCCCGGAAGTTATTGAAAAGTACGGTACCAGCTTTGACCCCAAAAAAGAAAACTGGGAGCCAATTCGGGGCGATATTACGTTTGAAGATGTCAGCTTCCGGTATCCGGACGGAAATGAAGATGTATTAAGCCATTTTAACCTTCATATTCCGGCGGGAACGACTGTGGCAATCGTGGGCGAGACCGGCGCTGGAAAATCCACACTGGTAAATCTTGCCTGTCGTTTCTTTGAACCTACAGGCGGGCGGATTCTCATTGACGGAAAAGATTATCGGGAACGCAGTATGCTGTGGCTGCATAGCAGTATTGGATATGTGCTGCAAACGCCGCACCTGTTTTCCGGTACAGTCCGTGAGAATCTGCGGTATGGACGGCTGGATGCAACCGATGAAGAGATTGAGGCAGCAGCTAAGCTGGTCAGTGCTCATGATACAATTATGCACATGGAAAATGGCTATGAAAGTGACGTAGGCGAGGGCGGCGACCATCTCTCTACCGGAGAAAAACAGTTGGTCTCCTTTGCTCGTGCGGTATTGGCAGACCCGCGCATTTTCGTACTGGATGAGGCGACTTCTTCCATTGACACCAAAACGGAAGAACTGATTCAGCATGCAATTTCCACTCTGCTCGAAAACCGAACTTCCTTCCTGATTGCGCACCGGCTTTCTACGATTCGCAAAGCAGATTTGATTCTGGTAGTGCGTCATGGGAAAATTGTAGAGCAGGGAACACACGAAGAACTGTTGGCGGCAGGCGGCTATTATCACGACCTGTATACCCGGCAATTTGAGCAGGAGGCCAGCGAAGAAGTGTTCGGGAGCTGAAATTTTTCCCGTTATACAGCAAGCAGGGCGAATCTTCTCGAAAGAAGATTCGCCCTGCTTTGTATGTTATGATATTCCATTTCAACTGTTGCCTGGTGTTCCGGCCAGATAATTTTCATCCAGAAATTTTCGAAGTTTCAAAAAGTCTTCAAATGCACCGGGTTTAGCAGAAGGATTTCGCAGCAGTGCTGCCGGATGCAGTGTAGCCATCATTATCAGATTTCCCTTTTTGAAAAACTGGCCATGCTCTTTGGTAATTTTCATATCGGGTTTTATCAGTTTCATCGCGGCAATCCGCCCAAGGCAGACGATGATTTTGGGCCGGATCAGGGTTACCTGGCTGCGCAGCCAATTCATGCATGCTTCCTGTTCTTCTGGGCGCGGGTCTCGGTTTTGAGGCGGTCTGCACTTGACGATATTGGTAATGTAGATATCGCGATTGCGGTCTAAATCAACGGCCGCCAGCATTTTATCGAGCAGCTGTCCACCCCGGCCAACAAAAGGTTCTCCCTGTAAATCTTCGTTTTCTCCAGGGCCTTCTCCGATAAACATAATATCTGCCTGCGGATTTCCTACGCCAAACACCACATGATGGCGGGTTTCACAGAGACCGCATTTGTGGCAGTTTTTGCAGGCGTTTTCCAGTTCATTCCATTGTTCTATCATATGATTCCTCCGGTACGGTTGTTTCTAGTATTATAGCATGAGGGGATAGGAAAATCTATTGCCTGATTTTGGAGTTACAAAATGAGATAAAGAGAGGAAATCGCTTTCTTTGCCGGGAATAGTTGAAATCTGAGGAATTTGGGAGTAAAATAGAAGGCGAAAAGCCATTCGTCAGGCAAACAGAATTTTATATAATAGGAGTGTTTGAAATGAAAGTAATGGTAGAAACTTCTGCCCGTCATCTACACGTTACCCAGCAGGATCTGGAGACCCTGTTTGGAGCAGGCGCTGTTCTCAGCAATAAAAAAGACCTTTCACAGCCTGGCCAGTTCGCCACCAACGAGAAAGTTGAAGTGGTAGGCCCCAAGGGTTCCATGAAGATGTCCATTCTGGGACCGGTTCGTCCTGAAACACAGATTGAGCTGGCTTTGACCGATGCACGTAAACTGGGCATTACTGCCCCCATCCGCGAGTCCGGCGATTTGGCAGGTACCCCCGGCTGCAAGCTGGTTGGCCCTGCTGGTGAGGTGGAGCTGGATCATGGTGTGATTATTGCAAAGCGCCATATTCATTTCAATGTGGAAGAGGCAAAAGAAGCCGGCGTAGAAGACAAGCAGATTGTTTCTGTGAAACTGGACTACAATGGCCGTTCTTTGATCTTCGGTGATGTGGTGTGCCGCGTGAGCCCCAAATATGCTGCTGCTATGCATATTGATACCGATGAATCCAACGCTGCCGCTCTTCCGGGCACGGTTGACGGCGAGATTATCCTGTAAGAGATAACCCGGTCGGATTTTTCCGGAAAGCAGAGAATTATGCAAGGGTATCCTGCCAAATGAGACGGGATACCCTTTTTATTAGCTAAGGCATATCTGAATGAAAATAAAGGAGATAACAAATTCGACTTTATCAGGTAGCCTCCCAATAAGAATGTGTCTATCTATATGTTTGTGGAGAAGAAACACGTTGATGCCTGGCCTGTTATGGAGGAACCTTTATGCAATCAAGAAGACGAAACAGACGAAGAAAGAAACAGGCGAAGATTTTACCTGTTTTGGGCGGAGCTTTAATTTTATTGGGAATTTTGATTTTTGTTTTTCAAAGTCTTCCCAATCTTTCTACCAGTCCATCTACAGAACCTTCCCCGACGCCAAAATCATCTGCCTCTCCAAATCCTACTGCTTCTCCGGAACCCAGCACGCCGGAAGAAAAGGTTGCGTACTATGCCAAAAATCATGGGCTTTCTGTGGATGACTATCCTGAAAGCATCATAGAGCTGTTGGGGCGCAATCCTGAAACTGAAAAATTTGTCATGGAATATCCTTTCAAAAAGGACACCCATTTTACAGGTGATTTGGAAGAATATGCGAATTGCACTTCGGTTCCTCTGCTGCTGCAGTGGGATCAGCGATGGGGATATTCAACATATGGAGATGATGTGTTGGGAATTACCGGTTGTGGGCCCACGTGTCTTTCCATGGTAGCTATTTATATGCTGCATGATACAAAAATGAACCCCGAGTGGATGGCAGAATATAGCACAGAAAATGGATATTGTGTACCTGGAAATGGCACCAGCTGGACATTGATGTCAAAGGGAGCCAGTGGCCTTGGACTGCATTCTACAGAGATTCCATTGGTAGAGAGCCGTGTGATAGCCAATCTGGAAGCGGGCAATCCGATTATCTGTATTATGGGCCCTGGCGATTTCACACAGACAGGTCATTACATTGTGCTGACTGGATATGAGGACGGAAAGCTGAAAGTAAACGACCCCAACAGTCAGATTCGTTCAGAAAAGCTTTGGGATTTTGATAAAATTCAGGATCAGATTTTGAATCTTTGGGTTTTTGAAAAATGGTGATTGTATGCTGTGAGAGAAGGAGACTTTTCTCACAGCTTTTTTTATTGGGTTATTGACATATGACAAAAATCGGATTATAATTACTGACATAAGTCAAAAACATACACCTTGAAAGAGGAGAACAAAATGCCCAGACCACAAAAATGCAGACGCATTTGTTCCATGCCCGGAAATTGTCATTTTGGGCCGCGAGAAGAGCGGGCATCGTGTACGATTACAATGACATTGGATGAATATGAATGTATTCGACTGATTGATTTGTTGGAATATACGCAAAGCGAGTGCGCAGAACAGATGGAGGTAGCCAGAACAACTGTACAGGCGATGTATGATCGGGCAAGAAAAAAACTGGCAGAAGCGTTGGTACAGGGAAAAGAACTGGTGATCTCGGGTGGAGAGTACAAGATTTGCCCCCATAATGAAGGCTGTATCAGAAAAAAATGCTGTAAGCATCAACAGATGGGGGAAAGGTGCAGAGCAATCTCTGTCAATACAGAAAGGAAGAATGATCTATGAAAATTGCAGTAACGTATGAAAACGGACAGGTATTCCAGCATTTTGGACATAGCGAACATTTCAAAATCTATACCGTAGAAGACGGAAAGATCACTGGCAGTGAAGTTTTGGATACTAACGGCAGCGGTCATGGTGCACTGGCTGGATTTTTGCAGATGCATGGCGTGAATGCATTGATTTGTGGTGGAATTGGCGGTGGTGCCCGTACCGCATTGGCACAGGCAGGAATTGAGTTGTATCCCGGCGTAACAGGAAATGCAGATGCCAATGTACAGGCTCTTTTAAATGGTACTCTGCTGTTCAATCCCAACACAGTTTGCGCTCATCATCATGGAGCACATGGCGGAGAACATCATTGTGGAGAGCATTCTCATGGCGGTCACTGTGCGCATGGTCATTGCGGTGAATAAAATAAAAGTAAGTATTTACCATCCTGATAGAGATTTCTCTGTCAGGATGGTTTTTTATATGCCAATTTATGATATAATTTAGAAAAAAGAAAGGAGACAATTATGGAGTATAAAGATCATACAAGCAGTACACAAACTGCTTTGGATAATGACGCATTGACTCGTCTTGTTTATCTGCATGATGATGAGATTACCAGATTGATTTCCTATATACGGCAATTGGAAGATCGGGTACAGCAGTTGGAGGAAAAATTAAAAAGTAAATGAGGAATCCCATGAAGCAGTTTTGTATTATAGATTAGAATTTATTTTATACAGAGATATTTCACTTCTCGCAACGTCTCCACCACAAATAAAAAACAGGGAAGAAGGCCTAAATCTTCTTCCCTGTGGTAATCCATCGAGGATAAAAAATGCTATGCGTTTGTACTCTGTCCACAAAATAAAAAACAGAGAAGAAAACCGAAGTCTTCTTCTCTGTGGTGAACCATCGGGGATTTAAAAAACGCTGCGCGTTTGCGGCTTGCCCACCGCTAAAGCGGTGCCGGTCTGCGCCGACTCTTCGCTAAAAATATGCCACAGGCATATTTTAAACGCTCAGACCCTTTCGGGTTCGAATCCCCGCAAAATAAAAAACAGAGAAGAAAACCGAAGTCTTCTTCTCTGTGGTGAACCATCGGGGATTCGAACCCCGGACACCCTGATTAAAAGTCAGGTGCTCTACCGACTGAGCTAATGATTCATGCTGATTTGCAGCTGTTATATTCTATCAGAGATTTGAAATTTTGTCAAGTGATTTATCAAATTTTATTTTAAAAATGATGCAGGAAATTTGTCAAAAAATTTCCTGCATCATTTCATTTTAAAGCCTCTCCATCTTGCCGTAATACCAGCCAAGGACGCCTTCTTTTTTAACCATGCTTCCTCGTGAAGTTTCTATGAGCAATGATAATTGATCTCCGGGAGTAACAGATATCTGATAATCTGAATAGTCGCTGCAAAACTCATCATCCTCTATACAGGCCTTCGGAACCCAAAGTGTGAGTCCGCTGTGAATATGCAGAATACGGGTAAATTCTTCGGCCTGCTCGAGAATTTTAATTTTGTTATTTGGCCAACAGATGTGGGCAGAAGCTTTCTTTTCTTCCTGCGCGGTCAGGGCACCAAATATGGACATATCATCATAACTGATAAAAGATACCTCTTCTATTTTACAGTTGATTTCAGGGATGATGAGCAGATTCAACTGACCACAGTCTTTTAATCCGCAGCCTCCGTCAATCGAAAGTATCTTTTTTTCGCGATTGATAATGGGGTTTACCTGAATCAGGTCTTTTCGATATAAACAAACCGGCCAATGACCAACGACAACATATTTCTCAAAGCCATGGGGAGTGCTTTCCATAAAATTGTCGTATTTCAAAAGTTCAAAGGCATTTCTTTTCTGATTCTCATCCGGCAATTTATCGCGAAGACCGCCATGAACAAATATGTAATTTTGCGTTTCTACAATCGTGGGTAAGTTTGAAAGAAATTCAAATTCCGGTTTGAATTGTGCGAGTACGTTTTCTTTTGATTGTAATACCTCTTGGGGAGACTGGCACAGATATCCCAGCTCCTGCGTTAATTCATCAAAAAAGCTTGTACCATACCATTCGCGAAGCCGCAAAAGGTAATCATAAAAATCTTGAACACTCTCTTTGCAAAGGTCTTCAATCATACAAATACGCCATGCGTCTACATTGCCCAAAAGCGCGACTACATTTTCTTTTTTACAAAGATTCATTATATAACGCAGCGTTTTCAGATTTTCAGGCCCTTTTTCAATCATGTCGCCAACGATGATTAAAATATCATCGTCACAATAGTTTGCCTTTTCCAATGCCTTTTGAAACCAGGATAAATGCCCATGGATATCACTGACGGCAAGGATTCGTCTGTTTGCGGGGATATCCATACGCTTGAGTTTCACGGTATCTATCATCGAAATCCTCCTGCTCCCCCTGTTGGTTTACTATAAAAAAGAAAACACACCTCACAAAATAAGGTGTGTAACTTAAAAGCGACCGTTTGTCGCTGGAGCAGAAGACGGGAATCGAACCCGCATTCTTAGCTTGGGAAGCTAATGTTCTACCACTGAACTACTTCTGCATTGACTTTGTTATTATATCACAATTGTATTCTGATTGCAAGCACAATCATTTACTTTTTCTTTTTGTGCTGCGGTAAAATGAAAAAAGGAGGTGTTTTTGTCGGATTGATTTTTCATCCGTATATTCTGAAAAAATGAAGCAAAAATGGGAAGAAAATTTTCTGGAAGGTATTGCCATTATTACCATATTATGGTAATATAACCATGAACAGAATTTAAAACTGGAGGTTGCTCTGATGAATAAACCGATAAAAATACTGCTTGCGGGAGATTCTGATGAATGGGCACTGAAAATGGCTGAAGAACTCAACCGGCTGGGAACTTCACCATTTTTGGCCGCTCGTGATGGAATGGCAGTGCTTGACGCCGTAGAAGACAGTGCGCCGGATATTGTGATGATGGAACTTTTCATGCCGCGTCTGGATGCAATAGGTGTTATGCGCGCATTGGAGAGAGACCGGGAAAATCCACCTCTTTTTGTAATCGTCTCGGGGTACACCAGCCCGGTACTGGAACGCGAAGTGATGACTGCTGGTGCTTCCTATCTGGCCCTGATGCCGATGGATATTCCAGAGACAGCAAAACGGGTGGTTCAATTGGTAAACCATCAGGACAGCTCTCCCAGAATCCCGCTGGAAGTAAAAATCACCGAGATTCTCCATCAAATTGGTGTTCCGGCACATATTAAGGGATATCATTATCTGCGGGAGTCTATTCGTATGGCTGTGGAGGACCCTGCAATTATCAATGCAGTAACCAAACAATTGTATCCCGGGGTAGCGCGTCAATACAATACTACCAGCTCACGTGTGGAACGGGCAATTCGCCATGCAATCGAGGTGGCATGGGATCGCGGAGATGTAGAGGTGCTGAATTCCTATTTTGGATATACCATTCATAATACACGCGGCAAGCCGACCAATTCGGAGTTTATCGCTATGATTTCTGATAAACTGCGTCTTGAAATGAAGACAGCTTGTTAAACATATAAAAAGTTAGAGAAAAGAGAAAGATGATATCTGATTTATGATATACAGCGATAAACCCGGATCTGCAAGATGCAGTTCCGGGTTTTGTTGCGAGAATTTTAAGACCTATTTGCAGTTTTTTCAACCTGAAAATGTAATTGTGTGGAGAACTCTTGCCGTAATTTTCGCAGCTTTTGAAAGTGAGAAACAGCCACACCCGCCACTACTCCGCCGCAGCCTACTAAAATTCCTAGGCACAAAATTCCGATCCAAACAATCCCAGCGGAAAAAGCAGAGTATGACAGCACCCCCATCAACACAGCCAATACCGAATAAACCGATATTATACGGGCCAAAAAAGACAAATACCCGTTTGAAAGGGAATCCGGGTTAGGTTGGGGCATTTCACGTACCGAACCAGCGGGTTCCATCTGATATTCCGGCATCCGCCAGCTCTGACGGCTTTCTTCATATTTGGTGTTTACAAAACGGAAGGAAACTTTCTCATCCTGCTGCAAATGAATGTCGGTTTCCACTTTCAGGCAAAAGGTTTTGCAGTTTTTCCACCAGCCTGTGTCTACATTCATCAGCAGTACATTCAAAATACCCCAAGGCACCATAAAAATCAGAAACGCCAGTAATTTAGCGATGTGGAAAGAAGGTCCCTCCGTTTCCTGACGGAACTCCACAGGATATGTCCCAGCAGGCAAATCGAACTGTAAACTCCGATGTTCTTTATCACAGCGCTGTATTTGTTCCCCCACTGTCACCAACAGGCGTTCCCCTTCTGGCGCGTGAATATTGATGGTAAGACGCATCAAAAGCCCTCCTTGGGAATCTGAGGCGGTAGCAGGGAAAACAGAAGCTTTTCGTCATATTCCGGCACCATCACCTCGAATTCGCCGCGTTCCTCCAAAATTCGCAGGGAATAATAGCCGCGGATGGTGTACTGTTCCGCGTCATTTTTCCTGATGTGATAAGGCTTATAGGTTTTGGAATTATAAGATTCCTCCTTATTCCACTCGGGAAGAACCAGCCGTTTTTTTACCCATACCACTTTTTGAATGGATGAAAAGGAAATTTTGAAAACCTGGGTATTATCGGCAAGGCAAAGGGAACCATCCTGGCAATAAGCATATATACTCAAGTTTTCGTTTTCAAGAATTTTTTCTCGGCCTTTTTTGATTTGGTAGAAGACTCGGATAATATCCATATCGGCGGCATTTTCCGGGATTCCCAACTCCTGCCGGGAGGCACAATCCAGACGGCTGCGCACGTTCCAGCATTATGGTTTCTTCGGCAGTTTTCATGGCTTCCTGACTTTTTTGGCGCTGTTTTAGAAAAATAATCAGGCAAATTCCTCCCAAAATAACGCCCGCAATCAGCACAAACCACTTATCTTCCAAGGCCTGCTGAAAGGAAAGCTTCCAAATATCCACAAAAAGGACAGGAAACACAAGCCTCCTATGTAGAAACTCATTTGCATGATAAATTGCAGGACAGGATGTAACGTCGCTTTTTTCTCGAAATCTTCTAATTCTTCCGCAGCCCTAACCAACAACTGTTCCTGCTGTATGGAAACCTTAGCAGACTGAAAGGGCATTCCGTCCAGGATGCCTTTTTCCTGTTCTTCCTCAAAGCGAATTCCAAATAAATTTTTCATCACAATCTCCTTATCAAAACAGCGGACAACCCACTGGGGACTGTCCGCTGTTTTCATTTCCAATTCATTTACAAATCTGGATACCCGTGGGCTTGCTTGAGCATCATGTCCTTCACTTTCATCAGCCGGATCTGGGTGCTGCGCTCGTTTTCGTCCAACTTCATGGTGATATACTTGATGTTTTCCTGTAGCTCCGGAATCATTACATGCTCCAGCGCATTGACGCGCCGGCGGGTCTTTTCAATTTCTGCCGCCATCAGCTGGCAGGATTTCTCGGTTTCCGCCAGCCGCAGAAGGTCAGGCAAAATCCCCGAGAGGGACTCCACCGCCTCGTCCAGCTCGCCGGAGGTAAAGGCAAAGCCATAGGAGAAAATGTCCCCCTGGTTGGGCGTGCGGGTCTTATAGGTGAACTGGGGAATCTCCACGCTCATCACGTTTCGCGTGTCACAGTCCAGAAAGACCTCCTGCTTGGGGGCCAGCAAGGCAGTGTTCAGCGCTTCATCCTGCATGGCTGCCCGAGCCAGCATAAACCGCCGGTTGGAGCTTTCCAGCGCCGCTTCCACCTTTTGCCGCAGGGCTTTATTCTCCCGCACCAAGTCCAGGAACTGGCGCATAAGTTCATCCCGCTTATCTTTGAGCAGCTTGTGCCCGCGCAGGGCGGTGACCAGCTTTTTCTTCAGCCGGGTCAGTTCCATTCGGGTGGGGTTTACATGGGTCGTTGCCAAAAGCTGTCACCCCTTCCCTTACACCGTTTCGCCGGTATAATACTTGTCAAGGAATTCGTCCTTGATGCGCTTTAATTCGCTTCTGGGCAAGATGGACAGAAGCTTCCAGCCAATGGACAGGGTTTCCTCAATGTCCCGGTTGGTGTTGTATCCCTGAGAAACATACTCGTTTTCAAATGCGTCGGCAAACTTGGCGTACAGCTTGTCGATGTCCGTCAGCGCTGCTTCGCCCAGAATCACCATCAGCTCTTTTGCGTCCTTGCCTCTTGCATAGGCGGCAAACAGCTGATTCATGGTATTGGCGTGGTCAGCACGGGTCTTGCCCTCGCCGATACCCTTATCCTTCAAACGGGACAAAGATGGCAGCACGTCAATGGGCGGCGTGACTCCCTTACGGTACAGTTCACGGCTCAGGATGATCTGCCCCTCGGTGATATAGCCGGTCAGGTCGGGGATGGGGTGGGTCTTGTCGTCTTCGGGCATGGTGAGGATGGGAATCAGGGTAATACTGCCGTTTTTGCCCTTCTGCCGTCCAGCCCGCTCATAGAGGGAAGCAAGGTCGGTGTACATATAACCGGGATATCCGCGGCGGCCGGGCACTTCCTTTCGGGCGGCGGAGACTTCACGCAGTGCATCGGCATAGTTGGTAATATCGGTGAGGATAACCAATACATGCATATTCTTTTCAAAGGCCAGATACTCGGCGGCGGTCAACGCCATACGGGGGGTAGCGATACGCTCAATGGCCGGGTCGTTGGCCAGGTTGATAAACAGCACGGTGCGGTCAATGGCTCCGGTCCGCTTAAAATCTTCAATAAAGAAGTTGGATTCCTCAAAGGTAATACCCATGGCGGCGAACACCACCACGAAGGGGTCTTTGGTGCCACGCACCTTGGCCTGACGGGCAATCTGCGCCGCCAGATTGGCGTGGGGCAGGCCGCTGGCCGAGAAGATGGGCAGTTTCTGTCCGCGTACCAGTGTGTTCAGGCCGTCAATGGCGGAAACACCGGTCTGAATGAATTCCTGGGGATAGTTCCGGGCGGCGGGGTTCATGGGAAGGCCGTTGATATCGTCCCGGCGCTCGGGCAGAATCTCTGGGCCGCCATCGATGGGCTGGCCCAGACCGTCAAACACCCGTCCCAGCATATCCTCCGAAACGCCCAGCTCCATGGTGCGGCCCAAAAAGCGCACCCGGCTGTTGCTCAGGTTGATACCGGTGGAGCTTTCAAACAGCTGCACCAGTGCGTTGCCGCCGTCGATTTCCAGCACCTTGCACCGGCGGCGCTCGCCGTTTTGCAGCTCGATTTCTCCCAGTTCGTTATAGGTGACATTCTCTACACCCTTTACCAGCATCAGAGGGCCGGCCACTTCCTGTATGGTGCGATATTCCTTTGGCATCAGAATTCCTCCTTTTGCTGGGCGGCGGCAATCTCCGCGTCAATTTCCGCGGCAATCTGGGCAAACTCATCCTCGACCGCCTCGTCGTGGGTATATTTAAAGCGTCCAATCCGCTCACGGATAGGCAATTTTACCAGCTCATCAATGGAAGCGCCCTGTTCCAATGCCTTGACGCACCGGTCATAGAAGCCCAGCACCAGCAGCATCATGAGCCGCTGTTTCATCAAAGGCGTGTAGGTGTCCACCTCGTGGAAGGCATCCTGATGGAGGAAGTCCTCGCGGATGGAGCGGGCGGCTTCCAGCTTTAAGCGGTCAGGAGCGGACAGGGCATCCATACCCACCAGCTTCACGATTTCTTCCAGTTCGGCTTCTTCCTGCAACAGCCTCATCAGGCGGGAGCGCAGCTCCATCCAGTCGCCGCCGGCAGTCTGATTAAACCAGTCCGCCATGGTGTCCACATACAGGGAATAGCTGGTCAGCCAGTTCACAGCGGGGAAGTGTCGTTTGTAAGCAAGGGCGGAGTCAAGGCTCCAGAACACCTTGACAATACGCAGGGTAGCCTGGGAAACCGGCTCGGAAATATCGCCGCCGGGAGGAGAAACCGCACCGATAACCGACAGAGCGCCCTCGCGGCTCTCGTGGCCCAAAGCGGTGACGCGCCCGGCTCTTTCGTAGAACTGAGCCAGACGGCTGCCCAAATAGGCAGGGTAGCCTTCTTCACCGGGCATTTCTTCCAGTCGTCCGGACATTTCGCGGAGCGCCTCTGCCCAGCGGGAGGTGGAGTCGGCCATCAATGCCACGGAATACCCCATATCCCGGAAGTATTCGGCAATGGTGATGCCGGTATAAATGGAGGCTTCACGGGCTGCCACCGGCATATCGGAGGTATTGGCGATGAGCACGGTGCGTTTCATCAGGGAATAACCGGTTTTGGGGTCTACCAGCTCGGGGAACTCGTTCAAAACGTCGGTCATCTCGTTACCGCGTTCGCCGCAGCCGATATACACCACGATATCCGCATCCGCCCACTTTGCCAGCTGATGCTGCACCACGGTCTTGCCGCTGCCAAAGGGGCCGGGCACTGCCGCCACGCCACCCTTGGCAATGGGGAAGAGGGTATCAATGACCCGCTGTCCGGTAATCAACGGACGGTCGGGGGAAAGCTTTTTCTGATACGGGCGGCCACGGCGAACAGGCCATTTCTGCATCAGCGTGACGGAAATTTCCGCGCCGTTTTCGTCCTCTACAATTGCCACGGTGTCGGTAACGTGATAGTCGCCCTCGGTGATGGACTTTACCTTGCCCACGATTCCGGGGGGCACCATGATTTTGTGGAGAACCACTTCCGTTTCCTGTACCGTACCCAGAACATCGCCGCCGGTGACGGAATCACCGGCTTTTGCGGTGGGGGCAAAGTGCCACAAAATCTCCCGCTTCAAAGAGGGCACTTCCACGCCGCGCTGGAGGCTGTTTCCGGAAACGGCCATAATGGCATCCAGAGGACGCTGGATACCGTCATAAATACTGCTAATCAGACCGGGGCCAAGCTCCACACTAAGAGGTTCGCCGGTAGACTCCACCGGTTCGCCGGGGCCAAGGCCGGAGGTTTCCTCATATACCTGAATGGAGGCGTCGCCCCCGTGAATCTCGATGATTTCGCCGATGAGCCGCTGCTCGCTGACGCGCACCACGTCGAACATGTTAGCGTCGCGCATTCCTTCGGCGATGACCAAAGGCCCGGCGACCTTTCGGATAACACCTTTGCTCATAGTCCTCTATCCTTTCCGGGTTTTATGCCCGGAGGGACACAAAACCGCATTGAATGTGTAAACAGTCCGCGTGGAAAACGCTTGCCGCTTGCAGAGGCTTTCCCGCGAAGTACGGATTCCAAAGGGACTTAGTCCCTTTGGCGAGGGGTCCAGGGGGCGAGGAGCCCCTCTGGCCGCTGTCCGCAGACAGCGGAACTCTTTCTGCCTTTCCAAAACGCAGGAAGGGGTGAGAAAATAGCCCAGTGGGCTATTTTCGAGGGGAAACCCACGTCTGGGGTTTCCCCTAAAAAATTGTTTTCTTAAATAATATCGGAGCCCACTGCCTGCTCTACGGATTTCTTCACTATCCGCATTCCAAGGCCCGTGTTCCCCGAAACCCCGGGAATGGGGATAATAGCGGGAAGAGGGCGGCTGCGCCATTTATCCAGCTCTTCCTCTATCTGTCCGGCAAGGGCTTCGGTGATATACACCACCGCGTACTCCCCTTCTGCCAACCGGCGAAGGGTATGAGCGCCGTCCACCGCATCCTCTACCGGGTAAATCTCAAGGCCCAGGGCAGCAAATCCGTAAATGCTGTCCCGGTCGCCCAAAACTGCTACCTTATACATACATCACCCGCAGCCTTTCCTGCACATCTTCCACATCCAGCCCGTTTCGCTTGGCGGAGAGGATAATGCGCACCATGGCAATTTCATTCTGCCGGGCGAGAAAATACGCCGCCACCGGCCCCAAGGTGAAGGGGTTGGCTTTTTCTCCCTGAATCAGCGCCATAATCCGGTCGTCCCGCCATTTATCAAAGGCGGAAGCCCCGGCTTTCAGTGCGGGAATGGCGTCGGCATAAGGCGTGAGGGAAAGATAACTTTCCAGACCGTCCATGCCCTCCAGTGCGGCTGCTTCCAGCCGGGAAAGATTCAGGGTGCCGCACTCGGCCAGCGCCTCTTTCAAAAAAGCTGCCGGGCGTCCGGTGAGAATGGCCCGCTGGGCAATCTTCAAATCCGCCGCCGCCACAAACAGTTCCGCATATTCCCGGAGCAGGGCACATTCAGAGCTTTTCCCAGCCTGTAAAATTGCGTCCAGCGCTGCCTTGTCCAGCAGCACGTCACACAGCTGCCCGTCCCGGGTTTTCAGCAAAAGCTGCTGGGCTTCCTGCAAGGGCTTTGCCATCCATTCGGGTATCTGGGAAAAATCATTGTCCTTGAGCGCTTTTACAAGGGATTCCGGTTCAATGGAGCCGCCAGACAGAAACACATGCTGCGCCTGTACGTTGGTGACCACCGATTTTACCGCCGCTTTCGCGTTGTTAAAATCCACCGGCAGGCGGAAAATCTGGAACACCTCCAGCTCCGGGAGAAGCTCCCCCATGAGCTGCCAGGTCTTTTCCGTTTCCGCCACCAGAATTTCCTCGGCCGTGTCGCCTTCGTCCCAGCCCATGCCGTGAAGGCTGTGTAAGCATTCATCATAGGTTTTCGCCGCCAAAAGCTGTTCCAGGTTCTGACGGCTGAGAAGGGAAAGCTCCCGGGCGTGGATACGCGCTGCGGCGTAAGGGTATAACTCCGGCATGGCTTTCCTCCTTTCTTTCATCACGCCGTCAGTCGGCGAAGAGAATTTGATTCGTCAGATCCTGCAATTCTTCCCGCTTGTCATCAAACAGGGCACGGAAGGTGCAGTTTTCCTCAATGCCGCCATACAGCAGCAGAAATCCGCCGTCAATGGCAGGATTGGGTTTTGATGCAACAGTCAGTTCTGCGCCTTTCGGCAGGACAGTCTGCAATTTTTTTTCAAAGTCGGCGGGCTTCCGGGCAAAGTCCCGGCTTCCCAGTACCAGTTCGCCCTTTTGGGGCAGCGCCCGCTTTGCCGCAAGGCCCAGCAGCACGGTGAAATAATCCTCATCGGTTAACTCAAATAGGGATTTTTCTGCCGCTTCCAGTGTTTCCTGAATGCTTTCCTGCCGGGCAACGAGCAGAATTCTTCGCTGTTCCCGGTGTGCTGAAGACAGCACCCGGTCGGCGGCATCCTGTGCCTGCTGGGGCGCATCGCGAAGAATTTCTTCCCGACGCGATTGAGCTTCCTCATTTCCGTGGGCTGTGATGATTTCTGCCTCCTGTCTGGCTCTTGCCAGAATTTCGTCGGCGCTTTCCCGCCCATCCTTGCGTATGGATTCCAATATGGTGTCAAGGCCTGTCACAGACAGCACCTCCTTGCTGAATTTAAAATAGCCAGGGCGTTTCTGAAAACAAAGAAATCGACGAATTTTCCACGAGCAACGAACAGATACAAGGCAAAAAACGCAGGAATCCTTACTGGATTCCGAGTATTTTTAACGCAGTAGCTGGCGTTGATTGTCGGAAAAGTCTATGATTTCGACTTTTCAGATAGTCCCTAATTACAGGGGCAGTTTGCCGATATTGGCAACCGCCAGCAGGGAAACCAGCAGAGCCAGCACCGCGTAGGTTTCTACCATGGCGGGCAAGATGATGGATTTACCGAACTGGTCGGGCTTGCGGCTGATGAGGTTGATACTGGCAACGGAAGCCCGCGCCTGACGCTTGGCGGACCACAGGCCCACAAAGCCCATGGGCACGCAGGCGAAGAAGTACAGCATGCCTTTTGCAAAGCTGATGTCAGCACTGCCGCCCAGAATACCGATGTTGGAGAGGGTCAGGAACGCGATCAGCAATCCATAAATGCCCTGGGTACCGGGGAGCAGCTGCAAAATCAGCACTTTGCCGAACTTGCTGGGGTCTTCGGTGAGAGCGCCGGCAGCGGCTTCACCCGCCATACCGACACCGATAGCGGAACCGATACCGGCCATCAGAGCTGCGAGGACGGCTCCTAAAAGAGCCATGGGAACGCCAAGAGTGTTCAAAAGATCTGTGAAGGTCATGGTTTATTTTCCTCCCTGATTTTGTAATATTTGGTATGGGCGGCAAAGGGGTTGAATTTTTTCCCTCCGCCCTCATAGAACTTGCCGAAGAATTCCACATACTGCAAGCGGTTGGTGTGGACATACGCGCCCAGCACGTTGATTCCGATGTTCAGGGTGTGGCCGATGAGGAACACCAGCGTGAACACGATAGCGCCCACTACGCCGCCGCCCACCATGGCGCCCATCTGGTTAAACACCGAAGCGATAACGCCGGTAGCCAATCCCAAGGCCAGCAGTCGGGAATAGGAAAGGATGTCGCTGAGGTAACCGGAAACATTATAGAGGCCGTATATGCCCTTTAAGAACCGCTTTCCGGGGTTTTTGGAATCCCGCCCGGCGGTAAAGAGCACGCCCACCGCGCCAATTCCAGCGCAGACAGCGGAAATGGTGCCCACAGGCTCCGGCAGGGTAAAGCCCAGTCCCAACATTTCGGTGGTCATCTCCATGGTGAGCAGGTAAACGATGCCGCCACCTACCAGCAGATACCAGAACACCACATCGTAAATGGCGTCCTTCCACCGTCCCGCTTTGGCGCACTGGTAAAACTGCACGCCCAAACCGGCAAACAGATGAATGATACCCAGCAGGAACGAGAACACCAGCAGCCGCATCGGCTCATTCAGCGGCACGAACCACAAGGCCGGGATGGTGACTTCCGTACCGAAAAAGGTTTTGGAGATCACCGTTACCGCATCACCGAACCAGCTTCCAAACAGGATGCCCCAGAAGGTGGTGGAGATGCCGGAGTACATAAACATTTTCAGGGACTTTTTCAGCCCGCTTTCCATATTTTTGAATTTTAACAATACTGCGGCGCATCCGATGGTCATAATCAAACCGTAGGCCGCGTCGGAGAGCATCATACCGAACAACAGATAATAAAAACACGCCATAGGGGTACAGGGGTCTACTTCTCCCCGCTTGGGAAGGCTGTAGCCCTCCAGCACCGGTTCCATGGGAGCGGCAAAGGCGTTGTTTTCCAACGCTACCGGAACTTCCTCGTTCTCACCCGGTTCTTCGGTTTCCACAAACACGGTAAAGGTTTCCGTCAGCTCTTTTTCCAGTGCGGGGACGTTTTTGGCAGGCAGATAGCCAGTGATGATAAACGTCCGGCGGCTCTGACAAAGAAGGGCCAGTACCTCGTATTTCTCAATGCGCATGGCGTAGTAATCATAGAGGAAGCACAGGTCGTCCCGCCGGTTCCCATAGGTTTTCAGTTCCTGTAAAATCCCGGAGAGCTTTTCTTCCTGCTCCTGAATCCAGCCTTCCAGCTGCTGAACCCTTTCAGACGGCGGCTTTTTGCTGGGGTTCGGAGGCCATGCAAATCCCATAGAACGAAGAGCTGTTTCCACAGCAGCGCTTTCTTCACTGAGACAAATCAAAAATACACAGGTCTGCTGGGAAAGGGTACTGAGTACCTCTACCTCAATGGCGTGTACCTCCGGCAGTTTTTGAGCCAAAGCAATCAAAATCTGCTCCCGGGTATAGGCCTGGGGAAAGGTTCCGATAAACACCGAAGTGGAGCGGGTTCCCTTCATCCGCATGGAGATATCCAGCCCCAACCAGGGAGAAAGGGATTCTTTCTGAGTTTGCAGACGGAGAATTTCGGCTTTACAGTCCTCCCGATCCCGTTCCAACTGAACAATACGAGAAGCGACGGCGCTGATTTCCTTGACACGCTGCAAACCATCATTATACATTTCCGATGAAATGGGCGTGCGTCCTTCCAGCATGGCCAGTGGTGATTTTTTCACAGGGCAGTGGATGTCCAGAATCTCCAACGCCCGTTTTGCCGTAGACTGTGTGGACAAAAACTGATTTCGGGCCGCCTGGGTATCCATGGTGGACAGTTTATCCTCATCCGGCTGCTGTGCAATGACTTCCACTGCGCCGCGTCGCTGGAGCAGTTCCAGCACGCCCTTCCGCTGGGATTTCAGCCCATAGATGGAAATGCGGCGCATGGGTAATACAGCCATAGTCTCCCTCCTTTAACAGTGTGATATAAAAAGGGCAGCATCAGGACAAAACGACACGAAGAATTTCCCGGACAGCGTCTTTCTGTCTGGCTTTTGCCTGTTCCTTAAGCGCCATGGCCTGCTCTCTGGCCTGTTGCTGAAGGCTGCTGGCAGTATTCTCCGCTTCCTCTTTTGCTTTCTGAAGCTGCTGCTGTTTTTCTTTGATTGCCTGTTTTTCTGATTCCTTCAAAAGTTCTTTTGCGTCCTTTTTTGCCTGCTCTACAAGGGCTGCGGCCTGTTCTTTGGCATCATTTTCCCATTGAAGGGCATCATTTTCAGCAAGCAGGACGGATTGAATGGTCGATTGTGCCATTGCATTCACCACCTGTCATATCAGCATCTTTATTTCAGAAGATCAAAACACTCTGTGTAGGATGCTGTATTCTTCATTATAACCACTTTTATTCCGATTGTCAAAATCAACTTGTTAGCTTTGTGAAATTTAATAATTTTGTAAATAATAGAAGAACTTCAAAAATGAAGAAGCGTTATCGGATAGTATTTTCTCTGTTTTTCCTAAAGTTATGAAAAAAACGTAAAAACAGCATAAAAGTAGATGACGAAATCGGAAAGTAGTGATACTATAGAAAACAGAAAATGCCGCAAGGGCATAAAGGGAGGAAGTAATATGAAGTATTTACAAATTCCGGGGAGCGATTTAAAAGTTTCCAATATTGTTATGGGCTGCATGCGAATTAATGGTCTGGATGCACCGGCGCGAGAGAATCTGATCCGTACCGCGATGGAGGCAGGTGTGAATATGTTCGACCATGCTGACATTTATGGCGGCGGTGAATGTGAAGAATTGTTTGCAGAAGCAGTGCAGATGAATTCTTCTGTACGCGAGAAAATGGTGCTGCAAAGCAAATGCGGAATCCGCAACGGATATTATGATTTTTCCAGAGAACATATTCTCAAGTCAGTGGATGGAATTTTGAAACGCCTGCACACTGATTATCTGGATATTCTGCTGCTGCACCGCCCCGATGCTTTGATGGAGCCAGAAGAAGTGGCAGAAGCATTACAAACTTTGTTTGATGCAGGAAAGGTTCGCTATTTCGGTGTTTCCAATCAGAATCCCGCACAAATCGAGCTGCTGCAGCGGGCATTTGGGCAGAAATTCCTGTTTAATCAGCTGCAAATGAGTGTCGTGCATAGCCCGCTGGTGGATTCCGGAATGGCAGTGAATATGCACATTGATCAGAGTGTGGACCGTACAGGAAGCACGCTGGAATATTGCCGTCTGAATAATATCACGATTCAGGCCTGGTCTCCATTCCAGAAGGGCTTTTTCGAGGGTCCCTTCTTGGGCGATTTGGAGAAATATGCAGAGCTTAACCGCAAATGTGAAGAGCTGGCAGAAAAATATGGCGTGACTCCTACTGGTATTGCAGTGGCCTGGCTGACCCGTCATCCGGCTAATATTCAGGTTGTTTTGGGTACCACAAGACTTTCCAGAATGTTGGAAGGCTGTGCCGGTTCAGAAATTCCTCTGACTCGTGAGGAATGGTATGGGCTGTATAAAGCAGCAGGAAATATGGTTCCGTAAAAACAAAACAGAGGCCGCTGAAATTTGGCGGCCTCTATTTATTTTTATTCTATATTTTCTTCAGAAAACACTTGACTTTTTGCTTGCTGGCACGTATCATTAATAATGTTGCTTTTACGCATCTTTGCAGTAAAATAAAATTTGGAAGCGTATCGAAGTGGTCATAACGGGCCTGACTCGAAATCATGTTATTTGCCCCAAAAACTAAATAATTATTAAATGGAGACGTATCGAAGCGGTCATAACGAGCTCGACTCGAAATCGTGGTCGCTGTTCGGTAGCCTCCTAAGCGAAAACCCTTGATTTTACGGGGCTTTTCGGGTATTCTAAACTTAATATTTTTGCTTGTTCTCCCCATCAGTTCTCCCCGTTTTCCGAGGTAGTTTTGATGTTGAGATAAACCTTGGAGAGTTGTCCGAGTGGTCGAAGGTGCAGCACTCGAAATGCTGTGTCCCGAAAGGGACCTAGGGTTCGAATCCCTAACTCTCCGCCAGACAGTACGCCAGTAGCCGGTTTTTCCGGCTGCTGGCTTTACTTTTTTAGTTCGGAACAAGCCCCAAACCATTGAGCATCGCGTCAGCCGAAGTCAACTTCGAGCTGTAATCCAAGTGCGCGTAGATGTTTGCCGTTGTTGAGAAGTCACTGTGACCAAGCCATTCCTGAATCTGCTTCATGGGAACACCATTTGCCAGAAGTAACGAGGCGCAGCTATGCCCTTACGGTATAATTACGACAAACCGGAAAAGCCCCGTAGGATCAAGGGT